>CAUSZI010000041.1:0-18728 GCA_963536045.1 uncultured Streptococcus sp.
AAGATTTTCACCAACAAAAGGTGAATTGCCCGCCTTGGAGGCAAAGTGGTCAGTCACAAGCCTATCTGCTTCTGGGTCAAATATCGTCAAATCAGCAGGGCCGTCCTGATCAATGAAACCAGCATCAAAACCATACAACTGGGCCGGATTGATTGTCATTTTTTCCAAAAGTCCCATCAAGCTCAGATGACCAGCATCTACCAAGTAGGTTAGACCAAGAGAAAGCGAAGTCTCAAGCCCAGTCATGCCAGAAGGCGCCTGAGTGATATCGGCTACATTTTTCTCATCAGCGTGATGCGGAGCATGGTCCGTCGCAATGACAGAAATGACACCAGACTTGAGCCCCTCAATAACCGCTAGCCGATCCGATTCTAAGCGCAGAGGCGGATTCATCTTAGCATTGCTGCCCTTGGTCAATAGCAAAGCCTCTGTCTTAGAGAAGTGCTGAGGTGCTGCTTCAGCGGTGACTTGAGCGCCTAGCTTCTGAGCGAATTCGACCACCTTTACACTCTCAGCCTTGGACAAATGCTGGATATGCACATGAGCCTTCGCATCATAAGCAATCATGACATCGCGGGCAACCATGCTGTACTCTGCCACACCTGTCGCGCCGCAAATATGAAAATGCTCTTTGGCAATATGCTCATTGAAACCGAGTATGCCATTGAGATTGGGATCTTCCTCGTGTAAACTGATAAAAGTATCATTTTTACGCGCTTCTAGGAGGGCTTGGCGGACAATGCCAGCGTTGGTCAGCGGAATACCGTCATCAGAAAAACCTACTGCACCAGCTGCCAAGAGACCTTGAAAATCTGTCAGATGTTGCCCATCAAAATTCTCTGTAATCGTTGCGACGGACTTGATATGGATATTTTCACGACTAGCCGAGTCCAGCACTTCTTTCAGAGTTTCAACCGTAGAGATGGTCGGATTGGTATTGGCCATCATAACAACTGTCGTAAAGCCACCTGCTGCTGCTGCCAAGGCCCCCGTGTGAATGTCTTCCTTATGAGTCTGGCCCGGCTCCCGGAAATGCACATGTATATCCACCAAACCTGGAGCAACAACCAAACCACTCGCGTCAATAACTTTTGCTCCTTCTGCCTGCAAATCTTGACCGATTTTGACAATTTTCTTCCCCTCAACCAAGAGGTCAGCAATTTGGTCAAAACCAGTCTTAGGATCCATAACTCGTCCGTTTTTGATTAATAGCATCGTCTTATCTCCTTATTCGTAAAAGTCCACCTGCGTATCCAAGAGCTTATCCCCGTCATAAACAAACTTTGCAGAAAAGAACGGCTTGTCTTCTAAAAGCCATTCAACAAAGGTATGATCGCCTTCCCATGTTGGTTTAGATAAAACCTGATCATAAGGCACCCATTCCAAAGTACCTTCGTTGCAGTCATTCAATTCCCCTTCAAACTCAGTCACCTTGAAGACATAGGTGTACCAGTCCAAGTCGGGAGTAAACTCTGGAAAAGTGATAACGCCTTTAAGAACAGGCTTGGCCTTTAGACCTGTTTCTTCTAGAATCTCACGTGTAGCGCATTCCTGCGGGGTTTCTCCACGTTCTAACTTGCCACCGACACCAATCCACTTCCCAGCATGAACATCATTGGGCTTTTTGTTGCGGTGCAGCATGAGAAACTCCCGACCATTATCGATATAACAAATCGTTGCTAACTGAACCATACTACCTCCTAAGCTAACCAATCGATAGGTTCCAATCCCTTAGTCACTAAGAAATCATTGGTACGTGAAAAAGGTTTGCTGCCAAAGAAACCACGATACGCAGACAGCGGACTTGGGTGAGCTGACTCGATGATCAAATGTTGAGGATTGCTTATCAAGGCTTTTTTCTTGCGAGCGTATGAACCCCATAGGATAAAGACAACTGGATTAGTCTTCTCATTGACTACCTTGATAATAGCATCTGTAAAAGGCTCCCAGATTAAGCCGGCATGCGCATTGGCCTGGCCAGCAGGCACTGTCAAACCAGCATTGAGCAAGAGAACACCCTGCTGAGCCCAAGAAGTCAAATCATGCGACTCTTTCACTCCGATATCATCTGCCAGTTCTTTGAGAATATTCTGCAAAGAAGGCGGAGCTGGAATATCATCAGGTACCGAAAAACTCAAGCCCTGTGCCTGTCTCGGTCCGTGGTAGGGATCCTGCCCCAAAATAACCACCTTAACATCTGCTAAATCTGTCGTCTGAATCGCATTAAAAACCTTTTCCCGAGGTGGGTAAATGGTCCCTGACGCATACACTTCGTCTAAAAAATGATTGATTTTTGCAAAATAACCTTCCGGTAGCTGCTCCTTAATCAAAGCGTGCCAAGCTGAATGCTGCATATATGTCTCCTCTTATTTCCTACGATAAAATTCTCTTATCTAATCCACCTAAATGCTCTTCTGAGTTCTGCTGTACCATTTTCTAGAAAACAAGAACCGTGGGCTAGTATGATTTTCTCTGGTTGCCAAGCCAGCATCTGCTCTAGACATTCTTTGGCTTCTTTTTGATGACCGATAAAGGTCATACGGTAGTCAATAGGCGTCTGGCCGTCCGGAGCTGCAACACGAACCAATTTATAAACCTTGCTGCGAAGCGAACTTGGAAAACGCTCTGTTTCAAAATTCTCAATCAAATCTGTTAAAATCAAGGTTTGACTGCCCTTATGAAAAAAGACAACTTCCTCAATATAAGAACTTCCCTTGAAAACCAACTGATCTATCTGACCTGTCCAAGCTTCAGGAGCCTCATCCGTCAGTTTTTCATTAAAAGAGACCGGGATTTTCTGCTTGGCTGCTCTCTCCTCAACTTCTGGGCTAGACCAAGCAATTGCCTCAGGATAACGCTTCTTCCAGTCAGCTATATAGGCATAGTGAATCTTATTAGGCGAAACGAGATGTGCGACTGGTCCCAAAGCGTCCAACTGGTCAAACAAGGCTTGATTTGGCTGGATTGGTGAATGGCACCAGAGCTGGCCATTTGCTAACTTGATGACAGTCATGCGGGTTGAAAATGGTAGCTTTGTCACCACCGCATCCATCTCAATCAAATCACCATCTACAATCCAGATATTCTCAGCAATGGGCTTTAAGCTATAAAGCGGTTCATAGATAGGAACAGATCTTTTCATTCTAAAGACTCCTTCTTTCTAGTCCAAAAGCGAAACTTCCCTAGAGCTTGTGGGTACTGGGACAATCCTAGGGCAGACAGAACCAAAATCTGTGGCAAAAACTGAATCAAATAACGCGTCTTTCCTCCCTCAAAAATCTGCAGAAAGAGCAGGCCGCCAAAAACAGCTAAGGTTAGAAAATTCAGCTCATCACTGGAGCGATATTTCCAAAGCGCAAAGACAAGTCCTGCCGCCATGACAATCCAGACCACCTGCTTGGACAGCGAGAAATAGACAAATTCTGACTTGTCAGTATTCAAGAAGAAGTCACGGACAAACTGAGTTAAAGGACTATCTTTCGTATCTTGGTAAAAAGGCGATATATAAGGTGTCTTTTCATTTTCAACACTGCGGTAGAGCCAGCCCAAATCTCCTTCAACTACAGTCAAAGACTGCTTGTGGAAGAGATGATGAGCTAAAGTCAAAGGATTATATTCACTTAAGCGCCGCTTGATTTCCTTGATAACATATTCCTTGGCAAACATGCCATTGTTATAGTCATACTGCTTATCAGGCTCAATATACTGCAAGAGCCCCTCTTTCATATCTTCCTGATTGTGGCCATTAAAGGTCAGACCTAGATTGATAAAGAGCAGGGGACCTTTTGCCAATCCCTCTCCCTCCATAATCGGCACTTCCGTTTGATGCTTGGACCAGTAATGCAGCGGGGCATAGCTAATCGCAAAACTGCAAGCAAAAACGACTAGTGTCAGAAAGAACTTCTTCCAGTTCTTTTTGAAAAAGAGAACTCCGAAGACAGCTATCAGCAGAATCATTACTGTTGGTCTAAAGAAGAAAGCCAGACTAGTCATCAGCCCAAGCAAAATACTGCGCCAAACCAGCTGTCGGCTGGTTTCCTCTCCCTTCAGCAATCCCAGAACTAGGAAAATCTGCAAACTGATGAAAGGTAGGGGAGGAATATCGGTATACATTGAAAAGAAATAAGGAGAAAAGCCAAGTAAGAGCACATAAAGACTAAATACAGCATCCGCAGTCTTTTGGGAAAAATACTTTTGGCAACCCTTATAGAGAATCAAGGCCGTTACGTTAGTATAAACAATATTCAAGGCCTGCATGACCCATAGACCAGATTCCCCAAATACGTTAAAGAAAAAACGCTCGTAGAGAAAGAGTGAGACATTGTTAGGGTTGCGAGTCAGATAGCTGGAAATGGAGCTTTCTTTCAGAGTTTTGAAAGCCCCTGTAAAGACTACTGCTGCATCCCGCCTAATCAAAAGCTCTGCCGAAAAGAGCATAATCAGCTGAAAAATAAAGACGGCTAGCATAATAAGAAGTTTATGCTGCATTAGCCAATGATAAGCTTTTTCTAGAAAATTCCGATAGCGATAGGCCAGATAAACCAAGCCAGTAAAAGCAATAATAGCTATACTATTCAGCTCTGAAACATGCCATATGGCAATCAGAAACCAGTGAACAGCCGTAATCAGCATAACTTTCTGTAATATCGAAAAGGATAGATGATAAATCTTAGACATAGCTCTATTATACCAAACACAGAGACTTTAAGCCATTTTTAAAGGCAAGACAAGGACGTTTTACTGAAAAATGACCTGAATAAAGGTCAGATCATTTTATTTGTATTCGGTCTAGGCCTGCCAATTTTCTTGGTCTTCCTTAAATCGTTTCAACAAGGCTAATCCTTCAGCATTGATATAGCCTTCTTGCTCAGCTAAGTGAATCAACTCTGTATAGTTTGATAAAGTCACCAATTTCACACCCGCATCATTAAAGTTCTTTTCTGCTTTTGGTAGCTCATAGGTAAAGATGGCCGCTGCGCCAATCACGTCCGCACCTTCTCGTTTAGCGGCAGCGATAGCATCCAAAACCGAACCGCCAGTTGAGATTAAGTCTTCAATGACAACCATCTTTTGCCCAGGCGCTACGCGACCTTCGATTTGATTGCCCGCTCCGTGATCTTTTGGTTTGCTGCGGATATAGGCAAATGGCAGGTTCATCTTATCAGCGATAATAGCTCCGTGAGGAATACCTGCTGTCGCAGTTCCAGCGATGACTTCTACATCTGGAAATTCCGCCTGAATCTTTTCGACAAAACCATCTTCAATCAAGGTCCGAGTCTCTGGATAAGCCAAGGTCACACGGTTGTCCGTATATATAGGTGATTTGATGCCCGACGCCCATGTAAAAGGCTCTTCTGGCTTCAAATACACAGCTTTTGTTTTCAATAGATCACGCGCAATCTCTTTTGCTAAAGTCATTTTTTGCTCCTTATAAATTTGAAATTTTATGATGCTGTTAATTTTTATAAACGATTTAATTCGAATCTCTTGTTTTTCCTAGCTATTCCACTGCTTCTTAATCTCGTGATAGGCATCCCAAGGATTTTCAGCTTGGATAATTGGACGGCCGACTACAATATAATCACTGCCGATTTGATGGGCTTCCTGCGGAGTCATGACCCGCTTTTGGTCGCCGATTTCTGATCCTGCTGGCCGAATACCCGGCGTTACACAGAGAAAGTCATTTGCAGTAGCCGCCTTAATCAGTTCCACTTCTTGAGCCGAGCAAACTACACCATCCAAACCGGCTTCGTTGGCCTTCCGAGCGTAATTGACAACAGACTCCTGAACCGTGGTTTGGATATTTTGGCAATCACGCATATCTTCCTCGCTGGTCGAGGTCAGCTGGGTCACCGCAACCAACTTAGCCTTATCCCCCAAGACCTTCTTGGCTTCACTCATCATCTCCACACCGCCCGCCGCATGAACAGTCACCATGTCGATGCCAAATGTACCTAAGACAGACATGGCTGAGCGCACCGTATTAGGAATGTCGTGCAGTTTCAGATCCAAGAAAATGCTGTGTCCAAGACCTTTCAGATAATGAACGATTTCTGGACCGATGGCATAGAAGAATTCCATACCGATTTTGACATAGAGTTTTTCATCTTCCGGAAAATGTTCCAAGAAATCTTTGACATCATCAAAAGATGGAAAGTCGAGGGCGATAATAGGCCGTTCTTCACGCATGAGGGGAAAATCTCCTTTTTAATTTTTAACTTTAAAGAACTCTGCTAGGCACTCCTATATCCAAATCAACCTTCACGTTAGGTTCAGAGACATAGAAAAAACCTTGCCCGAGAGCAAGGTTACACGAAAATGTGGCAGTATCTGCCATTCAAACGTATGTACCTTAGTAGCCTCTCTGGACTTCTTTAAAGGTTATATTTAGTTCATTCTATAATTTCACAGCAGGATTGTCAAGTAAAAATGTAACTTTAAAGCAAATTCTCTCGAACTTCTTTTCGTAAACTTTCAAGACTTTCAATGCCATATTTATCCATAGTCTTAGGCAGTTCTTCAATGATGGTCGGGCAGGCATATGGATCCGTGAAATTGGCAGTTCCCACCCCAATGGCTGATGCGCCCGCTATAAACATCTCCAGAGCAGCCTCCGCAGAATCAACTCCCCCCATACCAATAATAGGAAGTTTGCTTGCTTGAGCTACTTGACGGATTAGCTTGAGAGCTACCGGAAAAACAGCTGGACCAGACATGCCACCAGTGCCATTAGCGATAATAGGCTTGCGCGACTTCAAGGCAAATCGCATACCTACTAAGGTATTAATCATGGTAAAACCAGCTGCACCAGCGTCTTCAACAGCCTTGGCTACCTGAGTGATGTCTGCCACACTCGGAGTCAATTTGACATAAACGGGTACAGCAGAAGCATCTACTGCTGCCTTGGTTGCTTCGTAAGCCAACTCCGGAACTTGACCAATCAACAGTCCAGCATTTCCATGATCAACATTAGGACAGGAGATATTGAGCTCAATAGCCTTGACATTGGGGGCTTGAGAAATTTTCCCAGCAACTGTGGCATATTCTTGATTGGAAAAGCCTGCTACATTAGCTATGATTGGCAGGTCGGGATAATTTTTTTCCAACCAGGGCAGTTTTTCAGCTAGAACAACCTCAACACCTGGATTTTGTAGGCCAATGGCATTGAGCATACCAGCTGGCGTTTCTGCCACACGCGGAGTGGGATTGCCAAAGCGTGGCTCCAAAGTCGTAGCCTTTATCATGATAGAGCCCAGCAAGTCTAGGTCATAGTATTTGGCATATTCCTGACCGAAGCCAAAGCAGCCAGATGCTGGAATAATTGGATTTTTCAGGTCCAAGCCTGGCAAGGAAACTCTTAAACGTTGGTCACTCATTCTTTCCCCTCCTAGACAATAATCGTGCCCGTCTCAAAGACCGGACCGTCTTCACAAACGCGCTTATTGACCGACTCGTCCTGACCTGCAACATGAACGACGCAGGCATAGCAAGCGCCCATGCCACAAGCCATTCGGGATTCCATGGAAAGATAAGCATGCGGATGGTTCTGAAACTTACGATCCACATACTGAAGCATAGCCGGAGCTCCACAAGAATAGACAGCCGCATAGTCTTGGGGCAATTTATCTACAACTGATGATACATAGCCCTTGCGACCATAAGAACCATTATCCGTCGTAACAATGACCTCAGCATATTTTTTCATTTCCTCTTCTAAAATAACAGCAGATTTGTCAGCAAATCCCAGAACAGCTGTCACTTGAGCTCCCTTGGCATGCAATTCTTTAGCAACCTCAAGTAGGGGAGGGACGCCAATCCCACCACCGATAATCAAAGCTTGGTCACCTGCCCTTACAGGACTCAAATCAAAGCCATTGCCCTGAGGCCCCATAACATCAATAAAAGACCCGACTGGAAGTTGAGAAAAAATAGCCGTCCCGCCGCCTTCTATCCGATAAATGATGCGACAAGTCAGATTGTCACGATCAATCTCTGCGATCGAAATAGGTCGCCGCAAAAGCTTGCTGTCATCTGGTACACGAATGTGTAAAAACTGCCCAGCCTGCATCTGAGCAACCATTTGTCCCTTTAGAATCATGGAAAAAATATTAGGCGTAATTTCTACTTGCTCCAGCAGCTCCATCTGCTCCAGCATAATCTTGCCAAATCTCTTTTTGCAACTGTCACTAACCATGACAACCTCACTTTCTACAAGAAAAAAACTCGCCGCAGCAAGGTTTCGCAAAAAACAAGGCAGCCAACTGCCTCTTATACCGTTTTTCCTACCTTGCAGCCTCACTGGACTTGATTAAAGGTTAAATTGTAAACATTATATCGTTAGAGATGAGTAATGTCAAGGCATAAAATATCAGAATTTTCACATCTCCGACTTACCACAGCTTTACCAGTCCTTGTCAAATTCGCTACTTACATCTGCTAGACAAAAGCTTCCATCCTCCTGTCTTCTGAAAATCAAGGTTACTCTATCACTTTTTCGTTCAGTATCTAATTTTCGTATATTAATATACTGTATACTCAATGATAAGGGGTCAAAATCCGTATCATTCCCATGAATATTACTGTAAGAGGGTAAACCAAAACGTTCAACAACTTCTTGATAAGTCATACCACCTTTACCTCGCTGCCTATCACCCAATATCAATGTATCGATATCTTCTGGCTTCCAGTTAAAGACAAACTCCTCTTTGGTAGCCACTGGATAGCGACTATCGTCCAAGAACAATGCCGATTTAGTTATCAAATAGTACTCCTTGCCATTGGAATCGGGATCAAAAAAACCTAGTCTTATCTCCTGAGGATGATCAGATAAGCTGTTTTTTTCTATGTCCATCACCCTTGTCTTATAAGTTAGTGTCAATCCATTTTCGGTAAAACTCACATTTGAACCCTTACCGTATTTCGTAATAACTTCTTCCAAAGTCGGATTATTCTTCCACCCCCCAACTTTTGCTATTTTGAGTTCTACAAAATTGTCTAATGTCCATTTAAAAGCAAACTTTTTTTCATCTTCTACCACAAGTTTATTTTTAAGTTCCTTCTGTTTCTTGTCCATTTCTAACTCAGCTTCATCTTGCTGAGTAGTAGAGCTTTCTTTACTAACTGACGAGACTGTCTTATCTTCTTTGTGTTTAGCATTGTCTTTGTTAGGAACCTTTAGTGATAAATAATAGAAGCCAAAGAATAAAGTAAATGATATGGTTAAACAAAGAAGAATAAAGGCCAAGTTAGTCCTTTTTTTCTTCTCTTGTATGGCCATCATGCTGAGTTCTTCTCTTTTTATCTTTTGTTGTCTATAAAGTTCCTTTTTTATATCTCTAAATGAATTGGAATCATGTTTTTTCTTGCTATTCTTTCTCAAGTTTGTCTCCTCTTTCTTATTTAGTTTACTGGCTTTGTTTAGAAACTAAACGCCATGTTCCATCTTCTTGGTTGTAGAATTCTAGAATAACAGTCTGTAATTTATTACGTTCTTTCCAACCCTTTGGATTATTATAAGTAATCCTTAACTTAAGTTGATTGTTTTCTCCTGAAATTATTTGATAAAAAGGCAAACCAACATTTGAAACAATCTCATCATAAGCCGTACCTTTGTCAGTACCTTCTCTAGCACCAATAACAAGACTATCCATATATTCTTGCGTCCATAAAAAATCTCGATCAGGTTTTTTATCAACTTTAATTGCATTACTTGAAAGATTAAAGAACTTTGAGGTGAGCTTATAGACACCATCAAATTCAGCAAATATTAAAGATACATTGCCTATATTACCGTTTTTATCTTTCCAGAAAAGACTAATATAGTTTCGGACTTCATGATTTGGTAATAAGTGGATCCATGAACCAGCTTCAACAGGTCTTCCAAATTCTTTTAAAACATCTTCCAAGACGACTCCGCCTTTATCTTTGTCCATGGGGAGAGAAACTGCCTTGTCAACCGTCCAAAGAAAGGGGCCACTTTTTTCTGGAGAAACTGTAAGACTTTCAGCGAATTTTTTTACTTCAGTCTTCTTATCCTCTAATTCTTTTGATATTGAAATAATCTGACTTGACTGGCTCATCGGTTGCTTAGATTTAGCTTTTTCCGATATAGAAAGCATTAAAAAAACTGCTCCAACGATAGAAAAGCCAATAATGGCTAATAAAACGAATGGTAAGAACTTAGACTTAGATGTCTCCTTCTCTAACTCAAATGCAATATCTTCAAAAGAGTCCTCTTTTTTCTTCATAACTACTCCTTTTACAGTCTAAAAATCATCATATCACGAATAACTTGAAATTGCAAAACCTGTTTCATTATAAAAGACTTGATAAAATCTCTCTATAATTCCGATAAGAATAAACTTTAAAAATGTCACTATATCCAATAGAATTTCTTTTACCATCTGTCCATTTTAATAAATTCAATTATAAAAACATGCTAGCTTTCATTGATTTACCGGGAAAAAATCCCCAGTTTGTGATAAAATAGTCCTATGAGAATTCAACAGTTACACTATATTATCAAAATCGTCGAGACTGGCAGTATGAACGAAGCTGCCAAGCAGCTTTTCATTACTCAGCCTAGTTTGTCCAATGCTGTGCGGGATTTGGAAAATGAAATGGGCATCGAGATTTTTATTCGCAATCCCAAAGGAATTACCTTGACCAAGGACGGCATGGAGTTTCTTTCTTATGCTCGGCAGGTAGTTGAGCAGACGCAACTTCTAGAGGAGCGATACAAAAACCCCGTCGCCCACCGTGAACTTTTCAGCGTTTCTGCCCAGCACTATGCTTTTGTGGTTAATGCCTTTGTCTCCCTGCTTAAAAAAAGCGATATGGAGAAATACGAGCTCTTTCTGCGGGAAACTCGGACTTGGGAAATTATTGACGACGTAAAAAACTTCCGCAGCGAAATCGGCGTCCTCTTTCTCAATAGCTACAACCGCGATGTCCTATCCAAGATGCTGGATGACAATCATCTGATTGCTACTCATCTCTTTACAGCTCAGCCCCATATCTTTGTCAGCAAGTCCAATCCGCTGGCCAAGAAAAAGCTGGTTCAATTATCTGACTTAGAAAACTTCCCCTACCTCAGCTACGACCAAGGGACTCACAACTCCTTCTACTTTTCTGAGGAAATTCTCTCTCAGGAACATCATAAAAAATCTATCGTCGTCAGCGACCGTGCGACCCTCTTTAACCTTTTAATCGGTCTGGATGGCTACACAATTGCAACCGGTATCCTCAACAGCAACCTCAACGGAGATAATATCGTGTCAATCCCACTGGACATCGATGATCCGATTGAACTGGTTTACATCCAGCACGAAAAAGCTAGCCTATCCAAAATGGGAGAACGATTCATTGAGTATCTGATTGAGGAAGTGAAGTTTGATAAATAAACTGCAAAAACACCTGAAAAAGCTATCTCAGGTGTTTTTTCTATTGTTTCAATTTCCCCAACACTTCTCCTATCTTCCCCTCAATGACTAAGTCGGCATGGCTGTCTTGAGGAATACTGGTCTTGTTGATGACGACCAGATGCTTTCCTGCAAAGTACTGGATGAGGCTGGCTGCAGGATAGACGACCAAAGAAGTACCGCCAATTATCAACAAGTCTGCTTTCTGGATAGCTTGAGCTGCCTGCTGGAAAACTTCCATATCTAGGGGTTCTTCATAGAGAGTCACATCTGGCTTGACAATACCACCACAGTCAAGACAGTGAGGAACGGTACCCTTCAAAGCTAGAAAACCGGCCAAATCATAGAATCGCTGACAATTCAGACAGTAATTTCTATCCGCACTGCCATGAAGCTTGAGAACCTTTTTCGAACCGGCCATTTCATGCAAGCTATCGATATTTTGAGTCACCACAGCCTTGAGCTTGCTCGTCTTCTCCAAGTCTGCAAAGTAGACATGTGCTGCATTGGGCTTAGCCTCTGGATAGAGTAGGTACTTCTTGTAAAAGTCAAAAAACTCCTGCGGATAGCGCTCAAACATAGTGTGAGAAACCAGCTGTTCCGCTGTAAAATGCCGTCCCAGCTTGACGCTGTATATCCCATCTGAACTGCGAAAGTCCGGAATATTGGACTCAGTCGAAACACCCGCACCACCGAAAAAGACGATATTTTGACTTTGGTCTATTAATTCTTGCAGCCTTGCAATCTTATCCATCCTGCTACTCCTTATAAGAGACTTTCTATGACCGCATTTGCTCGGTCAAAGTAAAAAGGTTCTCTCTGGTAAACTATGCCTGTCTCCTGCGCCAAATCAATCAGAAGCTCCATAAAGTGCTGAGATGAGAAACCTGTCGTCCTGTGCAATTCTTCCTCATCGAAAGGCTTGATAAGATGAGCCAACGGATTGCGAACTGACTTTTCTAACTCTCTTAGCTGTTGTGCTGATTCTTTGACGGATTCAGACAAATGCAACTGCAAAATCAGCTCCGTCAAACTAGAAGAATTGACCGTGCTTTCTGCATGAAAATTTTGCAGGTCAGGATTATCAGAATTTCGCATCTTTTCAAACTTCCAACGGTCGTAACTAGCCCCTCGTGAATTATGAATATAGCTCTCAATATCCGGTATTTGCATGCGAATCAGTCGCATAAAAATCCGATAGATAGCCGGACTGACTGCTCTGATAAAGTCAATCAGCTGCTCATTTCTCAGTTTGGCTTCCAGGTCATAAAGGTAATTGACTAGCTGCTCATCCGCTTCATCTTCATGGCAAAAAAGCTGAAAATCAGCAAGGTCAGACCCAGTGATTTTCAACTTTAGATTCATCATAGATTGGATGTTGAGCTCTCTTCGCTCCGCCAAAGCCTCAAGAAGAAGGACCAAGTCAGACTGGACACTGCTTCCTGCTCGCTCAGCTAGTTTATGAGCATAAGCATAGTCATAGCGGGAAATAGCAAAGAGAATGGCTTCTTTGACATCTAGTTTCATGCTTCTGCAATCAAGGTTTCCAAACCAACCTTCATCATATCGGTAAAGGTATTTTGGCGTTCTTCAGCTGTCGTATCCTCTTCTGGATTGACCAAGCTATCAGAAATGGTCATGATAGCAAGAGCATCCACATGGTGCTGAGCAGCCAGATAGTAAAGTGCCGCAGCTTCCATTTCAACAGCTTTAACTCCCCATTTACCAAGCTCAATGTTCTTTTCAAAGTAGTTTGAGTAAAAGACATCAGACGACAAGACGTTCCCAACGTGCGTCGTCATACCGAGATCTTTGGCGATATGATAGGCCTTATCTAGTAAATCAAAGCTAGCGATTTGCGGAAAATCATACTGTGGCCAGTCATTACGGATGATATTGGAGTTAGTTGCAGCTGCCTGCGCCAGTACTAATTCACGGACATGGACATCAGCATTCAGCGAACCAGCTGTTCCAACACGGATCAGCTTTTTCACACCGTAATCAACAATCAGCTCACGCGCGTAGATAGAGATTGATGGCATACCCATTCCAGTTCCCATAACTGAAACACGTTCGCCTTTGTAAGTACCAGTATAACCAAACATATTGCGGACTTCATTGAAGCAAACAGCATCTTCTAAAAAATTCTCAGCAATAAATTTTGCCCGAAGCGGATCCCCTGGAAGTAGGATTTTATCCGCAATTTCACCTGGCTTAGCAGAAATATGAATAGACATAATATAAGATACTAAGGGCTTAAAAGAGGCAAAACAAAAATAGGAAATCGAACGAAGATGCGACTGCATCTAGGTAGATTTATCTTTTTTGCACCGCCTCTAGCCTGAGTTCAATTCAAACTCAGATGCCCTTCCTTTCTTTAGTTTAATGATTTTATCAGCATATATAGAAAAGCTGTTCCGAGTTTAATTACCAACCCAGACACTCCGCCCTTCAACATTCTTTTACAATTCAGCAAGTGTTTCTTTAAGCAGTCGTTTAAAATCACCTTTGACACGTTCTGTTACTTCAACCACTTCCTCATGATTAAGCTCTTCTTGGAACCCAGCAGCAAAGTTTGTAATGCATGAAATCCCAAGGACTTTCAAACCAGAATGTGCCGCTACAATCACTTCAGGAACAGTAGACATGCCAACTGCATCCGCTCCAAGTGTCTTATATGCGCGGATTTCTGCTGGTGTTTCATAAGTCGGTCCAGTTACACCGATATAGACCCCCTCATCCAGCTTGATACCAAGCTTATCAGCAACTTTATGAGCGACGATACGGTATTCTGGAGTGTAAGATTTAGACATATCAGGGAAACGCGGACCAAATTCATCCAAGTTTTCACCAATCAAAGGATTTTGGCCAGTCATATTGATGTGGTCCGTAATGGCCATCAGTGTACCAGGACCATAGCCGATACCACCGGCAGCATTGGTCACAATAACACCTGCCGCACCAAGAGCTTTCATCACACGCACTGGGAAAGTAACGACTTCTAAAGGATTTCCTTCATAGAAGTGGAAACGGCCTTGCAGTGCCAAGACTTTACGTCCTGCCAAGTCTCCATAAACTAATTTACCAGCGTGACCAACAACAGTTGAGCGGCCCCAGTTTGGAATATCCGCATAGTCAAGACTAACAGCATTTTCGATTTCTTCAGCCAATTCTCCCAAACCAGATCCCAAAATCAGACCAAATTCAGGTTCTGTCATCCCTTTTTCTTTCAAGAAGGTTGCTGTTGCTTTGATTTTTTCTGATAATGTTGTCATAAACTAATTTCCTCACTCTCTTATCACACTTATACCAATTTGTCCAAGAAGCTTTCACCAATCATCGCCTTGTCCACTCCGAAGTTTTCAGCAACGGTAGCTGAGATATCCGCAAAGTGTCCAACAGGAATATGACCATGACCGCTCAGCGATTTTCCGAAGACCAAGAGCGGAATGTACTCACGAGTGTGATCGGTTCCGGCATAAGTCGGGTCATTACCATGGTCAGCAGTAATCATGAGCAGATCATCTTCACGCATGTTTTCAATAATTTCTGGGATGCGAGCATCAAACTCTTCCAAGCAGTCACGGTAGCCATGTGGATTACGGCGGTGACCATAAAGAGCATCAAAGTCTACTAGGTTAGTGAATGAGAAACCTTCTTTGAAGTTTTCGTCTTTCAGAGCTTTGACCAAAGTATCTACACCATGATTGTTAGACTTATTGTGTCCCATATCATGGTTGATTCCAGCTCCATTGAAGATGTCATTAATCTTACCAACAGAATAAGTATCAATTCCAGCTTCATTGAGCTTATCAAGCACAGTTGGCTCAAACGGAGAAACTGCATAGTCGTGACGGTTGGCTGTACGAGTGAAGTTTCCTGGCTCACCTACATAAGGACGAGCGATAATACGTCCCAGAAGCGCAGGGCGTTCCAAGGTAATAGAGCGGGCGAATTCACAGATACGATAGAGCTCTTCCAAAGGAATCACTTCTTCGTGTGCTGCAATTTGTAATACCGGATCAGCAGAGGTGTAGATAATCAGCTCGCCTGTTTCCATCTGACGAGGGCCAAAGTCATCAATAACTGCTGTACCAGAGTATGGCTTGTTAGCCTCACGAATGACCTTGCGACCAGAAAACTCTTCAATCTGAGTCAGGATTTCTTCTGGGAAGCCATTCCAGAAAGTATCAAAAGGCTCAGTAATATTGAGACCCATGATTTCCCAGTGGCCCGTCATGGTGTCTTTTCCAAGTGATACTTCTTCCAGCTTAGTATAGTAGCCGCTAGGATTTTCTTCTTTAGGAACGGTCTTCAAAGGAGCAGGACGCTCGATATTTCCCAGGCCGATCTTAGCCATGTTTGGCACATTCAGTCCTACCGTTTTGGAAATATGTCCCAGAGTATCTGAAGCACCATCTGGTACCCCTGCATTGACAAAATTATTAGCATCTGGTGCAGCACCGATACCAACTGAGTCCATGACTACCAAGTGAATACGATTAAATTTTGGCATAAAATACCTCTTTCTATTTACTGGCCTCTAAAACTTGAAGACCCGATTTTCCAGCAACAATGACATTGTCTACCATTTGATTAAACAGTCCATGCTCCACTACGCCCACTACATGATCTAGTTCTTGCGCAAACTCAACTGGATTTTCAATCACACCTAAATCTAAGTCGATGATGAAATTCTGCATGTCCGTAACAAAACGCTGACCGTCCTTCTGACGAAAGGCTGGGTTATAGCCCGCACGTTCAAAGTGACGAAAGAGTTGCTCAGCACCGTACTGAACAACTTCTACTGGTAGCTTGAAGGCACCTAGCTTCTCTACCATCTTGCTTTCATCGACTACCCAGATATAGTGCTTGGTAGGAACCGCCACGACTTTCTCCATGAGAAGTGCGCCGCCACCGCCCTTAATACCGTTAAAAGCTGAATCAACCTCATCAGCACCATCAACAGTGACATCCACCTGATCCACATCGTCGATAGACTTGAGCGGAATGCCTAGCCCTTCAGCCTGTTTGCTAGTGACACTGGAAGTCGTAACAGCTGTAATCTGCAATCCTTCTTCCTTGATACGCCGACCAATCTCTTCGACAAAATAATAAGCAGTCGAACCCGTCCCGAGACCAACAATCATCCCGCTTTGGACAAATTCAGCAGCCTTGATTCCTGCCAGTTTCTTTAGATTTTCCATAGCACCTCCTCGAATCACACTACTTTTATTATATCATGATTCTCACTAACATGAAAGTGTTTTCTTTGCCAGACTTAAACTGCATTCCTTCCGCTTGATAATCGAAAGCCTTGCTCCTCCTTGATTTTTGCGTTACAATTAGGGTAATTGATTTTAAAACACAAGGAAAAATACAGTATGATTACCAGAGAATTTGATACAATCGCTGCGATTTCTACGCCTCTTGGCGAAGGGGCTATCGGCATTGTCAGACTAAGCGGGACTGACAGCTTTGCTATTGCCCAAAAAATCTTCAAAGGGAAGAATCTAAGCAAAGTGGAAAGCCACACGCTCAACTACGGCCATATCGTTGACCCTCAAAATCAGGAAATTCTGGATGAGGTTATGCTTGGTGCTATGCGCTCTCCCAAGACCTTTACACGCGAGGATATCATCGAGATAAATACCCATGGTGGGATTGCAGTCACGAATGAAATCCTTCAGCTGGCTATCCGAGAGGGTGCTAGAATGGCTGAGCCTGGTGAATTTACCAAGCGGGCCTTTCTCAATGGGCGCGTAGATTTGACTCAGGCTGAGGCTGTCATGGATATCATCCGCGCCAAAACTGATAAAGCCATGAACAATGCTGTCAAGCAGCTGGATGGCTCTCTCTCCAACCTTATCAACAATACTCGTCAGGAAATCCTCAACACACTGGCTCAAGTCGAGGTCAACATCGACTATCCTGAATACGACGACGTGGAAGAGATGACGACCCAGCTTTTGCGAGAAAAAACAGCTGAGTTCGAGGCTCTGCTGAGCAATCTTCTCGATACTGCACGACGAGGTAAGATTTTACGTGAAGGCATTTCCACTGCTATCATCGGACGACCTAACGTTGGCAAATCAAGCCTCCTCAACAATCTCCTGCGCGAGGATAAGGCCATTGTCACTGATATCGAGGGGACGACCCGTGATGTGATCGAGGAGTATGTCAATATCAAGGGTGTGCCGCTCAAACTCATCGATACCGCAGGCATTCGGGAAACCGACGACCTTGTGGAGCAGATTGGAGTTGAGCGCTCTAAAAAAGCCCTGCAGGAAGCTGACTTGGTTCTCTTGGTTCTCAATGCCAGCGAGCCTTTGACAGACCAAGACCGCCAGTTGCTTGAAATCAGCCAAGACAGCAATCGCATCGTCCTACTTAACAAAACTGACCTTGAAGAAAAGATTGAGCTGGACCAGCTACCAACTGATGTCATCAAGATTTCCGTCCTTCACAATCAAAATATCGATAAAATTGAAGAACGCATCAATCAGCTCTTCTTTGAAAATGCTGGTATCGTCGAGCAAGACGCTACATACCTGTCCAACGCCCGCCATATCTCCTTGATTGAAAAAGCTCTGGAAAGTCTGCAAGCCGTCAACCAAGGCTTGGAAATGGGTATGCCGGTTGACCTTCTCCAAGTCGATATGACCCGGACCTGGGAAATCCTCGGCGAAATCACTGGTGACGCCGCACCAGACGAACTCATCACCCAACTCTTCAGCCAATTCTGCTTGGGGAAATAGAAAACGAGAGGACTGAATAAAACAGTCCTTTTTATGATAAATAAAAACGAAACAACACAGCTCTAAAACACCTAGAAGAAGCCATTAAACTTGTCTATTGTTTTGGAACCATTCGAAACAACACAGCTCTAAAACACATTCCCGAGGTGTCAGCTTGCGAATAAGGTTTTGGAACCATTCGAAACAACACAGCTCTAAAACTAATAACCACCATCTCCAGTATCTGTAATAGTTTTGGAACCATTCGAAACAACACAGCTCTAAAACCTAACATGGAGGCACACAAGGCCATTGTCAGTTTTGGAACCATTCGAAACAACACAGCTCTAAAACTTTAGACGATTAGTCTTAACTACTGGATTTGTTTTGGAACCATTCGAAACAACACAGCTCTAAAACTTTCCTGCTGCGTCATCTTCCTTAGAAGACGTTTTGGAACCATTCGAAACAACACAGCTCTAAAACTGACAGAGCAAATCAAGAATTTGACAGAAGGTTTTGGAACCATTCGAAACAACACAGCTCTAAAACGTCATCAACATAGCATAGA
>CAUSZI010000042.1:0-18236 GCA_963536045.1 uncultured Streptococcus sp.
TCGGGGCTGGTACAGAGCCGCATGATTATGAGCCTTCAGCTAAGGCAGTTGCGACTATTCAGGATGCAGATGCCTTTGTCTATGAAAATGAAAATATGGAGACTTGGGTTCCTGAACTGTTAAAAACTTTGAAAAATAAGGAAGAAACGGTTATCAAGGCAACAGGAAATATGCTCTTGCTGCCTGGTGGTGAAGAGGAAGAAGATCACGACCATGGTGAAGAGGGGCATCATCATGCCTATGATCCCCATGTCTGGCTATCTCCGAAGCGGGCTATTAAAATGGTGGCGCACATCCGTGATAGCCTGAGCAAGTCTTATCCTGACAAGAAAGCTGCTTTTGAGAAAAATGCAGCGACTTATATCAAGAAACTGGAAGCGTTAGACAAGGAATATGAAGATGGTTTGGCTAATGCCAAGCAAAAGAGCTTTGTCACTCAGCACGCAGCCTTTAACTATCTGGCATTGGACTATGGCTTGAAGCAGGTACCAATCTCTGGCCTTTCTCCAGACAGTGAGCCATCCGCTTCACGCTTGGCTGAATTGACTGAGTATATCAAGAAAAATCAAATTAAGTATATCTACTTCGAAGAGAATGCTTCTCAGGCTCTGGCTTCTACTCTGGCTAAGGAAACAGGGGTAGAACTTGATGTCTTGAATCCGCTGGAAAGCTTGACCGAAGAGCAGACCAAGGATGGGGCAGACTATGTTTCTATCATGCAGGCCAATCTAAAGGCTCTCAAGAAGACAACTGACCAAGAGGGAGCGGAGATTGCAGCCGAGAAAGAAGAAGACGATAAGACAGTCCAAAACGGCTACTTTGAAGACAGTGCTGTCAAGGATCGGACCTTGTCTGACTATGCTGGCGAGTGGCAGTCTGTTTACCCTTATCTGAAGGATGGTACCTTGGACCAAGTCTTTGACTACAAGGCTAAGCTGACTGGAAAAATGACAGCAGCTGAATATAAGGACTACTATGACAAGGGCTACAAGACGGATGTTTCCAATATCAATATAACAGACAAGACTATGGAATTTGTGGTAGATGGGAAAGCTAAGAAATATACCTATAAATATGTCGGTAAGCATACTCTGACTTACTCTAAGGGAAATCGTGGAGTTCGCTTTATGTTTGAAGCGACAGACGAGGATGCTGGGGAGTACAAGTATGTTCAGTTTAGCGACCACAACATTGCACCGACCAAGGCGGCTCATTTCCATATCTTCTATGGCGGTGAAAGTCAGGAAGCACTCTTTGACGAGCTGGAAAACTGGCCAACATATTATCCAAGTAAGTTGACAGGTCAAGAAATTGCCCAAGAGATGTTGGCGCACTAATATAGACAAAGTAAGAAGACGGGACTATCCCGCCTTCTTTTTTTGTATATCGGTAAATGATGATAAAAATACTTGACAAATTACGATTACAGATGTAAACTAATAAAGAGTTAGATTACAAATGTAAATAACAAGGAGGTGCTAAACAATGGAACAGCAAAACATTAGCCAAGCAGAATGGCAAGTCATGCGTGTGCTGTGGGCTTATCCACACAGTCGCAGTACAGAGATTATAGCTCGTTTGGAAGCTGATTTTTCCTGGAAGCCGGCAACCATCAAGACTCTTTTGAATCGTCTGAAGACAAAAGAATTTATCGCTATGGAAAAGATAGAGGGCAAGTTTTACTACGATGCTCGGATTTTAGAAGAGGATCATCTGGAAAGTACTTGGCAGGCGCTTTTTAACAATATCTGTAATACTAAACACGGAGATCTTTTGATTTCGATGATTGAGAGAAGTCAGTTCAGCCAAGGGGACTTGGAGCGGCTCAGCCAAGTCATTGATAAGAAAAGGGCTTCAGCTCCGTTAGAAATCAAATGTCACTGTCCGCAAGGTCAGTGTCGTTGCGGGCACGGAAAGGAGGAGCATTGATGAGCGAGAAGAAAGAATACAAACTCTCAGGAATGACCTGTGCATCTTGTGCTATGACAGTTGAGATGGCGGTCAAGGACTTAGAAACGGTTGAGGAGGTCAGTGTCAATCTGGCAACAGAACGTCTCAGTTTGGTTCCTAAGGAGGGATTTGACAGCCAGCAAGTGCTGGATGCAGTAGCCGAGGCTGGTTATCAGGCGGAAGAAAAAGGAAAAGACCGACCGTCCGATGTGAATGAAGAGGCTGCGATGAAAGCGCAGGAATTGCGAAGGAAGAAGCAAGAATTACTAATTCTTTTGGTTACAGCTCTGCCTTTGCTTTATATCTCTATGGGCAGTATGGTCGGTCTTCCTCTACCTAGCTTTTTGGACCATATGGCGCATCCCTTGGTCTTCGTTCTGTCACAACTGCTGTTGACTCTGCCTGCTGTGTGGATTGGGCGCGGCTTCTATCAGAGAGGATTTCGCAATCTTATCAAGCAACATCCTAATATGGATAGTCTGATTGCAGTGGGAACCAGCGCAGCATTTTTCTACAGCCTCTACTCGGTCGGTCAAGTTTTTCTTGGTCATCATGCCTTTGTTCATCAACTCTATTTTGAGTCTGTTGCAGTGATTATTGCCTTGGTTCTTCTGGGTAAATATCTGGAAAGTTCAGCCAAGGGAAGAACATCTCAGGCGATTCAGTCTCTACTTGAGCTAGTACCTAGTCAGGCGACAGTGATCCGTTATGGAGAGGCTGTAACCATTGATACAGAGGACATCCGAGTTGGAGACATTATCCGTATCAAGCCAGGGGAGCGTATGCCGGTAGATGGCCTTGTGACGGAGGGCCAGACCTTTGTGGATGAATCCATGATGACTGGTGAAAGTGTTCCGATTGAAAAGAAGGTCGGCGACACTATCACCAGTGCAACAATCAATCAAAATGGTAGTATTGACTACCAAGCAACTAGGGTGGGTTCGGATACGACCTTAGCTCAGATTGTTAGATTGGTGGAGGAAGCGCAGGGTTCTAAGGCGCCGATAGCGGCTTTAGCAGATAAGATTTCGCTTTATTTTGTTCCAATCGTGCTGAGCTTAGCTACTTTGTCTGCGCTAGCTTGGTATGTTCTAGCTGGTGAGAGCCTTAGCTTTTCTCTGTCAATCTTTATCGCGGTTCTGGTCATTGCCTGCCCTTGTGCGCTGGGATTAGCCACTCCGACAGCCATCATGGTTGGGACTGGCAAAGGGGCTGAAAATGGAATTCTGATTAAGTCTGGTCAAGCTTTGGAGGCTGCTTATCAACTGGATACTATTGTTCTTGATAAGACGGGAACGATTACAGTTGGTAAGCCCAGTCTGACAGATCTGTTGCCCTTGGGTGATTTGAATCGGTCTGACTTGTTGCAGCTAATAGCTAGCGCTGAGCAGCATTCTGAGCATCCTTTGGCTCAGGCTATCTTGGAAGCAGCTGAAGAGGAGGAGCTTGGCTTGCTACCTGTCAGTCATTTTGAGGCCATTGTTGGCCGAGGTTTGTCAGCTCAGGTTGAAGGTAAGCATCTTCTGGTGGGAAATGAGTCATTGATGAAAGAAGAGCACATTGATAGCAGTGCCTTTCAAGGGCAGTTGTTAGAGCTATCCCAAGAAGGGAAGACAGCCATGTTTGTCGCAGTAGATGGACAGCTGACTGGTATTTTAGCGGTAGCAGATGAGATGAAGTCCAGCAGCCTGAAGGCGGTGCAGGAGCTCCAGTCTATGGGACTAGAAGTCATCATGCTGACAGGAGATCGTGAAGAAACAGCGACAGCTATTGCTCAGAAAGCTGGAATCCAAAAAGTCATCGCAGGTGTATTGCCAGATGGTAAAGCAACTGCTATCAAGAACTTACAGGAAGCTGGGAAAAAACTAGCCATGGTCGGAGACGGTATCAATGATGCGCCAGCTCTGGTCCAGGCAGATGTAGGAATTGCCATCGGTTCAGGCGCAGATGTAGCTATTGAGTCAGCAGATTTAGTGCTCATGCATAGTGATTTGCAGGATGTAGTCAAGGCTATCAAGCTCAGCCAGGCGACCATCCGTAATATCAAGGAAAATCTTTTCTGGGCATTTGCCTACAATACACTAGGCATCCCGATTGCTATGGGCCTGCTGCATCTTTTCGGCGGCCCCTTGCTCAATCCTATGTTGGCTGGTCTGGCCATGAGCTTAAGCTCAGTGTCAGTTGTGGCCAATGCTCTGCGTCTAGGACGCTTTAAAATGAACTAAATATACGGAGGAATGAATCTATGAAACAAACAGTTCAATTAGAAAACTTATCTTGTCAAAACTGTGTTAAACATGTCACCCAGCACTTCCTATCTATGGAGGGAGTGTCAGATGTGGCGGTAGACCTAGAAAAGCAGACAGCCCACGTCACGACTGATAAGCCTTACGGTGCATCTGATTATGAAACAGCTCTGGCAAAAACAATCTACAGGGTTCTGGATGTGGCAGAAGCTGAGTAAAGTCAGTAGTTTTACGCCTGCCCAGCTGTTAGAATTCTTCTTGTAAAAAGCGATAAAATAATCTATAATGTTACTAATCACATGATTTATCTTACCGTGAGAAAGAGGAGAAAAATGAAGAAAAAAGCTTTACCTTTTTTACTAGCAGGAGCTGCTTTATTAGCTATGACAGCTTGCTCAAACGGCAGTGCTACGAATCAATCAGAGACGACTACTAGCAGTACGGGCTCGGTAACAAGTTCTGTGGAGCAGGTATCCAGTCAATCAACTGCAGCAGCATCTTCAGCGGCTAGCAGCACTAGCTCAGAGAGTACGAGCACAGAAAAAATCAAGGAAAAGAAGGAAGCGATGGACATTTCAGCACTTGCAAATGGCAGTTATGCCAGCGTTAAAGGAACCTGGCAGGATGCTTCTGGCAACCAGCTTGTTTTTGATCACAAGGGCTTGGTTTCAAGTGTTTATGAATTGTACGGAGCTTCTCTGACAGACTATGGCACTGCTGCTGGCGGTGTCTACGGCGGAGAAAGCGGAGGTTTTCTGATTGAGTTTCTTCCTAAGGGAGTTAAGATCGCAGACAAGGAAAACTTTACAGACAACTCCGATGCCGGTCAAGACAGAATCTGGACAGGGGTTGGCCTGAATAGCTTTGACGAGCAAGGCAACTTCTATTATCGGGTAGATTAAACGAAGCTTGGTGCTTAATTTTATAGCTTATATGTTGACGAGAGCAGAAGACTATCTGCTCTCTTTTCTTTGGGAGAGTAAGAAATTTTACCGACAAAAAAGCCTGCCTAAATTAGGCAGGTTTTATAGCTTTTAGTTGAATTAGGACTCACTATGAGGCGTTATAAACTGATCCATAGGGGTTGAAATCACATTCAGGAAGAGCTTGGCGAAATCCTCTGCAGGCATAGGTTTTTCTTTGATAATCCAAATCTCAATGAGGGAGTTAATCCATCTAACAACAATTTCCGTAGCCATTTCTTTTGGAATTCCCAACTTTTTAGAGTCAATGTCTAAATTTTGCACGACCCACTGAGTGAAGAAGGTAGATAGATAGTCACTCCAGAAAGGATCGATAGCTGTAGTGTAGAGCACCTTCATCCATTTCCTATGGTCATAGAGGGTAGGAATCATATGCTTGGCAAAGAAGCAGAATGGATTTTCTCCATTTCCTTCTTCATAGCTTTCATACAGGGGCAAAAACGGAGTCATAATTGTCTGGCGGATGTATTGAATAATGTCTTCAACATTACTAAAATGCTTTTTATAGATAGCCTGGCGCGATAGACCAGCTTGTTTTGCAATCTCTGAAAAAGTAAAATAAGACTTTTCAGGATTTTGCTCTGCCAGCTCAATTAAGGCATTGACGACTTTGTCTCGAGTATCTTGGGGCATAAGTACCTTCCTTCTTTTTTATTAAGTTCTTGCTGGTTTGTCTAAAAATAGAGCAAATCCCAACAAAATAGTTTACCGCTTGTCAACTAAAATGATAACACTTTATAGAGGAAATGTCCAATTATTTTTAAAATTTAATATAAAAATATTAAAAAACCAGTCTTCCCTTACAAGGACCGGTTCTGTCATTTCTCTGTTTTTCTTCTGGTTGGCTATGCGATAACAATTTTGTTAGAAGGACCAGCTGGACTATCATAAGCAGCAAAGCTGGTTAGGGGTGAAGATACAAGGTTGAGAAATGTCTTAGAAAACTGCTTGCAAGGAACGGGGTCATCCTGAGTGATCCAATTCTCGATAAGAGAACTAATCCAGCCGGCCAGCAGTTGATTGGCCAGGTCTTCAGGAATACCTAATTTTTGATGGTCAAGATTTAGATTCTGCTCGATCCAGTCCTTGTAACTGGCAGTAATAAAATCGCTCCACAGGGGATCGACAGAACTAGTATATAATATTTTAATGCGTTGGCGTTGCTCATAAATAGCGGGAAGAATCGTTTGAGCCAAAAAGGCGAAAGGATCTAAGCCCGCTTCAGCACTGTTGCTATTCCAGTTGGGGGCAAAGGCTTGCTTCACCATATCTTGGCGAATGTATTCGATAATTTCAGTAGTGTTATTAAAGTGTCGTTTGTAAATAGCCTGTCTTGATAAACCGGCTTCTTTAGCGATTTCTGTAAAGGTAAAACGCGGTCTATCTGGCTGTTTATCTGCTAATTCAAAAAATGCATCCAAAATCCTATCTCGTGTATTAAGAGCCATAATTTTATCCCTCCTATACCATTTTACTTTTTCTGTCTGAAATAAGCTAGAAAATAGCCCAGAATTTTTACTAAAAAAGTTTACACATTGTTAAATGGAAAAAATTTTAGTTTAATTTTTGGACATCGTGTCTATTTAAAAACTGGACGATTTTACAATTAATGTACATAAATCAAGCCGATAATTGTTTTATTTTAAAAGGTTAATATGATAAAATAATAAAAAATCTTATCAGAAGTCAAATAGAAAGTGTAGTTTAAAAATTACCAAATCTGAAAGATTTATGGGAGGTTTGACTGGACTTTTTATTAAGGGTTACTGATCAGGATAATAAAATATGTTCAGAGGAGAAAAAGATGAAAAGAACAGAAAAAGTTTTGCGATATTCTATTCGGAAGTCTGTTTTAGGTGTTGGGTCAGTCCTTATTTGTGCTCTGTTTTTGGGTCACAGTTTGGTGGCGGCGGATGAGGAACAGCCAGTGGCAAATGCAGTAGAGAACCCAGTTGCTGCATCGCCAGTAAATCAGGATTTGACAACGGTTAGGGAGGCTGCTAACAAGGAAGTAGGCACATTTCTGGCTGAGAAAATGACAGATCTTGGGAATAATTCGAATTTGTCAGATGAGGAGCTTGCAGCAGCTAAGGACGAAGTCAATCAAACAGCGGCAAAGGCTCAGAATGAAATTGCCGCAGCTGAGGATAAAGAAAGGATTGATCAAGCTAAAGAAGATGGATTGGCAGACATCAACTCTATCAATCCAGTCGGCAAAGATTTACTTCTAGATGAAATCCAAAATGGGAAAGCAGAGTTTGACAAACTTGTAGATAGTAGCGATTTACTGCCTGAGGAGCAAAAGAAAAGCTTCCAAGAGTCTGTAAGGAGGAAGGCTGCAGAAGCAGAGGATGCAATTCAGAAATTAGATGTTAATGCAGCAACAGCAGAGCAAGCGGAAGTGATTCAAGAGCAAGCAGTAACCGAGGAAGATAAGTTTTTCAAATTTATAGCAGGTTCAACCGTAGATTTCACTCTGGCTGCCAAGTTAGCTGACTTGGAAGCAAATCCTAATCTTTCAGAAGCAGAAAAGAAAGCAGTTAGAGGCGAGATAGAGCAGGTTGTGGAAGCGGCCAAGAAGGCTATTGAAGGAGCAGATTCTCAGGAAGTCTATGATCAGGCAAAAGAAACAGCCATAGCCCACTTAGCCAAGATTCACCCTATTGGCAAAGAGCAGTTCTTAAAAGAAATTCAGGAAGAAAAAACAGCTACTCTCGAGGCTGTTGAGAAGAGTCAAAGTCTTTTTACTGAGGAAAAAACAGCAGCTAAAAAGAAGATTGAAGATGCAGCAGCCATAGCTCAAAAAGCAATTGCAGCTTATAATGCTTGGGTTGAAAGTCCTGATGATGCTGAAAAAATTCAAGAGCAAGTAGCTGCAGAGAAACAAGGTCTGCTAAAAGTTACGACTGGTCTGAAACTAGATCTTGCTCTGTCTGATAAGCTAGCAGACTTACGGAGCAACCCGAATCTGTCAGAGGCAGAACAGGCTACGGCTAAAGCTGAAGCGGAAGCAACTTTAGCAGATGCGAAAAGAGCTCTTGAAAAGGCTGATACCGAAGAGGAACTAGAGAGAATTGAGGCAGCTGGAATTGCTAGCTTGAACACGATTCATCCAGTTGGCAAAGATTTGGTTTTAGATGAGCTTGAAGAAGAAGTCGACAAGCAAATTGAAGCAATTGAACATCACCAAACACTTTCAGAGCTCGATAAAAAACAAGCTAAAGAAAAGATTCGAGCAGCATTAAAGGCGGTGACAGATGCGATTGCACAGCTAGATGATAGTGTAGACAGTGCAGAAAAAGCAGAAAAGCTGCAGGAACAGATTGCTGCTGAGCAGACAAAAGCTCTTGAAAATCTAGAAGCGATTGTCAAGAATGCTGCTAAAGCTGAGACAGCTTCTTCTGTTCCAAGTGATTCACCACAGGAAGCTAGGCAAGAATTTAGTGGAGGAGTTAGCGACTCTGAACCAGAAACGGCGACGGCGTCGGAATATGATTTGTCTAGCCATGAAGTTGGAATTCATCCTGATACAGCTCCGCAGTCTTCAGTACAACCAGAATTCAGTGGAAATGTTAGTGATTCAGAAGCAACAACAGCAACACGGCCTGAATTTAGTGGAGGAGTCAGCGACTCTGAACCAGCAACGGCAACGGTGTCGAAATATGATTTCTCTAGCCATGAAGTTGGAACTCATCCAGATACAGCTCCACAGGCGTCTGCACAACCAGAATTCAGTGGAAACGTTAATGATTCAGAAGCAGCAACAGCAACACGGCCTGAATTTAGTGGAGGAGTCAATGATTCTGAGCCAACCATGGCAGAAAATAACGCCTATGATGCTGGCGTTCAGCCATCAGTCAGGAGTGCACATCCAGACAGCGCTCCTCAGATGGCGGCTCTTCCGGAATTTACAGGAGGCGTCAATGCTGCTGACGCGGCAGTAACTGATGCTTTACCTTCTTATCAAGTAACTAGTGGTATTTTGTCAGCAGTTGATGGGGCCAAATCAGTACAAGAGCAGTCTTCATCAGCTAAGGTCACCCAGCTAGTTCAGCTTAAAAACAAGGAAAGTAGGAGTGGAGCGTCAGTCTTGCCGCATACGGGTCAAGCTTCTAATGCTTTTCTCGCAGTTGCAGGAGTTATCAGCGCTTTAGGTGCAACTGGATTGTCACTCCGTAGTAGAAAAAAAGAAGAATAAATTTTAAAGAGGCCCAGTGGTCTCTTTTTTGATGGAGAAAATTTTCAAAAATTATGCAAACGTTTTACTAAAAGTGCTTGAAAAAGTCAAAAAAAAACGATATAATGGACAATGTGAAAGCGCTTTGCAAACGAGAGCTTGAAAGAAAATATTTTTATTCAAAAGAAGGGGCTTATTATGGTCGAATTAAATCTGAAAAATATCTATAAAAAATATCCCAACAGTGACCACTACTCAGTGGAAGACTTCAATCTTGATATTAAGGACAAGGAATTTATCGTCTTTGTCGGTCCGTCTGGTTGCGGAAAATCAACTACGCTGCGTATGATTGCAGGCTTGGAGGATATTACAGAAGGAACTGCCTCTATTGACGGTACAGTGGTCAATGATGTGGCGCCCAAAGACCGTGATATCGCTATGGTCTTCCAGAACTATGCCCTTTATCCGCATATGACTGTTTACGACAACATGGCTTTTGGTCTCAAGCTGCGCAAGTACAGCAAGGAAGATATTGAAAAACGGGTCAATGAAGCAGCAGAAATCCTGGGCTTGAAGGAATTCTTGCAGCGTAAGCCAGCTGATTTGTCTGGTGGTCAGCGTCAGCGGGTAGCAATGGGACGTGCAATCGTTCGGGATGCAAAGGTTTTCCTTATGGATGAGCCTCTGTCTAACTTGGATGCTAAGCTACGTGTTTCTATGCGGGCGGAGATTGCCAAGATTCACCGCCGTATTGGGGCAACAACTATTTATGTTACTCACGACCAGACTGAAGCTATGACCTTGGCGGATCGGATCGTTATCATGTCAGCGACCAAGAATCCTGCTGGAACTGGAACGATTGGACGAGTGGAGCAGATTGGTACGCCGCAGGAAGTCTATAACAACCCAGTTAATAAGTTCGTTGCCGGCTTCATTGGCAGCCCAGCTATGAACTTCATCCCAGTTAAGCTTGAAGGGAATGAGATTGTCACAGAAGGGCTGCGCTTGACTGTGCCAGAAGGAGCTCTCAAGGTTCTGCGGGAGAAAGGTTACGAGGGCAAGGAGCTGATCTTCGGTATTCGTCCGGAAGATATCAATGCGGAAGCTGCTTTCTTGGAAACTTTCCCGAATTCAGTTGTGCATGCTAAGATTTCTGTTTCAGAATTGCTGGGAGCAGAGTCTCACCTCTACTGCCAAGTGGGTTCTAGTGAGTTTGTAGCGCGTGTGGATTCACGGGATTACCTAGAAACTGGTGCAGGAATTGACCTAGGTTTTGACCTCAATAAAGCGCACTTCTTTGATCCAGAGACAGAGAAGACAGTCTATTAATCAGTAGATAAATAAATAACGCAGACAGTGCTGTCTGCGTTTTTAAAATGGCTGCTATAACATCATTTTTGACTGAAAGCTGCTCAACTTTTTTCTTGTTTTAGTTTTCCGATAAGAATCTCAGCTGAAATGGTGGCATGTGTAAGCTGCTCCCAATTGATTAGATTTTTTTCAACATGAAAGAGTAAAGGAGTCATCTGCAGCAGGGCAGTTTTCTCCTCAGAATGCAGAGCATGGGTTGATTCTACGGTCTTTCTAGATAGGATGGTAAAGTGTTTCTGGAAATGCTGGATGATATCTTGATTAGAATAATCTTTCTTGTCCAGATACTGAGCAGCTTTTTGTCTAATTTCTTTCAGATGATTTTCTGTTGGGATGACTTTAATGATAAGTCCCTCTTTTTTCAATACTCGCTGAAATTCATGATAGTTGGCTGGTGAGAAGATGTCCAGCAAGACATCCATGCTTTGATCCTGAATGGGTAAATGTGCCAAATCACCTACGAACCATTTTACAGCAAGGCTCTGATCGCTTTTGGCAGCTAACTGGATAGAATCTTTGGATAGATCAAAAGCGTAAATTTCTTTGTTGGGGAATGTTTCCTGGATTTTTCGAGCATAATATCCCTCTCCGCAAGCGACGTCTAGAATGGTCTGTTCTTCAGGCAGGGCCTGCAGCAAATCCTGCAACTCATCTAGGATATGCTGATAAAAGCCGGCTTCCAAGATGACTTGCCTATTTTGAAAGCTTGTTTTGTCATAGTCTTTAGCTTGTTTAGCCCGAGGAGCTAGATTGACATATCCGAATTTAGCGATGTCGTAGGAATGGCGATTAGGACACTTGAGGCTGTTTTCTTCCATAGCCAAGCTTTGCTGGCAGAGTGGACAGGCCAGGGCTGGAGCTTGGGCAAAGCGGGCGAGTTTTGGTTTCATAGGCGCTCTCTTTCTATTGTTTTTATATAACTGAATGACTTCTTTTTGGTAAGGCATAGAAAAATCCGATTCAGGTAATCGGATTTTTATCTTTAGTAGGTCAGGACAAAGTATTTCTTCTTACCGCGACGGATAACTGTTAGCTCGTCTTCCAGTTTATCTGAGTCGCTGAGGACATAGTCTAAATCTTGGATGCGCTCACCGTTGAGATAGATAGCACCGTTTTGGACGTCCTCGCGAGCTTGACGTTTTGAGTTTACCACGCCGGCTGTCACAAGCAGTTCTACAATATTGAGGCTGTCTTCTGCTTGGACCTGATAGTTAGGCACACCGCGCAAACCTTGTTTGAGTTCCTTGACGGACAAATTTTTGATATTTCCAGCAAAGAGCTGCTCAGTGATGTTGAGGGCTTCCTGGTAAGCTTCTTGACCGTGAACTAGGCTGACCACTTCGCGAGCTAGGACTTTCTGAGCCAAGCGTTCGTGTGGTGCAGCTTCAAACTGCTGGCGAATCTCTTCGATTTCATCCAAGGATAGGAAGGAGAAGATTTTCAGGAAGCGGATAGCGTCTGCGTCCATGACATTCATCCAGAATTGATACATTTCGTAAGGAGAAGTCTTGTCAGGATTGAGCCAGACAGCATTGCCTTCTGACTTACCAAATTTTTTGCCAGTAGCGTCGGTAATGAGCGGAACGGTTATCACATGGCCAGTCTTGTCAGCCTTGCGGCGCAGGAGTTCTGTACCTGCTGTCATATTCCCCCACTGGTCAGAACCACCGATTTGCAGGGTCACGCCGTGGTTTTGATTGAGGACGTAGAAGTCATATCCTTGCATGATCTGGTAGGCGAATTCTGTATAGGAAATCCCTGTCTCAATCCGGCTCTTGACAGAATCTTTACTCATCATGTAGTTGACAGTGAAGTATTTACCAACATCGCGCAGAAAATCGATAAAGCTGATGCTGCTGAACCAGTCATAGTTATTGACCATTTCGGCCTTATTATCGCCCTTTTCAAAGTCCAGAAAACGAGAAAGCTGATCTTGGATAGATTTCACCCAGCCTTCCACAGTTTCCTTGGTTTGGAGGCTGCGTTCTGCATCCCTAAAGGATGGATCGCCAATCAATCCAGTTGCTCCTCCGACCAGAGCGTAGGGTTTGTGTCCGGCTAGTTGCAAGCGACGGCTGGTCAGAATGGCTACCAAGTGGCCAAGGTGCAGGCTGTCAGCGGTCGGATCGTATCCACTATAATAAGAGACTTGTCCTTCTTCTAAGGCCTTGCGTAAAGCTGCTTCATCAGTGGTTTGGAATACTAAGCCACGTTCCTTTAGCTCATCAAAAATGTGCATCATGTCTCTCCTATTCTAAAAGCCAAGAAATTGGCTTATCTATATTTTAAATTTATGTTACTCTATTGTATCATAAAGCTTTTAAATAGCAATGATTCCTTGAAATAAATCATAGATATTTGGTATAATGGGAAGATAACAAGGAGAATCAAGCTTGGAACAATTAATAGAAAAATTAAAAGAGTTCTGGGGAAAAGCCCAGCAGTTTATCAAAAAAATACATCTTCCAGAATGGAGCAAGAAGATCGTTAGTGGCAACAATGGCTGGTCTATCGGTGATGTTTTTGCTGTTTTCTTGCGGACTTTTAAACTTCTGATGAATATGGCTTTTGTGTTTATCTTCTTCGGTGGCGTAATCGGTGCTGGGATTGGGATAGGCTATGCAGCTAGTCTTTTCAGTAAGGTGGAAGTGCCCAAGCAGGAAGAGCTGGTCAAGCAGGTGAATAATATCTCCGGTATCTCTAAGCTTACCTATGCCGATGGCAGCTTGATTGCAGAAGTGGACAATGATTTGCTCCGCATTCCGGTTAAGAGTGACGCCATCTCTGAAAATGTTAAAAAAGCCGTTATCGCTACAGAGGATGAGAACTTTGAAACGCATAACGGAGTGGTGCCCAAGGCTGTGCTTCGGGCTACGCTCGGTTCAGTTGTTGGAGTTGGCTCGTCTAGCGGGGGGTCAACCATTACCCAGCAGTTGATCAAGCAGCAGGTGGTGGGCGATGCGCCGACCTTCAAGCGGAAAGTGGCGGAGATTGTTGATGCTCTAGCTTTGGAGCGCTACATGTCCAAGGATGATATTTTGACGACCTACTTGAACGTTTCGCCTTTTGGGCGCAACAATAAGGGGCAGAATATCGCCGGTGTGGAAGAAGCTGCTCAAGGGATTTTTGGTGTTTCTGCTAAGGATTTGACAGTGCCCCAATCTGCTTTTATTGCTGGCTTGCCACAGAGTCCGATTGTTTATTCGCCTTATGCAGCGGATGGCAGTCTCAAGAGTGAAGGGGATATGGCTCTGGGCTTGGAACGTGCCAAGGATGTGCTCTATAATATGTATCGGACGGGCCAGCTAAGCGAGAAAGAGTACAAGGAGTATAAAGACTACGACCTGACAAAGGATTTCAAGCCTTCTGAAAGCTCGGAAAAATCTTCACATGGCTACCTTTATTACACAGCGGTCGAAGAAGCACAGCAGACCATGTACGAATACTTGATTCAGCGGGACAATGTTTCTCAGCAAGAGCTGAAAAACAATGACACTGTCAAGGCCTACAAGGAATTGGCCGCTAAGGAACTGAGCGATGGCGGCTATACTGTCACCACCACAATTAACAAGAACATTCATACGGCTATGCAAAATGCAGTAGCCAACTATGGCGGCGTCTTGGACGACGGAACTGGTGCAATTGAAGTGGGAAATGTCCTCTTGGATAATAAAACCGGTGCTGTGATTGGCTTTGTCGGAGGCAGAGATTATGCTTCCAATCAGAACAATCACGCCTTTGATACGGAACGGTCACCGGGTTCAACTATTAAGCCAATTTTGGCTTATGGGATTGCTATTGACCAAGGTCTGATGGGCAGCGCCAGCGTTCTTTCTAACTATCCGACTAACTTTTCAAGCGGCGACCCAATCATGCACGTGGACAGCCGTGGTACAGCCATGATGGATCTGCAAGAAGCTCTCAATACTTCTTGGAATATCCCGGCTTATTGGACTTACCGCGGATTACGCGAAAAAGGAGTCAATGTCCGTGGCTATATGGAAAAAATGGGTTATTACATAGATGACTACAGCATTGAGAGTCTCCCAATGGGCGGGGGAATCGAAGTATCTGTAGCTCAGCACACCAATGGTTTCCAAACCTTGGCTAATAATGGAACCTACCAGAAAAAATACATGGTTGAAAAAATCACTGACCGAGATGGGAAGGTGATTTACCAGCATAAGGCCAACCCTGTTCAGATATACAGTCCAGCAGCAGCTACGATTATGCAGGAGCTCATGCGAGGCGTTATCAATTCTGGGGCTACTACGACCTATAAATCCAGAATCAGTCAGGTCAACGGAACATTAGCTGGAGCCGACTGGATTGGTAAGACTGGAACGACCAACACAAACGGCGATATGTGGCTGATGCTTTCTACTCCTAAGATGACTTTGGGAGGCTGGATTGGTCATGATGATAATAGCTCTATGGCGGCGTTGACTGGTTATAACAATAACGCTTCCTACATGGCTTATATGGTAGATGCCATCTATCAGGCAGATCCAAATGCCTGGGGTGTTGGTGATAAGTTCACTCTTGATCCGAGTGTGATTAAGTCTGACGTACTCAAGTCTACAGGAGAAAAGCCAGGTACAGTAACGGTAAATGGTCGCTCTGTTAATCTCAGTGGTCCGACAGTGCCTAGCTATTGGGCTAAAAACGGCGCTCCGACCACGACCTACCGCTTTGGTATCGGGGCATCGGATGCGGATTATCAAAAAGCTTGGTCAGCTATTCTGGGAGGTTCTACCTCTAATTCTAATTCCAGCTCCAATTCTAACAATAACCGGCAAGGGAACTAGCGTATCAAGAGCAGTTTTAACTTTTCAGAAAGCGGATGAAATCCTTGCAATTTCTAGCTAAATAAGGTATAATGATAACAATAATTTGTCGTGTGCTTTATTTGAAATATTGTCCAAATAGAAGCTTACAGCAGTTAAATCAAACTTGAATAAGTCAGATTTAGCTGCTCTTTTTGTGCCTATTTTTAGGAAAAATGAATTATGTAACCATAATTTAATTTTTCTGAAAATTAAACAAAAGGGACTGATTGTGGCTGTTTTGCAGCATTGTAAATGACAGAGGATTTTCCTCTGAAAACATTTCACAGAACTCGCCCTCAAAGCGTTAAGAAAAAGATACCTTTCTTCTCGCTTTATCAAGGGCTCAGTATCTTATCATAAAGGAGTAAAAACTTGGCAGGACATGAAGTTCGATACGGTAAACACCGTACCCGTCGTAGTTTTTCAAGAATTAAGGAAGTTCTTGATTTACCAAATTTGATTGAAATCCAAACGGATTCGTTCCAAGATTTCTTGGATCATGGTCTGAAGGAAGTCTTTGAAGATGTACTTCCTATTTCAAACTTTACCGACACCATGGAATTGGAATTTGTCGGCTATGAAATCCGTGAGCCTAAATATACGCTGGAAGAAGCACGCATTCACGATGCCAGCTATTCAGCGCCAATCTTTGTGACTTTCCGTCTGATTAACAAGGAAACTGGTGAAATCAAGACTCAGGAAGTCTTCTTTGGTGATTTCCCAATCATGACTGAAATGGGAACCTTCATCATCAATGGTGGTGAGCGGATTATCGTATCCCAGTTGGTGCGTTCTCCAGGGGTTTACTTTAACGATAAAGTTGACAAAAATGGAAAAGTTGGCTACGGTTCAACGGTTATTCCTAACCGCGGAGCTTGGTTAGAGTTGGAAACAGACTCAAAAGACATTGCCTACACTCGTATTGACCGGACACGGAAGATTCCATTTACCACTTTGGTGCGTGCGCTTGGTTTCTCAGGTGATGATGAGATCTTGGACATCTTTGGTGACAGCGACTTGGTGCGCAATACCATTGAAAAAGATATCCATAAGAACCCAATGGACTCTCGTACAGATGAAGCCCTGAAAGAAATCTATGAGCGTCTTCGTCCAGGTGAGCCTAAGACGGCTGAAAGCTCTCGCTCTCTCCTTGATGCGCGCTTCTTTGATCCGCATCGTTATGACTTGGCAGCAGTTGGTCGGTACAAGATCAATAAGAAACTCAGCGTCAAGACACGCTTGCTGAATCAAACCATTGCAGAGCCATTGGTAGATGCTGAAACAGGAGAAATCTTGGTTGAAGCTGGTACAGTTATGACCCGCAGTGTGATTGACAGCATTGCAGAGCAGCTGGACAATGGTTTGAACAAAATCACTTATATTCCAAACGACTCAGCTGTCTTGACAGCTCCTGTCGATTTGCAGAAGTTCAAAGTTGTAGCACCGACTGATCCAGACCGCGTTGTGACCATCATTGGTAACGCAAATCCTTCTGACAAGGTTCGGATTGTAACACCTGCTGACATCTTGGCTGAGATGAGCTACTTCCTCAACTTAGCTGAAGGCATTGGTCGGGTGGATGATATTGACCACTTGGGGAACCGTCGTATTCGTGCAGTTGGCGAGCTTTTGGCTAACCAAGTTCGTCTCGGACTTTCTCGGATGGAGCGTAATGTTCGCGAACGGATGAGCGTACAAGACAATGAAGTACTGACTCCGCAGCAAATCATCAATATTCGTCCAGTAACTGCAGCTATTAAAGAATTCTTTGGTTCTTCTCAACTGTCTCAGTTTATGGACCAACACAATCCGCTGTCTGAGCTTTCTCACAAGCGCCGTCTTTCTGCCTTGGGACCTGGTGGTTTGACACGTGACCGTGCTGGTTATGAAGTGCGGGACGTGCACTATACTCACTATGGTCGTATGTGTCCGATTGAAACGCCTGAAGGACCAAACATCGGTTTGATTAATAACTTGTCTTCTTATGGACACCTTAACAAATACGGATTTATTCAAACACCTTACCGTAAGGTAGACCGTGAAGCTGGTGTAGTAACTAACGAAATCGTTTGGCTGACCGCTGATGAGGAAGATGAATTTATCGTAGCGCAGGCCAACTCTAAGCTGAATGAAAAAGGCGGCTTTGCAGAGCCTATCGTTATGGGACGCCACCAAGGTAATAACCAAGAATTCCCATCAGACCAAGTAGACTACATGGATGTATCGCCTAAGCAGGTAGTTGCCGTAGCGACAGCATGTATTCCTTTCTTGGAAAACGACGACTCCAACCGTGCCCTCATGGGTGCCAACATGCAACGTCAGGCTGTGCCCTTGATTGATCCAAAAGCACCTTATGTCGGTACTGGTATGGAATACCAAGCTGCCCACGACTCTGGTGCAGCAGTCATTGCCCAGCATGATGGTAAGGTTACCTATGCGGATGCCGACAAGGTTGAAGTCCGCCGCGAAGATGGTTCTCTTGATGTTTACCAAATTCAAAAATTCCGCCGTTCTAACTCAGGAACTGCTTACAACCAACGTACCTTGGTGAAGGTTGGCGATGTCGTTGAAAAAGGCGACTTTATTGCTGACGGACCTTCTATGGAAAATGGAGAAATGGCCCTGGGACAAAACCCAATCGTTGCCTACATGACATGGGAAGGTTACAACTTCGAGGATG
>CAUSZI010000043.1:0-18154 GCA_963536045.1 uncultured Streptococcus sp.
TATACTGAGTCAGCCTGATTGAGGGCTTCCGCAAATTCGTCCAAGAGAGCAATGGTCCGAGTGAAGGTATGCGGCTGGAAGATCGCCACGATTTCCTTGCTTGGATACTTCTGACGGGCTGCATCCAGAGTCGCGATAATTTCCGTTGGATGGTGAGCAAAGTCATCAATGATAACTGTTTCGTTGACAATTTTCTCTGTAAAGCGGCGCTTAACCCCGCCAAAGGTTTTGAGATGTTCCCGAACTAGATTCAGATCAAGACCTGCTGTATACAAGAGGCCGATTACTGCTGTCGCATTCATAATGTTGTGGCGGCCAAAGCTTGGAATTTGGAACTCACCCAGCTCTTGCCCGCGGAAAGAAACTTTAAATCCTGAACCGCTAGTGGAACGTAAGAGATCGTGAGCGACAAAGTCATTGCCCTCTTCCTTGAAGCCATAGTAGTAAATCGGAGCCTTGGACGTAATCCGGCGCAGCTGCTCATCTTCTCCATAAATGAAGAGTCCTTTAGTAATCTGCTTGGCATAGTCATTGAAAGCATTAAAGACATCTTCCAGGCTCATGAAATAATCCGGATGGTCAAAGTCGATATTGGTAATAATCGAATATTCCGGATGATAGGGCATGAAATGACGCTCGTACTCGTCTGACTCAAAGACAAAATACTTGGCATTGGCAGAACCGCGGCCTGTACCATCTCCAATCAGATAGCTAGTATCCGTGATATTGGACAGAACGTGGGAAAGAATACCCGTTGTAGAGGTCTTTCCGTGGGCACCAGCCACTCCTAAGCTGACAAAGTCACGCATAAAGCCACCTAAAAATTCATGGTAGCGTTTATAGCCAATACCGTTTGCGTCTGCATAGGCAATTTCCACATTGTTATCTGGACGAAAGGCATTGCCGGCAATGATTTCATAGTCCGGCTGGATATTCTTTTCATCAAAAGGCAGGATGGAAATGCCAGCCTGCTCCAGACCGCGCTGAGTGAAATAATATTTATCAACGTCACTGCCCTGAACCTTATGGCCCATCTGGTGCAGCATCAAAGCCAAAGCGCTCATACCAGAGCCCTTAATCCCGATAAAATGATAGGTTTTCGTCATGATTACTCCTTAAGATACAAGGCCATAAAAGCAAGTCTAAAGAGGAAAATCTCCGCAGACCCTCATCAGCCCGTAGGGATTTTCTTTCTTTACAAGCTTTTAGGCACCACCAAAACACCAAAGAAGCCGGACTAATCAGTAAGTCCCAGCTTCTAGCATCGGTCTTTTTCAACCGATGACGGATGTTATACGCAGATAGATTTTACATTTACATAATCAAACAGCAATTTCCTTTATACATCAGAAAAATGCAAGCAGAAAAGACTCGAGCAAGCCAGCTTTATTCGCTGTCCAAGCCTGTCAAGTTCAGCTCCTGAGCCTTAGAATGCTTCAACTGCTCCTCCTTAGCTCTATCCTGATTATAGATCTGACTGGTTTTTAAAAAATCATAATTGTTTTTCTTAGGCTTTTCTTCTGGCTCCTGCGGCTGAGGGCTATACTCAGGCTGAATATCTGCCAAAATATAGTTATCCTGCTGAAGCCTGTCGCCAAACTTCGTAAATTCCCCTGATGTATTCTTCTGAAAAGGGGCTGTTGGCTTCGGTCTTTCCGCATTAGAAGCTGTTGGAAGCTTTCTGCTGCGGACCTTAGTCGGAAGGTCGCTGGTCAGATAAGACGCTGAACGCTTCTTTTTCAAATCTGCCCGAGCTTCCTCGCGTGCCTGCTCAGCATAACGAATAGCTGGATCTTTCTTATCAATCGGCTTTTTAAAATCCTTGAAAGCAGACTGCTTTTGCAGCGGTCTTCTGATAGCCTGACTGGCAGCGATGGGAGCATGCCTGCTGGAATCCACAATCGGCATCCATTCCAAATAATTACGGTCAGTATAGTCTCCGGTAATGTTGCTAATGAGATCCAGTTCATCATAAAGATTCATATGCGGCATTTCCGTCAGCATGATTTCATCATCTGACACCAGAGGAAATTGTTTATCAGTCATATCTTTTTCCTTTCAACCCTTCATTATTATAAACTATTCAGGCTATTTTTCAAGCTATTCTGCCGAAATTCCCAGAATTTCTCGAATTTCCTCCACAGAGAGACTGGATTTGGCTTCTGCTCCGTCGAGAATAGTCGAAACCAGATTGCGCTTGCTCTCCTGCAGCTCCTGTATCTTCTCCTCAATCGTACCCCGTGTAATCATCCGATAGACTTCGACATTGCGCTCCTGACCGATACGGTGGGCACGGCCGATAGCCTGGGCCTCAACCGCTGGATTCCACCAGAGGTCGACCAAGATGACTGTGTCTGCACCAGTCAGATTGAGACCGACACCTCCAGCCTTTAGAGAAATCAGAAAGGCTGATCGCTGGCCGTCATTGAAGGCTGTTGTCATGTCCTGACGCTCCTTGGCCGGAGTAGAGCCTGTTATCTTAAAGGACTCCATGCCAAGTTTGTCCAACTCACTCTCGATAATATCCAGCATACCACGAAATTGTGAAAATATGAGGACACGACGATTACCATCTTGTATCTGTTCAAGTAATTCCCGCAAACTTTCCAGCTTACCGCTCTCGCCCTCGTAATCTTCCATAAACAACTTCGGAGTGTCACAGATCTGGCGGAGACGCATAAGACCTGACAGAATCTCTATCTTGCTGCGGTTGATTTCATCTTCTGTCGCATGGATGATTCTGTCCTGCATCTGCTTGAGCAGAGCCAGATAAATGGTCTTCTGGCTATCTGCCAATTCATTGCGATAGGCAACTTCAATCAAATCAGGCAATTCCTGCAGCACATCCTCTTTCTTGCGCCGCATGACAAATGGCTTGATATAACGGGCGACTTTCTCAGCCGGCAGTTTTAAAAATTCCTTTTTGCTTGGCAAAAGTCCTGGCATGACAATCTGGAAAATAGACCAAAGTTCTCCCAGATTATTCTCAATCGGCGTCCCAGAAAGGGCATAAGTATGCTCCACTTCAAAATCCCGCAAATACTGGGCAATCTTGGTCTGGTCATTCTTCATGACCTGAGCCTCATCCAAAATCAGATACTGGAAGTGGTTATCTCGGTATTCTTCCACATCCTGCCTGAAAGAAGCATAGCTGGTAATGGTAATCTGATGCTTCTCCGCGATCAGCTCATCACGAACATTTTTCAGACCATAAACCACCGCCACATCCAAATGCGGAGCAAATTTAGCGAACTCATCGCTCCAGTTGTAAATCAGGCTGGATGGCGCCAAGATTAAGACTTTCTTAGAGTCGTCTATACGCGAACTCAGAAAAGAAATCGTCTGCAGGGTCTTTCCCAGCCCCATATCGTCAGCCAAGATGCCACCGAAGCCATACTTATCCAGCATGGATAGCCACTTGACACCCGTCTCTTGGTAATCCCGAAGGTCAGCCTTGACTTGCAGCTGGGGAAGAGGAAATTCCTCAGGGTGAGTCAGGTCAAAGGCCAGCTGCTGTACATCTTTTGAAAACTGTACCCTATCCTTGCCCTTAAAAAACTCTGCCAGTTGATAAGCTGCCAGACTGCTGGTCTGAATGAAGCCATTTTTAGTCCGCTTACTCCGCAGCTGCTGCAAAGTCCGACTCATCTCCTTGGTCTCTTCATCGAAAATCAAGACTTGCCCAGACTTACTGATAAAGAAGTCCTGCTCCTTAAAGAGCGAATCAAGCACAGCATCTATCTCTGACTGCGCAATGCCAGCAAAATCGAAACCAACATCTAAGAGGCCGCCCTTCATCTTGACAGTGATTCTTGGACTTTCTGTCTGTGCCAGCGCCTCTAGCTCTTCTGTCATGCTGACACGGCCCAAAGCCTCAAAGTTGGGAATGACTTCTGAGAAGAAATGATAAATTTCTTCCGGCTTCAGAGGCGGTCGCTGGCTGTAAAAGTCTGCCACAAAACCTGCCTGCAGCATTTGCTTAAATACCTGCTGCTCATGCTCAAAATTACCTGCAAAAGGCAGACGTTCCAAATCTTTGCGAGTCGTCACTTTCCTGTCTCCATAGTCAAAGACAGTGTCCAAAATCAGACGCTTGTCAGGACCGATGTCAAAGTCAAACTTGGCTGTAAAGTCATGAATCATCATACTTTCAGGCGCTTCTACCCGACCAATCTTTTTAAACTCAGACAGACTGGAAGCCAGCTTCGTTCTCTCTGACAAGTCGAATTGCAGGCGCTTCAACCGATCATGCTCTATAGGCAGCTCCCGTAAAGCCTTTATCAGTCTAATCTGCTGAGGATTTAGCTGATAGAAGGTATCTCCATAAAAGATAAACTGCCCATCATAAAGCATCTTATAATTCTTCTCAGCAATGACTAGCTCAAAATGCTCTTCATGCTCTTCCACTTGGAAAGTATAAACTTCTGCCTCTTCATGTAAATCTTGGAAAAAGACTTCACTGTAGTCATAAAGGCTGTACTCTAAGCGGAAAGAAGACAGATTCATCAGGAAGATAACCCCCTCTTCAAAGATACTAGCTGGGAAGAAAAGATTGCGCCCAGCATTTGGGAAAATCAAAGAAGAATCTTGCCCCTGATAGTCAGACACTAGTCCTTGCAGAAAAACGAGCAAATCTTGACTGGCTTCATCAAAATCCTTCAAATGAATAGCCTCATAGTAACTCTTACCAATCTGATAATGCCCGCCCTTTTCCAAGGTCCGAAGGAAGGAAAGAACATCTCGGACAACATAAGAGCGCTCGTCCGGCAAGCGACTGATTCGTAAACTCCAGAGAAACTGTCCTGTATAAGAATCCTCTTGACCAGTAGCCGAGAGATCATAACGAACCTGTTGATTGGATTTATCCGGCAAGACCTTATCCAAGAACAAGCTTCCGAAAGAAACCAGCTCTTGGGTCTCCTGACTGGTCAACTCCTCTTCTTCCATACTCTTTAGCACATCTTTCCCCGATGGGGCATTTTTCAGATAATACTCCAAGGCTGCCAGATGGGCACAATATTTTTTCTTCTGGAAAAAGTCACAATAGCAAAAGATGACATCATCATCCAAGCTATAGCGCAGATTGCACTCATCCACACGAGCATATAAAAGAGAATCACTGACCTCAAGGATTACTACCTTATTGTTTTCAACCAGGGCAATTCCTTCTGTCCGAATCTTACCAGGAATTAATTTTGCCATAATTACCACCTTACATTTATCTCACCATTATACCATACTTTCGACATAAAAAAAGAAAAGCAAGCTCTTATGCTTACTTTCATTTTTACATATAAACGTATGTTTGTCAAATTGCTGTTTTCCAACTCTACTTCCGCTTCCTTGCAATCAAGTGAATCGGGGTTCCTTCAAAGACAAAAGCTTTGCGGATTTGATTTTCCAGGAAACGCAGGTAAGAGAAGTGCATGAGTTCTTCTTCGTTGACAAAGATGACAAAGGTTGGCGGTTTGGTCGCTACCTGAGTCGCATAGAAAATCTTGAGGCGTTTGCCCTTGTCAGTCGGTGTCGGATTAATCGCGATAGCATCCATGATAACATCATTGAGCACTGCTGAGGGAATACGCGTGTTTTGACTCTGACTGATTTGCTTAATCATGTCCGGCAGCTTATGGAGACGCTGCTTGGTCAGGGCAGAGACAAAGATAATCGGTGCATAAGACAGATACTGGAACTGGTCACGTATATCTTCTTCCCAGTCTTTCATAGTATGGTTGTCTTTTTCCAGCGTATCCCACTTATTGACAACAATAACAATACCTTTTCCAGCTTCATGGGCAAAGCCAGCGATTCGCTTGTCGTACTCACGAATTCCTTCTTCGGCATTCAGCACCATCAGAACGACATCTGAGCGGTCAATGGCCCGCATGGCCCGCATGACAGAGTATTTCTCTGTATTTTCATAGACCTTGCCTGACTTGCGCATACCAGCCGTGTCGATCATGGTAAATTCCTGACCTTCACTGTCCGTAAAGACCGTATCAATGGCGTCACGCGTTGTACCAGCAACAGGACTAGCAATAACCCGCTCCTCACCCAGGATGGCATTAATCAAGCTAGACTTGCCAACATTAGGACGGCCAATCAGACTAAACTTAATCATATCAGGATTTTCTGCCACTTCTTCATTTGGCAGATTTTCAACGATGGCATCAAGAACATCTCCAGTACCAATCCCGTGGACTGAAGAAACCGGGAATGGATCGCCCAAGCCCAGCGCATAGAAATCAAAAATCTCATTGCGCATTTCGGGGTTGTCCACCTTATTGACCGCTAAAATAATCGGCTTATGGGTCTTGTAGAGCATGCGAGCCACATACTCGTCCGCATCTGTAATCCCTTCCTTGCCAGACACGACAAAAACGATGACATCTGCTTCGTCCATGGCAATCTCAGCCTGGTGTTTGATTTGCTCCATAAAAGGCACGTCAACATCGTCAATTCCGCCCGTATCAATAATACTAAACTTACGGTTGAGCCAGCTTGCTATCGCATAGATTCGGTCGCGGGTCACCCCTTCAACATCTTCCACAATGGAAATCCGCTCACCGGCAATCCGATTAAAGAGCGTTGACTTGCCGACATTGGGCCGGCCGACAATGGCAATAGTTGGTAAGGCCATGTTTTTCCTCTTTCATTCTTTAGGACAGAGCCAAACTCCGCCCTATTTTTCTAATTTCTTTTCTTTGAACAGTTGGTCAATAGCTTGATTAGGCTCCTGACCAAATTGGGCAGCTAGGCGCTGACTCCAGGTTTCCTTAGCTCGCTCGCCGGCATATTCAGTCTGTACGCGGTCATAGGCTTGGATAATTGAACGATCCTGTTCACGATATTCTTCCTCAAAGACCGCTGCTTCATAAGGCAGGCGTGGCTTGACTGCATGGTTCTGATTGGGAGTCCCCAGAGCAATCCCAAAGACTGGATAAGTGTAGTCCGGTAGCTTAAAAAGCTCTGCTATTTGACTGGCAGCATATCGAACCAGTCCAATGATTACTCCACCATAACCCAAACTTTCAGCTGCTAATAGGGTATTTTGTCCAGCTAAAGCAGCATCTACTGAGCTAATCAGGAGATTCTCCGTTCCCTCAGGATAAAAGTCTTCCGTATACATGTGAACGCCCTTTTGGGCACGATTGAGGTCGCCAACAAAAAGCAGGAAGGCTGAAGACTGCCGAATGGCTTCTTGGGGCACCAAGTCAAAGAGGGCTTCTTTTTTCTCTTTGCTTCGCACCACAATGATAGAGTAAGACTGGAAATTCTTCCAGCTGGACGCAGCCCGCCCAGCATCAATGATAGCACGTAATTCCTTATCCGAAATCTGCTCCTCTGTAAAGCGGCGAACAGACGTGTGAGCATTCATCAAGTTAATCGTTTCATTCATCGGCGGTTCTCTCCTTCTAGGCGTACCTCCTGAGCCAGAAACTTAATTCGCTCCATAACCCGCTTGGCTTGCCAAGTCTCATCGCCATTCTTAGAGCTGGCAAAGTGACGCTCCAAATCCGCAAAACTAAAATTAGAAGTAAAAAAAGTTGGCAGATTTTCCTGCATACGGTGCTGGAGAATGACCTGCAAAATCTCATCGCGCATCCAAGGACTGGACTGCTCTGCACCGATATCGTCCAAAATCAGCACTTGAGCTGTCTTGACCTGGTCAATCTTCTCCTTGACCAAGCCGGAACTGATCGCATTCTTAACATCCAAAACGAAGCTTGGGTAATGAACTAGAGTAGTTGAAGCCCCTCGCTCTACTGATAATTCATGAGCTAAAGCAGCCATCAAATAACTTTTCCCAATACCAAAATCTCCATAGAGATAAACAGCCTTTTGATAATTAGGATAAGCAGCGACAAAATTAGCCAATCGTTCAAAAATTTCATCACGATTCTTTTTTAAGTCAATTTGACTGAAACTCGCATCTTTAAGACTAGAAGGTAGGTTAATTAGATTGATCCGATCTTTAATATTTTTCAACTTTTCCTGCTCAATCAACTCAGGCGTCTCTTCATAGGCAACATCCGCATAGCCCTCATTTTTCACCAAGATTGGCTTATAACCCTTAGCAATATAGGTCTCGTCCCCAAGCAAAAAGCGGTTGCGCTCCGTAATATACTGGTTAAACTTGGAGACACTGCGCTGAATCTCAGCTTGGGTCAGCTTTTCCTGCTGGATAAAGGCTGCCACATCTGGATCGGCCATAATCTGCTTGACCAGCTCCTGATAGTCAAACTGCCGCACCCTATTCATATGAAGCATATTCTGTCCTATTTTCTCCATTTATTCGCCACCCGACCCCTTTCTAATTTTTTCTAAAAGCTTGCGTCTTTTCTCTTCTAATTTTGCTTGTTGTTCAGGAGTAGTATCATCTTTATAGTCAGGATTACTCCAAATAGGCACATTAGACTTGGTAGGTTTATTTTTATTAAATTGTTTCCCAGTGCTTTTCTTGCGATTATTAAAGTAGTTTAAAGCATCTTCAGCACTATTTATTTTTTTATACGAAAAATCATTTACTGCTTTTAAAAAATTATTTTCTGTTAAATTGGTCGTATCGTTTACTATGAGAGAATTATAAATAATAACATTTATGACTTCATCTATTAGACCTATTTGTTTTGCCTCTTTTAACAGTTTTCTTTCATTTCCAACAACCTTAGCATCTCTTTTATTTTTGAATGTTTCTAAGAGTTCCTCTGGTGTATTTGATTTAGCTATTGTAATCATAGATTTCTCTGCCGAACTCCATGAATTATTCTGCTCTTTTGTGGAAATCCTATTTTTTAATAAATTCTTAATTCTCTTTATAGAAATAACACCATCAATAGCTGTTGCCTTGGCAAATTGATACACGTCAAACCAAGATTTTTTATATTTTTCAGAAATGTTATAGAGAGCAATTATACTGTCATCCTTATTCTCGAACCTCAGTAAATCTCTAGCCATCAGTCGTTCAAAATGTTCTATTTCAAAATCATTGTTTGGTCGATTTGTAATAAAGTTTTCTCCTGTATCATCAAAAACATCTGAAAAGTTTTTTGATATTTTTTTCTCATGAATCAAATTTACTTTTTCAAAGTTCGAAACACAGGTTTCACCTATTTTTTTTTCAAGTAACGTTCTATATACATTATGCTTTAAAAAATCTTGAGTAGATAGCGGCGGATATAATACAATCCCAAAAATTTGTTGATTTTGAGAATCTTTTTGTTCATAAATTTCAATAAGCTGCATAGCTGACAGCAAATCAAAACTATCTTGTAAAGTATTAAAACCAAAATTCAAATGATTAAGTATTTCACTAAATTGATGTGGTTTACTACCGTTATCCCAGATAGCCACAAGAAATTGGTATACAGAAGAAGACCCCATACCGATGATAGGTAAGTAACATCTAATCAAATCACCAATATTCAAATTTACAAAATAATTTTTAATAAAGTAAAATTTATCATTCGGTTTCATTTATTTGTCCTTTTTCTTCTTGGACCCCTTGGTAATCTGCTTGAGCAGGCTTTCCAGCTCGCCCACATCCTTGAAACTCCGGTAAACACTGGCGAAACGAACGTAGGTGATTTCATCCAGCTCGGCCAGTTCATCCATGACTAAGGATCCAATATATTCACTATTGATTTCATTATCGCTCTGACTGCGGACCTTTTGCTCGATTCGGTTGACAATCTCTTCTATTTCGTCACTAGATACTGGCCGCTTTTGAGCGGAGCGAATAATACCGTTAAAAATCTTATCCCGAGAAAATTGCTCGCGTGTCCCGTCCTTCTTGACAACAACTAGGGTTCTCTCTTCAACACGCTCGTAGGTCGTAAAGCGGTGTTGACATTCCTCACACTCACGGCGGCGACGGATTGTATTCCCATCTTCTGCCTGTCTGCTATCAACTACACTTGATTTATTCCCACCACATTTCGGACAACGCATACCATTTCCTCCTAGAATCCTAATACTTCATTATAACACGTTTTCAAGAATAACAAAAGACAGCCGTTTGGGGTGTAAAATTACACTATTTCACCCTAAAAATATGTTTATCAAAAAGAAAAAGAGAGGCAAATCTGTTGCGTTCTCAGTCTTGCCTCATCTTTTTATTTCTATAAAGTCACTTGCACTTCTATACCAAAATGGTCACTGACAACAGGGGTTTCTTTCCCGTTAAAAACGACAGCGGAGCGCTCAACGTCCATCCCTTGGCTAGTGAAAACATAGTCTATCTTCAGAGCATGTTTATTATCATCCCAGCCTGCAATAGTCCCTTCTACTGTCGCCTCTCCGATAGCTTCTTTTGCAGCAGTATGGCTATCCTGCAGCTTCAGCGGACTGGCTAAGATGGTCTGGTAGCCTTGCTGACCGACTGGATTGTTGAAATCGCCCATGAGGACCAGAGGAGTTTCTGCTTGTAGCAGCTCTTCTTCAAGCTTAGTCCATTCTCCCTGGAAACCTTTGTCCCACCAAGACAGATGGCAGGAGGCAATTGTCAGCAATTGACCATCTACCTCAGTCTCAGCTAGCAAGACCTTACGAGTATGATAATCCCTAGGATCATTAGCCTCTGATACCAGAACTTCTCTAGGAGTCAGCGGCTTTCTGGACAGAATTGCCACTCCTTCGTTGTAAATATCAAACCCAATATGATTATAGGCCCAGGACCAATGATAGTCCAGTCCTGCTTCAGCCAACTTTTTTACCAAGCAAAGAGCAAAGTGATCTTGATGAATCCCAATCGCTCCTTCAACTGCCTGATAAAAAGGAGCCTGAACAACCTGTTCAGACTCCGTTAATTGATTGACTTCCTGCAGGCAAATGACATCATATTTTTCTTGAAGAATGCGTTCTACAAGCTGATTAAGCTTCGTTTCTTGCTCTTCTTCCATCCAACTATGAGTATTTAATGTCAGGAATTTTGCCATGATTTCTCTTTTCTATTTTACAATTCAACCTTAGCAACAACTGTCTTAGCAGATGCTTGACCAAGTTTTTCTACTGTTACAGACTTGATAGCTGCTGCATTTGTGAAGACTACGATTGTTGAAGTTTCACGTCCTGCTTCCTTGATTGCTTCCAAGTCAGCCGTGACTAGAAGATCTCCAGCTGCAACTTTTTGACCTTCTGAAACATGAACTTCGAATGGTTTACCTTCAAGGCTAACAGTTTCCAAACCAATATGTACCAAGACTTCCAGGCCATTATCTGTCACAAGACCGATAGCATGCTTGCTAGGGAAGACGCTAGTTACTGTACCAGCAACTGGTGAATAAATCTTACCATTTTCTGGCTCAACTGCAAATCCATCACCCATCATTTTTTGTGAGAATACTGGATCTTTAACATCTGCCAAGTCAATGACTTGACCGTCCGCAACAGTTTCAACTTCCTCAGTCACACCTTTGTAAGTAACTTCGGCTGCTGCTGATTCTGCTTTTTGGCTAGGAAGTGTTTCAGGAATCACTTCACCAGAATCCAACAAGTCTTGAATATCAGATTTAAGAACGTCAGCTTTTGGTCCGTAGATAGCCTGAACGCCTTGGCCTTTCATAACCAAGCCCATAGCGCCTTCAGCTTTCCACTGTTCTTCTGTTCCAACTTTTTTAGCATCTTTGACAGTCACACGCAGACGAGTCATACATGCATCTACATCTACGATATTAGCGCGACCACCCAGAAGGTTGATAACATTTACTGCTTGAGATGCTTCAGCAACTTTACCACTAGTTGACTCTGATGAAGAAGCTTCATCTGAACCATCTGCTGTTTCATAGTTACCGTTACGTCCTGGAGTTGCATAGTTAAACTTCTTGATCATGAAGTTAGAAATGAGGTACATCACAACACCAAAGAGGATCGTTACCCAGATGAAGTTGATGATATCCATTCCCAAGCCAGCATTGATGGCCATAGGAGTACGGGTCAAGAATTCGATAGAACCGAATGAGTGCACACGAAGGTTAACGATGTCAGCCATTGCGAACGCAGCACCTTGTACAAATGCATAAATGATATACAGCGGTGTTGCAACGAACATGAACATGTACTCGATTGGTTCAGTCACCCCTGTCAAGAAGGTTGCCAAAGCAGTCGCAATCATCATACCTTTGTATTTGTGCTTCTTGTCAGCATCCACGTTGTGATAGATAGCTGCCGCTACCCCCATAAGGATACCGAATGAACCAATCATCTGACCAACTTTAAAGCGAGCTGGATGAACTGTATCAAGCAAGTGTTGGTAAGTAGAAGGATCAGCTGATTTCGTACCAACCAAGTCAGTTACCCAAGCCAACCACAGTGGATCTTGACCAGCTACAGTTGTTCCCGCACCAGAACCAGTAATAACGTGATAAACACCACCTAGTTCTGTGTAGTTCATTGGAATGGTCAACATGTGGTGCAAACCAAATGGAAGCAAGAGACGTTCCAAAGTACCATAGATGAATGGTGCCAAAACTGGTGCAGTATCTTGTGAGTTAGCAATCCAAATACCAAAGCTGTTGATACCTGATTGAACAACTGGCCATACAAATGACAAAACAATTGCTACAATTACTGAGCGCAAGATAACAACGAAAGGTACAAAACGCTTACCATTAAAGAATGACAAAGCATCTGGCAATTTACGGAAATTATAGTATTTGTTATAAGCTGTCGCTCCAACAAAACCTGCGATAATTCCGACAAAGACACCCATATTCAGAGCTGGTGACTCCAGAACGCTGATGAAATAATCAGAAACCTTAATAGATGCGCCAAACATTGTTTTAACTACAGCAGCCTTATCTGAGAGCATATCGCTGGTAACACCAAACATAACACCAGTGATACGGTTAATCAGGATAAAGGAAAGACCTGCTGCGAAGGCACCGCCTGCGCGTTCTTTTGCCCAGCTTCCACCAATAGCCAAAGCAAAGAGGATATGCAGGTTACCGATAACCCCCCAACCAATCTGCTCTAAAACACCACCGGTAGTGACTAAAACACCTAGATTTGGATTAATCATCGGGATAGACTTACCGATACTAATCATCAGTCCTGCTGCCGGCATAACAGCAACGACCACCATCAAAGCTTTACCGAATTTTTGCCAAAATTCAAAGCTAAAAATGTTCTTGAATGAATCTTTCATCATTCAGACCTCCTTATATTTTTTGCAAACAAGTTCGTTTTTTGTGAAATCGTTTGCATATCGATACATCTATTATAGCACGATTTTTTATTTTGTAAAGGCTTTTATAAAAAATTTTTCTCTTTTTTTGCACCTAAAATACTGTATTTTCTCTTCAAGAGTTACATTTTTGCTATATTTCAACGAAAACGATTGCATAAAATAGTTAGAAAAATCCTATTAGTTCTCCTATCTATACTATAACAAGAGCAAAAAAACTCCGTCTCTAAAGGAGAACAGAGTTTTGATTTTTTTATTCTTGCATGGCATAACCAACACCGCGAACGGTTTTGATATAGCTTGGCTGCCCTTCCACATCAATTTTACTGCGCAGATAACGAATATAAACATCTACAACGTTGGTCTCCGTTGCACTCTCGTACTTCCAGACACGCTCCAGCAGCTGCTCACGGCTCATGACCTTATTGCTGCCCATCAGGGTTACCAGCAGATCGTACTCCCGCCGCGTCAGCGCAATAACTTCCTCGCCACGGTAAACTGTGTGATTTTTAATATCCACTCGCAGATTCCTGTAAGAGGTCGGAATTTTCAAGAGGCTGCAGTGCTGATCGATAAAGTCACGCCCGCGGAAAATGATAGAGACACGCTCCACTAAATCACTGATAATGAAAGGCTTGACTACGTAGGAAACGGCAAAATGCTGGATTGCTTCCTGCTGATCTGCAATCTCTTCGCGACTAGCCAGAACGATAATGACGGACGCTGGCTTAATCAAGCTCAGCTGCTGAGCAAAATCGCTGGCAGTCATATCTTGAAGATCATAGTTGAGCAAGAGCAAGTCATAATCCACATCTTTGGCCAAAGTCAGTCCCTCTTGGCCAGTCTCAGCCAAATCTACAAGAAAGCTTTCCTTTTGCAGTTCCAAACTCACAAACCGTGCAAGATTTTTTTCATTTTCTACTAGTAAAATTCGCTTTGCCATAGGCCTATCCTATTTTTCGTCGTACCAAGAATAGTGGTAGGTACCTTCTTTGTCTTTACGGTTATATGTATGAGCACCAAAGTAATCACGCTGCGCCTGAATCAGATTAGCTGGCAGATTTTCCGCACGATAGCTATCAAAGTAAGCAATGGCACTAGAGAAAGTTGGCACTGGTACTCCTGCCTGCACAGCCAAGCTGACAACATCACGGACTGCCTGCTGATACTTAGCTGTAATATCCATGAAGTATTCATCCAAGAGCAGGTTGGCTAGGTCAGCATCACGGCCATAAGCATCTGTAATCTTTTGCAGGAAGCGGGCACGGATGATACAGCCAGCACGCCAGATAGAAGCAATCTCTCCGAACGGCAGGTTCCAGTTGTTTTCCTTAGAAGCTACACGCAATTGAGCAAAACCTTGAGCATAAGACATGATTTTTGAGAAGTAAAGAGCTTGGCGGATCTTTTCAATCAGCTCTGCCTTGTCTCCTTCAAAGGTGAATGCAGCTGGTTTTGGCAATACCTTGCTGGCAGCCACACGCTCATCTTTGTAGGTAGAAATGTAACGCGCAAAGACTGACTCTGTAATCAATGGCAGCGGCACACCTAAATCCAGAGAAGATTGACTGGTCCACTTACCAGTTCCCTTATTGCCAGCCGCATCCAGAATGTAGTCAACGATTGGGCCAGCTTGCCCTTCATCGTCCTTGCGTGTCAAGATATCCGCTGTAATCTCAATCAGATAGCTGTCCAGCTCGCCTTTGTTCCACTCTGTGAAGATATCAGCCATTTCACTAGCTGAAAGCCCCAGCAAGTGCTGCATAAGGTCATAACTCTCAGCAATCAGCTGCATATCTCCATATTCAATCCCGTTATGGACCATTTTTACATAGTGACCAGCGCCATCAGGACCGATATAGGTCACACATGGTGCACCATCTTCAGGAGCTTTAGCAGAGATTTCTTCCAAGACATCCGCTACCAACTCATAAGCCTCTTTTTGACCACCCGGCATGATAGACGGTCCTTCCAATGCGCCCTTTTCACCACCGGAAACACCTGTACCGATGAAGTTGATACCAGAGTTAGCCAACTCTTCATTACGGCGAATGGTATCTTTGTAGAAAGTATTCCCACCATCAATCAGGATATCACCCTTATCCAAGTGAGGAAGCAAGGCCTGAATAGTCGCATCTGTACCAGGACCAGCTTGAACCATCAGCATAATCCGACGCGGTTTTTCAATAGAGTTGACAAAAGACTCTACATCATAGCTTGGCACAAAGTTTTTCTCAGGATGCGAGGCAATGACGTCCTCTGTCTTGTTTGCTGAGCGGTTATAAATGGCAACTGTATAGCCACGAGATTCGATATTTAGGGCAAGGTTACGGCCCATAACAGCCATACCAACAACACCAAAATTTGCTTTAGTCATTATGTTCTCCTATAGTTTGTTTGTCTTATTTTATCATTTTTAAGGCTTAAAAGAAAGTATTAAGTCGGAGAGGGATGAAAGGGGGGAGGGATAGAAAAACAGTATCTTCAACAACTATCATTATTATTTTATTTACTTACCCAGCCGATGGCATCACTAGGTGGGGTTTCGGTATCAATCCAGATGAATTCAATACCGATTTCACCATTTTTAAACTTAGTTAAGCGAATACCGTTGATTTCAAGTTCATTGAGTCGTTGACCTGTCAAGACTTCTCGTTCTTTCAACTGGAAAACACCACGCAAAATCCAATTCCCGAGGATTTCTTGCTTATCGGTAGACTGAATAGCCTTACCAGCTTCTTGATTTATATAGGCGTTAATAACATCACCAGAAGATAAAAAGCGTAGTTTAAAAGTTCTTTCTTCCTTAGATAGAGCTAATTTTTTAGTTCCAGGTTCAAAAGTCCCAAATCTAGGACCAAAGAAGTCTTGCCTTTCGTCATGGAAGTTCTTAGAGTCTGGCAGAGGAATGTAAACTTCACTAACTGGACGATAGACGAGTTGTTCAATCTCTTTGATAAGTTTTTCATTGCCAGTATTATGGATAAAGTGAATCAAGTCCTCACGAATAGCCTTCATCTGAACTTTTTCTTCCTTGCTAGTCCACTTTTTCAAGAGGATTTCTTCTAAAGAAAAAGTCACAAAGGCTAGTTCTTCTGTAGCCAGACTGTCTTTGAATTTTTCCTGAATCTTTAAAATCCGTGGCAAGCGATCTTTTTTGGCTAATTTTGAACCGCCGTTAAAGGCATTGAAACCTGAGTTTTCTTCCACATTTCCATGTTTATCTGTGATAGCCCAAGACACTGTCTCTAAGATATCAGTTTTATCCTTTTCAGCTGTCAGTAAATGAAGATTTTCAAATAGCAAAAAAGGATCTTCGATGTAATGGACATCCCAAGTATCTACCACAATGTCTTTATTATTAAAAGTCATGTGGAGCTGGCTATCAGCTGCTGTATACTTGTAATGATGTTGCCCATCCGTAAATCGGAAATTAGTTGGATTGTTTTTAGTAGTTGATCCTTCAATGACCAGATTATCAATATCGACTGGTAAATAAGATGTTTCACCAACAAAAATCTTAGGATTTTCTCCCTTTGGTGTCGGCATCAGAACGTGATAAACAGCTTCAACATTGACCGAATCTGAGTTAAAACCCTTTATTTGTGCCTTAGAAGATTCGATTCTCTGATTTCTCAAAGTCGCAATCTTTCGTGCCAACTCTTCATAACGTTGATAATTTTTCTTGTCTGCTGTTTCTTTATCTGCTGAGATATCTGCATGGAATTTGATATCACCCAACAAGTCCGTCCAAGCTTGAGAGTCCTTCTTAAACTGAGCGATTTTTTGGTCTCCAGAATTAATCCCAAAAGACTTAATACCCACTAGGTATTTATGATTTTCATCCACAACGACAGAGGCATCATAGGAGGTATTGGCGATATCTTCCCCTACGGCATTAAAAGCCTTCTGGAAAACAGTCTCCTGAAACTTGGAGTTAACAATCGGAGCTACATAATTCTCTGTTTGTCCCTCGTCTTCGGATTCTGCCTTTTGAGAGAAAGCTTGGCTCAAACTAGCGAAGTTGGTAATTAAGGTTTTGTATTTTTCTTTTTGTTCAGACTTTAGATGTTCCCACATAAGCACCCTCTTTTCTATTTTCAGTATATCAAAAGAAGATTAGTTTTTCACTAATCCTCTTATATATTCGTTAATTAATACTGTAAAATTCGAGATTTCCTCGTTTTTTTACCAATTTTAAATAATCTTCATCTGATAGAAGGGCTAGACCATCGTCATAAGACTTGATTTTTTCAAGAGCTTGATCATAGCTATCTACAAAGTCCTTGACATAGGACTGCCCTTCAAATTGTCCATTCATCTTGGTGTAGATAATGGCAATTTTTCCTGAACGTTCAAGTTGAGATTGCCCCTGACTTTCATTTAAAGCTTTGGCAACATTTTCCGCGATACGTTTAATCACGGGTACGACCACACTGTTTCCAGCCTGCTTGTATAGCTGACCGTTAGAAACCCCTTCCGGGATTTTAAAGGATTTAGGATATCCTTGAACATTAAAAGTTTCTTTCGGTGTTAGCTTACGAATCTCCCCACTGTCCGTCAAAATCAACGGAACGTTGTGTCCACCTGTTCCCATGTTTGCTGTTAGGGTTGGGACAACTCCGTTTTTATTTTCACGAACATATTGGCGACGCCACTGATAAACTGTATCTTGACTGGTCACTTCAAACTTCAACTGGTCGTAGAAATTTTGCTTACCTTCACGGTAGTAGTAAACCTCCTCTAGCTTATCGCAGAAGTTAATCACATCCTGAAGAGAAGTCGTGAGCTTGATTTCCTCTGGGAATTCAAACAAGTCATAAGCTTCCTTGGTATCAAAACCAACAATATAAATCCGTTCACGGTTTTGTGGAATATTTCCATAGTCTTTCCCGTTGAGGACCTTCCACTTGATGAAGTAGTTGTTCTCGGTCAAGGCTTCACGAATAACCTTGAAGGTATTGCCATGGT
>CAUSZI010000044.1:0-18146 GCA_963536045.1 uncultured Streptococcus sp.
CCATTGCCCGCTGGGAAAGCGAAAAAGGTATCCCTGATATTGGAAATCTCATCGCCATTAGCCGCGAGTTTGATCTCAGCTTGGACCAGCTCATCAAAGAGGATGAACGCTTGGAGAAAAAGGTCATCGAAGATAGCAAGGCTAAGAAATGGCATTATTTAGTCATTTTCTACCTTTTTTCCATCTTGGTTTATATTGGTGTCTTTGCTTACTTGCACCATATCTTTATGGCCGGCTTCCTCATCTCCACCCTCTTTATGCTTTTCTATGAATTACGCATCTTTATCAAGGAAAAGATTTGGAGGCAGAAGGATAACTAAACGAAATTCCTTGGATGTTAGAAAACCAAGGAATTTTTTCTATGAAACAAGGAATATAGTCGCACTATTATGAAAGAGAACAGACAAGCAAAGAAAAAGAGGAAAGTAAAACTGCAACTACCTTTGACAAATGAGCTGAATCAAGATTAGATTTTGTATTTCAAAAATTTATTGGAACTTTTGTCTTTATGCGTTTGTCGTGTCATCATAAATTATTTTTTAAACGCTTCGTATAGTTTTTTATAGAACTCTTTCTTTTCTTTTTTTTGATTATTAAACTCTTTTTTGCCGTAATCAAAATTCGCTACTGAAAATCCCTTGCCATCATCAGAAAAAGTGAAGAATTCTATCCCAATCAATTTATTATTTTTAGCATCTACTACAGTAGTTCCTAAATTATTGTTAAATTGTTTAACTTCTTCTTCACTAACCCCAAACCCCATAGCAGTGCCATCTGCAATAATATTTGAAAACACTTCTTCTGAAGATGCTACTTCTTTGACAGATATTAGATAGACAGCATCTTCTGTTTCTACTTGCCTTACCTTATCCCATCTTTCGGTATCATTCGAAGAGATTGTATAGACTGTTAAATCCACCGAAGGTTTATTGGGATTTTCTTTTTTAATCACTTGTTTGCCAATTAAGACGATTGCGAGTACTCCAATGACTAGTAGCAAACTAATATAAATTTTCTTTTTCATGCCTGACTTCCTATATCTTTTATGTCAACGATAACATCAACTTTACTATATACAGCTGGATCATGTGTTGCTATAATAACATAATTATTCTCGGCTGCTTCACTCAATAATAAGTTGATGATTTCATTCCCAATCTCACTATCCAAGGCTCCTGTAGGTTCATCCGCTAAAATAATTTTACGCGGTTTCATTAACATTCTTGCAATAGCTACACGCTGAGCCTGTCCCCCAGACAATTCATATATTTTATGTTTTAAATAGTCCGTAGAAAGGCCTACTTTTTCAAGTATCTCAGATATAATCTTTTTGTCTTTATTGAGGAGTTTTAAATTATCATATACTGTTTTGTTTTCTATCAAAGAATAATTTTGGAATACATACCCAATAGTATTTTTAAAATAGGTTCTTTCTTTTGTTTTCCAAATATCCTGTTTATCAACTAACACTTTTCCACTGTCAATTTTTTCTAGCCTTCCTATAATGTTTAGCAAGGTACTTTTACCTGAACCCGAACCGCCAATCAAGGCGTAGCTTTTCCCAGCTTCAAAGGTTAAATTTAAATCTGTAAATATTTCTTTTGAGCCATATTTTTTTGTAACATTCACAATTTCAATTGTCATTAGTCATCTCCTTTTAGAATTTGAGTGTATCTATCAGATAATTTTCTGAAACTTATTATTATTGACATCATTAAAACCGTTAAAGAAGCAAGACCAATATACAATAACTCTATTTGTCCAGTCATGATAAATGTCAATAAGATAACCATTATAATCGTTATCATAAAATATTTTAGACTTGAAATGGCTATACTTGTTTTCGATAGGCCTAAAATGATTTTTTTGACATAGTCATTCTGTTTTAAGGCAACAAACATTTGAGCATATTGATAAATGAGTAGAAATACAATTCCGCAAATAACTATTTGCAGTATTTTTGAAAGGAGAATTTGGTGCTCTAAAGATTGAATATTAAGTTTCACAGTTTGGTAAACCTCGACTGGATTGATTGAAAAATTCAAACTAGCACTCAAATCGTTGATTTCCTTAATTGCTTCTGGACTAAAAAGTGAGTTATATATGATATTGCTTGCCAAAATAAAATCGTTAGTTTCTACCATTTTATCAGTATCTAATACAACCACTATATTACTCTTACTATTTGTCACACTTTCCAAAGGTAGATTATCTTTATTTTCAGGGACACTACTGCCATTTTCATTGAAATAGAAAAATTCTTGCCCATCAGGAATGACTTGCACCGTAAGATCATCTTTTGTATAGTTTGTACCAGTAAATTGTTCTGCTACAACCGTATTCTCGATTGATGCCTTATTCTCTTTAAATTTATTAGGAATATAGATGGTTGCTATTTTATTATCTAAAATACGATAGTTTGTTCCATTAACTTTATTTTGTACCTTAGCACCTGTTTGATTGATATAAACCAGCTCTTTATTAACCTCTGGATTCGTTATCCCATCACTTTTTAATTGCTTAGAAAAATCTTCTGTAACATGAGAAGTTTTCATAAAATCTGGAACATAGGCTGAAGATGATTTGATATATATAAAATCCAGTTTTTTTAAGGCTTTAGCAATCTCTATATACTTAGCTCCTGAGTCATTTGCTTCTTCTCCATTAGTAACAGATTCATTTTCAATACCCAAAAACTCTAGTCTTTTCCAATCTTTTACTGCACTCCATGGTTCTAAATGCTTTATCTGTATATTTATCTTTGATTGACTAGCCTTTGTTTCCCGTAAAAAGACTCCTGAAACAACTATTATGCTAGAAATAACCGCAAGCCATACGATAAAAATGAGGCTGTTTTTGGCCTTATTTTTTATAATTTCAATAGGCTTTTCAACCTGAATCGTCAGCCAAAATAAAACAAAGGTGATGAGATCAATGATTTGAAAAATTATAAAATTGGTTAGAAGTAGAGAGAAGAATAACTTGGAACTATAGGTGAAGAGACCACTCCCCAGAAAAGAGCCATAGAAAACCATCAATAAAGCAACTAAAATCAGCTCAAAAGTAACAGAAATTAAATAATCCTTTTTTAGGTTATACACAGGCAATCCTAAAGAACGTCTTATCATCCCTTCTTTAATCTTTCTCGCTCTAACAACAAATAAAACAACTAATAAGGTTAAGTAAATTGAAATCATTAACAAAAATCTTAAAGAGCCAGTAAATTGTATCATTCCTCCCATATACCAAGGGTAAGCCATATATACTACTTGCAGACCTGTAGACGTAAGTTTTTTTAAACCATTTGAATCTATTTCCCCTAGAGTATAGTACATCCCTGTTATCGGTATAGACTTTAATTGTTCATGGCTGGCATCATCAAGATTTATATAAGTCAACTGTCCTGAATTCTGAACCACCGGCTTGTATATTTTAACTTTTTTCTCTTCTGATAGGCCACTAATCATTTGATATATTTCTTCATTAGAAAGATTGCTTTTCCCTTGAATGGAGAAGGCACCATCAATTGGTAAAGGTATTGGTTTTTGAGTATCACTAATACTAACCAGACCAATGGCAGCAATTAAGCAAAAAAAGAGTCCTATAACACCTAATTTTAATTTCATAAGCTCCTACCTATATTATAAAAGACCCTATAATATTATTGGGTCTTCCAACTTTCATAAACTATTGTTAAAATTTAAAGTAGTTCCAATGTGCATTTAATCGAACATCATTCCAACTTTTTGTTGAACTTGACATTGCCCATCCATATTTTTGAGAATCAGATGACTTAACAGTTCCCCAAAGATTAGTTATCGAAGATTTTGAACCAATATTATTCGGAGATTTAACATAGTAATTAGAATAACCATAGTTATCATTCACACCATAATTCCATTCATCAATAATCGGATATGGGGCTGGATATGCTACTTCTGCACTAACGATACTAGTCATAGTAGTTAGCCCAAAACCTAAAGAAACTGTAGCTAATAAAGCTAATGTTTTATTTTTAATTCTTATTTTCATAACTACACTCCTATATTGAATATTTTATAGTTTTTAGAGAATATTTTACCTTTCCAATTTATAGCTTAGCTAGTCACAATCAACGACCCCATTGGTCTCAGCTCCTTTAATTTTATAGATTCTAATTTTTAAATATATATATATTTAATCTTTGCCTACTTTTTTGAATTATTTAGTCCATTGGACTCGCCCCTTTCCTATTCTATTCACTTTACCACCATAACCACCACCATGGAAATACACTTGTAGTAACTATTGACGTTACTGCCAGTAAAATTAAATTGTACACTATTTTTTTCACATTTGCCCTCCTTTTTATTCCATGATATACTATTTTAAAATATTTTTTTCAAAATGTAGCTTTTAGTAACATTTTAAAAAGGAGTTCTTATGCGCTGGGATTATGGAAAAATCTATAAAGAAATTAGAAAATCAAAAGGGTTGACTCAAGAAGAAATTTGTGGAGATTTTTTAGCTCGCTCAACTTTGGCACGAATTGAAAGCGGGCAAGTCGTTCCAAAGTTCGATACCATGATTTTTTTACTTCGCCAGATAGATATGACACTAGAAGAATTTAAATACATTTGTGATTATTATCAACCTAGTCAGAGACAGAAAATTTTAAATTCTCTTTACAACCAAGGTGAGTCTATTGTAGGGACGAAAGCTTTGTTACGATTAAAGAGAGAATGCGAGGCATATCTATATAAACATTCCGATATTCCAATTAAACATGCTTTAGATAGCATCAATATTACTATTCATCTGAGACAAAATGGAATTTCTGAGACAAAAGAAATTAATGCTACTACCAATAAAATTTGGGCGTATTTAGAAAAACAGGACACTTGGTATGAAAGTGATTTTCGACTTCTTTCTACTATCCTTTATTTCTTCCCTTTAGAAAATATCAAACAATTTACCCAAAAGATTTTAAATAGTATAAAGAAATACCAATCATTTCGCTATGGGAATAATCTACAAATCGGACTCTTAGTCAACCTTTCTACCATCTATCTTTATAATGGATTAAAGAGAGAATGCGCTGAAATTACTAAGTACATTTACGATTTGTCAAAAAAAGAAAAACGTTATGATTCCCTCGGGCTTTCACAGATTCGACTTGGAATCTGCAAAAATGATAACGAATTAATAAAAAAAGGGATTGCTCTTCTACAACTTGCCGATGAAAAAGAGCTAGTAAAATCGCTAAAAGAAGAAATTGAAAAATACCGTTGAGAGTCTTTCTCAAACGGTATTTTTATGTGAATTGAAGTCACAATCCTTTTCATGATCATTGATAAGGCCGGCTGCTTCTAGGAATGAATAGACACAAACTGGACCGACAAATTTGAAGCCTTGCTTTTTCAGCGCCTTGGACATAATTTCTGATAGCTCTGTCTTGGCTGGCGCTTCCTTGTAGTTCAAAATTTCATTGTCAATCGTTTTGAAATCGACAAAGGACCAGATATAATCATTAAAAGAGCCAAACTGCTTTTGAACAGTCAAAAAAGCTTGAGCATTAGCCCTGGTCGCATAGATTTTCATCTTATTACGGATGATATTAGGATTATTTAAAAGACTATCCAAGTCAGCATCTGTCATCTGAGCAATTTTCTGAGCATCATAGAAATGAAAAGCTTCCCGAAAAGCCTGACGTTTATTCAGAATGGTCTCCCAAGAAAGTCCAGCCTGATAGGTCTCCATGCAGAGCAATTCAAATAACTTCTGATCATCATGGAGGGGCTTGCCCCACTCCTCATCATGGTAGGCTACATACAAGGGGTTGTTCATTTTTACCCAGCCACAGCGTTTGGTCATAGCTTTCTCCTATTTTACCAACATCTTGAGAGCAGACTTGATATAGTTTTCAGCTGTGTCAGTTGTGCCTTCAAAGAATTTCTTGATTTTCTTGAGTTCAGTAGCTTTGTAGCCCAAAGCCAGCATGGCTTCCATGGCTTCCTCCAGCTCCTGATTATCCACAGCCTGGACGGGTGCCTTACTTTCTGCTGGACTGCCTGCGGCCACTACCTTGCCTTCTAAGTCTAGCACCATCTGCTGGGCTGTCTTCTTGCCAATCTTAGGAAACTTGGTCAGGTAGGTGATGTTTTTCTGCTCAATGGCTTGCACTAAGCCAGCATTATCATCAGCCGCAATAATTGCCAGAGCAGACACTGGGCCGATACCTGAGACTGAAATCAAGCTGAGAAAGAGTTGCTTCTCCTCCTCGGTCGCAAAACCGTAAAGGAGCTCCGCGTCTTCTCTCACCACCTGGTGGACATAGACCTTGGCTTCCTGATGGAGATGTCCTGAGTAAGCATAGGGGTTGGCCACATGAAGAATATAGCCGATAGAGTTGACTTCCAATACAATGTATTTGGCTGTAATTTTGCTGATGATTCCTTTAAAATATTCGTACATAATCTTCCTTCTTTTGTATCATTTTGCCTATCTAGTATATCATATTTTCTGTCTGGAAACTGCAAATAGAAGTGCAACCGGTGGTTGACAAAATGTACAGGAAGCTGTATTCTCAAGATAACTAAAAGCTGTTAGGATAGAGTTAGCAAAGAAAAGGAGGCTGCAATCATGAAACTCGCCGATAAATTATTTGAACTAAGAAAAGAAAAGGGCTGGTCACAAGAAAAACTGGCTGAACAAATCAATGTCTCTCGCCAAAGCATTTCCAAGTGGGAGTCTGGCCAAGCGCTGCCAGAACTCGAAAAAGTTGTAGAGCTGAGCAAGATTTTCCGGGTGACGACAGATTATCTGCTTTTAGAAAACAGTGACAAGTCGGAAATAAAACCCGTCCTCTCAGAAGACGAAAAAAATCGCTACTACAAGGAAGTAAAATCTTATGGCTTCTGGCAGGTTCTATATATTTTTGTATCAGCTCTGGCTATCTTTCTCTTTTTCGCAGGTTCTAGCTTTCCAGCAAAATTCACTGCGCTGGTCTGGTTGAGCTTTTTCCTCTTAATCGCATCAGCAATGGCTATTAACAAGGCGCTAAAGATTAAGAAAAAGTATCTGGACAAGGTTATAGGCCTTGATGATTTTAAGAAAGAAGGTGCTCAAGATGAAACTAAAAACTGACAATCCCATACCTGTCAAAAATCGTCTGAAGGAGCTGCTTGGAGACTGGCTTTTCATCTCGGGCTACCTCATTGCTCTTTTTTTACTAGCTATGGGCTTTTATAGTCTGATCTTGGGAGGCATTCCTGCATTCACTGAAGCCCAGAGCCAGTTTTTGGCTTTTTCTAGCTCCGTCCTGCCTCTAACTATCATCTTTGCTTGGCTCGACTATAGAAAAGGCAGTTTTGGCAAGCGTTGGGCAGGTTTACAGCTGATTTACAAGCATAGGAGCCTTGCCCACAGCCTTTTGCGCTCTGCTATCAAGTTTTTCCCTTGGCAGCTGGGGCATATGGGAGCTATCCGTAGTGCTTATCAAGCAGATGCTCTGTCAATTTTCTTGTCAACTTCAGCAGGGATTCTCTTCTTGGTCTTTCTGCTGATGGGATTGCTTCGCAAGGACAAACGACATCCAGCTGATTTGCTTGCTGGAACACAGGTTCAGCTCAAAAATTCAAAACAGCTCTAGTTCTATAACTAGGGCTGTTTGATTTTCTATAAGGTTTAGTATTTCCCCAACTCCCGCAGGCTAGTATGATTTTCCTGAATGCGGCGGAACATTTTTTCCATATCCGACTTGGTAAAGTTGACCAAGACCGGCCGGCCGTGTGGGCAGTTATAAGGATTATCACACCGGGACAGCTGAAAGAGCAAGTCACGTGCAGAGTAGTCATCCAGACTGTGATTGGCCTTGATAGAGCGTTTGCAGCTCATCATAATGGCTAGCTCTGCTCGATATTTCTTGATGGAAACTTCCTTGGTCAGGAGAAGCATATCACACATCTCATAGATGCCTGCTTCAATCTCCTCTTCCTTAAACCAAATGGGATGCTCACGGAGGATAAACTGGTTGGCTCCATACTCTTCTAAAAAGATGCCAGCATCTTCTAACAGCTCCATCCGCTGCTTGATTCGCAGCATATCGTCCGCTGGAAATTCAAAGATATGGGGCACTAAGAGCTGCTGCTGGCTATTGTCCACATCTCCTATCTTCTCTCGATAATACTCATACTTGACTCGCTCTTGGGCAGCATGCTGGTCAATAATGTATAGTCCGCCCTTGCCCTGAGCAAAGAGATAGGTACCATGCATCTGGCCGAAATATTCTAACTCTGGGAAGCTTGACTTCTCTTCCTGTTCTAACTTATCCACAGCCCGCTCCAGACTAGCCTGGTCTAGCTCTGGATGGTCTAGTTGGTCATAGCTGGCAGGCTTTCTCTCTGCGAATTTGACCGAAGTTGATTGTGGCAGTTCTGCTGTTTCGTCTGTCGCTTCATGAACAGGCCCTGCTGATTCTTCAAAGGATAGTTGTTGCTCGGCCACCTGTGGCTTGAGGAAGAAGTCATTCTGCTCCTTATCGTAGTAGAGGCGATTTTCTTTCAGCGGAAGACTGGTCTGTTCGGGCTTAGTCGCACGCTTAACAGTTGATTTGGCTAGATTTTCCAAAGCATCTGGGATAAGGTCCTGCTCCTTGAGACTGGTCGCAATGGCTTGCGAAATCAAGGCCATGAGTTCCCGTTCTTTAGAAATGCGCACCTCTTGCTTGGTCGGATGGACATTGACATCGGCCAGATAGGGGTCAATCTGAATATTGATGACCGCGAGTGGAAAGCGTCCTACCATCAGCTTGCTGCCGTAGCCGTCCAAAATAGCACGATTGAGCAGGAAATTCTTAATATAGCGGCCATTGATGAGAATCGTAATATAATTCCGATTGGCGCGAGTCAGCTCAGGCAGACTGACATAGCCACTCACCTCAAAGTCCAGATCTGAAGCAGAGATTTCCACCATTTTCTTAGCTGTTGCCAGACCATAAATTCCTGCAATGGCCTGACGCAGATTGCCACTGCCGGCAGTCCGTGTCATTTCGCGGCCGTCGCTGACAAGGGTGAAAGCCACTTCCGGATGGGCCAGACTGAGCCGATTAATCACATCAACGATATGGGACAGCTCAGCCTGCTGGCTCTTCATATACTTGAGCCGGGCTGGAGTATTGAAGAAGAGATCTTCTATCTTAATTTTCGTTCCCACGGGACTGCTAGCAGGCTCGTGCTCTTCAATCTCACCGCCTTGGGCAACCAGTAGAGTCCCGTGCTGGCCAGATTCAGTCGCTGTTTCAATGGTAAAACGTGAGACCGAAGCAATGGAAGGAATGGCCTCACCACGAAACCCCAGCGTCCGAATCCGAAAGAGATCCGCCTGCTTCTTGATTTTACTGGTAGCATGGCGTCGAAGGGCCAGAGGGACATCTTGGTGGTCTATGCCCTCGCCATTGTCCGTCACCTGGATAGTTTTGAGTCCAGCCTCCTCGATTTCGATGGTAATTTGGCTTGCACCCGCATCAATTGAATTTTCCACCAGCTCCTTGACCACGCTGCTAGGCCGCTCAATGACTTCACCGGCCGCAATCTGATTGGCTAGAATTTCTGGAAGTTCGATAATTTTTGACATCTTTTTCTCCGTATTTGTTCTGCTATCTATTATAACACATTGGGCTTTTTCTATCAGAGGGCAGCATTTTCTCGACCATTCTGCTCGTAAGCCAAACCAGATAGACACAAATAGCTGCTACATAGACAAAAGGGCTTGTTTTCGCTGCTAAGTTGCGGTTTAATAAAGGTGAAAGGAGGGAGCTATGAAAGTTAAGCTAAGAATCGATTCTCAAATTACCGAAGACTCCGTTAGCATTGAAGCTCGTCTCATGACAGAAAGCATTCAGGAATTGGTCCACTTTGCTCAACATCTAGGCAAAGAGGACAAGATTCATGTCAAGAAAGAAGACGAAATCTATCTGCTGGATGCTAAGGAAATCCACCGAATCTATACAGAAAATCGCCAGGTTCAGGTCCAAACGGCAAAAGACGGCTATCGAGCTCAACAAGCTCTTTATCGGTTGCTGCAGATCCTGCCGGACTATTTCCTACAGATTTCTCAATCGGAGATTATCAACAGCCGGCAAATCAGCCACCTCAAGCTGACTCCAAATGGTCTGATTCAAATATTTCTGAAAAACGGCGATCAGACATACTCGTCCCGCCGCTATCTCAAATCTATCAAAGAAAGGTTACAATTATGAAAACTCGTCTTAAAGAACTTTTTTTCGGAGGAATTGGAGGGATTTTCATCGGTCTCTTCTTCTCCATGATTGTTTCTTATTTTTACAACCCAGCTTATCTACCGCTTCACCCTCGCTCTCCTATCGGCCACTTCTTTTTGAGCCAGCATGTCCATGTTTCCCTCATCATGCTCTACTGCATGCTTATCTGGTTTATCATGGGAGCTATTTTCAGATGGAGTGGAAGCTTCTTCCAAAGAGACTGGAGCATCCTGCGCTCCATCGCCAGCCACTTTGGCGTGATGATTCTAACCTTTGCACTTTTGGCTAATCTAGCTGGATTTTTCCCAAGAGAAAAAATACTTAGCCTGACACTAACTGCCGTCGGGGAATTCACCCTCATCTATCTAATCATTTCAGGTGCCATCTACTACCGCACTTACCGCAACATTCAAAAAATCAATAGCGGTTTGTCTAGAAAATCGTGAGAAATAAAAAGAGCAGACTTGTTAATTTCACAAGTCTGTTCTTGGTTTTTACAACTTCTTCTTGAGCTCGGCTACCACCGCCATGACTTCCAGGGGAGTCATATTGTAGATGTCCAGGTCTCGGAGTTCAGTCAGGACCGGATTTTCCGGCCCTTCTGCAAAAAGAGACATCTGCTCCGCCACTTGTGACTGTTTTTGGCTGGATTCAGCAGGAAGCTCTGAGCCTAGTCCTGTATCCTGACTCTCCAAATGACTCAAAATGTTATCCGCCCGCTCCAGTAATTTCTCAGGAAGACCGGCAATTTTCGCCACGTGAATCCCGTAGGACTTGTCAGCCGGACCCGGCTCAATCTTATGCAGGAAAGTCACCTGCCCGTCCTTTTCCAAGGTTGCCACATGGACATTTTCCAAATGCTCCAAGCTATTCTCTAAAGCTGTCAGCTCATGATAGTGGGTGGCAAAGAGGGTCTTAGCTCCAGTATAATGATGAATATGCTCAATAATAGCCTGAGCCAGCGCCATCCCATCGTAAGTCGCCGTCCCACGGCCCAGCTCATCAAAGAGAATGAGCGAACGCTCGCTGGCCTGCCGAATGGCCCGATTGGCCTCCATCATCTCCACCATAAAGGTGGACTGGCCAGATACCAGATCATCCGCTGCGCCGATGCGAGTGAAAATCGCATCGAATAGCGGCAGACTGGCAGACTGAGCGGGCACATAAGAGCCCATCTGTGCCATAATAACGATGATAGCCAGCTGGCGCATATAAGTTGATTTCCCGCTCATATTAGGCCCAGTAATCAGCTGGATGTTCGTTTCCTGGTCCAGCAGAATACTATTTGGAATGTAGCTTTGGGCACCCATGACCTTTTCCACAACAGCATGCCGACCTTTTTCAATCTGCAGACGGCGCTCTGCAGTAAAGACTGGGCGCACCAAATGTAGTTGCTCTGCTACCGCAGCAAAGCTCTGCAGGACATCTACAGCTGCCAACGTTTGTGCCAAAGCCTGCAAGCGCTGGATGTATTTACCAGCTTCCTCGCGAATCCGCATGAAAATCTCGTATTCCAGATTAGCAGATTTTTCACGCGCCTCCAGCATCTCTCCCTCAATCCGGGCCAGCTCTTCCGTTCCGAAACGCTCAGAATTTTTCAGGGTCGCCTTGCGGAAGAAATGACTAGGCACATGAGCCAACTGAGAATTGGTCACATGGAAATAGTAACCATCTTTTTTGTTATAATCAATCTTCAGATTGCTGATGCCACTGTTGGCACGTTCTTTGACTTCCAGCTCTGCAATCCATCCGGTCCCCTCCCTCAGCACAAGCCGATACTGATCCAAGGTTTCATCAAAACCGGTCCGAATAATATTGCCCTCGGTGATGATATGGGGTGCATCCGGCGAAATAGCTGAGCTAATCAAGCCCGCCAACTCTGGAATAGGATCCAGGCCCTCAATCAAACGAGCCAGATGCGGGCTGCCGATTCCTTGCAAGATAGCCTTAATCTGAGGCACATTGCCCAATGTAGCTGCCAGCTGGAGTAAATCCTTGGGATTAGTCTTGCCAAAAGAAACCCGACTAGCCAACCGCTCGATATCATAGACTCCCTTGAGGCTCTCCGTCAAATCACTCTGCTCAAAGAAATGATCCAGAAAAACCTCGACGACATTCTGCCGCTGGCTAATTCGCGCTTCATCAATCAGCGGACGCTGGATCCAAGAGCGCAGCATGCGCCCGCCCATGGCCGTCTTGGTCTCGTCCATCAGCCAATAAAGACTGCCGTGTTTCTTGCCCGAGCGAGCATTTTCTGTCAAATCCAGACTCGCCTTGGTGGCATAGTCCATTTGCAGAAAGTCCTTGATTTCATAATGCTGGGCCTTCTTCAAATGGCTAAGCTCCCTCATCTGGGTCCGGTGCACATACTCCAGCAATTTCCCTGCTGTCTGACGCTCCATCGGAGACAGCTCCTCGCCCAGCAGCTGGACATCGTCCAAGGCCGTCTGTACATAGGACAGTAAAAGGTTCATCTGCCCAGCCAAGACCTGCTCCTCAGATTCTGGCAAGGTATAGCTCAGCACCACTTCCCTAGCTTTCAAATTGCGGATTTCCCCGCAGACCAAGGCAAAGTCCTCTAGACTGGTCACCTGAAACTCACCGGTCACCAAGTCCATATAAGCCAGACCATAGAGGCCGTCTGAGTAATCCAGAGCCACCAGAAAGTTATTAGCAGAGTCCGGCTTACTGGAGTCTACCACCGTTCCCGGTGTGATAACCTGAACCACCTCCCGCTTAACAACCCCCTTGGCTTCCTTGGGATCTTCCATCTGCTCCGCAATCGCTACCTTATAGCCTGACTCGACCAAAACATCAATATACTGCTGAGCCGAATGATAGGGAACTCCAGCCATGGGAATGGGATTTTCTGCATTTTTATTACGGCTGGTGAGAGAAATCTCTAAAATTTGCGCGGCATTGACCGCATCATCATAAAACAACTCATAGAAATCCCCCATCCGAAAGAGCAAGAAAGCATCTGGATAGTCCTTTTTGATATCCAAATACTGCTGCATGCCTGGCGATAACTTTTCTACTGCCATCTCTATCCTTTCTAAAAACAAACGAGGTCAGGACATCCGTCTCAAACCTCTCCATTTTTCCCAAAAAAACTGTGACTCTTACATCACTTCCTGTATTTGCTCCTCAATCTCCTGAGCCGCTGCCTGATCCCGGCAAACCACTAAAAGAGTATTGGCACCCGCAACGGTTCCCAGAATGCGGCTATCGAACGAGCTATCCACGACATTGGCCAGCACTGTGGCCTCTCCTAGGCCAGTACGAAGAACCAGACTAAACTCTGCCCTAGCCACACTCTCCACATGCTTGGCTAAAAACTCTATAAAATCAATCTCTTCAGTCTCATGCGCCAAAACATAATAAGTCAGCCCCTTCTTCTTAACTTTAGTCAGGCCGATTTCACGGAGGTCACGCGACAGGGTAGTCTGCGTTACATAAATCCCTTGCGCTTCCAGACGATCCTGAATCTCCTTTTGCGTTCCTAGCTTTTCCTCCTTAATCATCGTTTTGACTAACTGATGACGGTCATTCTTTCTCATTTTTACCTCATTATTGAATATTTAGAAGCTGCATTCATAAAGAATACTCCATCCGATGAAAAACTGCTTCTCCATCAATCTAGGCAAAGATTTGCAGGAATACTGAGAATAAACAAAAAACTTTAACCAAGAGTGTCAGGGAAGGAAGCATTTAGATGGAAAACTCATCTATAAATACAGGTTCTTATCCCTCTTATTATATCAGAAAAATTCCTATTAGCCCAAAAATTATTCCCAAAAAAATTGAAGATTCCTTGAAAAATGTGATAAAATAATAACAAAAGACACAAAGGAGCAAATATGGATAACAAACAGTTGATTGCCGGCGAATTGGCCAAGGTTATTGACAGCCTTGATCAAGACGCTATTTTAAATTTATTGGAGCAGCCAAAGAGCTCTGAACTTGGCGATATCGCCTTCCCAGCCTTTTCTCTGGCAAAGACTGAGCGCAAAGCTCCTCAAATCATCGCTGCTGATATCGCTGAAAAGATTGACACAGCGCATTTTGATAAAGTCGTTGCGACTGGTCCTTATGTCAACTTTTTCCTCAGCAAGGCTGAAATTTCTGGCCAAGTTATCAAAGAAGTCATCAAAGACGGAGCTGACTATGGCCAGCAAAACGAAGGAAATAATCAGAATATCACCATTGATCTATCAAGCCCAAACATTGCCAAGCCTTTCTCAGTCGGCCACTTGCGCTCTACTGTTATCGGTGATGCTCTTTCCAACATCTTCCGCAAAATAGGCTACAATACCATCAAAATCAACCACTTGGGAGACTGGGGCAAACAGTTTGGCCTCTTGATGGTAGCTTATAAGAAGTGGGGAAGCCAGGAAGCTGTTGAAGCTAACCCTATCGACGAGCTCCTCAAACTTTACGTGCGTATCAATGCCGAGATTGAAAACGATCCATCTCTGGATGAAGAAGGCCGCCTTTGGTTCAAGAAGCTGGAAGATGGCGACCCAGAAGCAACTGAGCTCTGGCAATGGTTCCGAGACGAAAGTCTGACAGAATTCAACCGTATCTACGAACTCCTAGGTGTCGAGTTTGACAGCCTAAACGGTGAAGCCTTCTACAATGACAAGATGGACGAAGGGATTCAAATCCTCGAAGAAAAAGGTCTTTTACAGGAATCAAAAGGAGCTAGCATTGTAGACTTGGAAGACTTTAACCTTCCGCCTGCTATGATTAAAAAATCAGACGGTGCTACCCTCTACATCACACGTGATATTGCAACAGCTATCTACCGGGCTCGCACTTACAACTTTGTCAAAAATGTCTATGTTGTAGGCCAAGAGCAAGCCAACCACTTCAGACAACTCAAGGCCGTTCTGAAAAAGATGGGCTTTGACTGGAGCGATGACATGATTCACGTTGACTTTGGTCTGGTGACTAAAAACCGTCAAAAACTGTCTACACGTAAAGGAAATATCATCCTTCTCGAACCAACTCTGTTAGAAGCTATCAGCCGAGCTAAGAGCCAGATTGAAGCTAAAAACCCAGATTTGGAAAACAAGGACGCTGTTGCTCGTGCAGTTGGGGTAGGAGCAGTTAAGTTCTACGACCTCAAAACTGACCGCCGCAATGGTTACGACTTTGATCTGGAAGCTATGGTTTCCTTCGAGGGAGAAACAGGCCCTTACATCCAGTATGCCTATGCTCGTATCCAGTCTATCCTGCGCAAGGCGAACTTCCAGCCTGATGCAGAGGCTACATACAGCCTGAACGATCCAGAAAGCTGGGAAATTATCAAGCTGCTTCAAGACTTCGGCCGTGTTGTCAAGCGTGCTGCTGATAACTATGAACCATCTTTGATTGCCAAATACGCTATCAGCCTGGCTCAAGCCTTTAACAAATACTATGCGCACACTCGGATTCTGGATGAAAGCCCTGAGCGCGACAGCCGTCTGGCTCTCAGCTACTCAACAGCTGTTGGCCTCAAAGAAGCTTTGCGTCTGCTGGGAGTAGAAGCGCCAGAAAAGATGTAAGCTTGCTTTAGAAACATCAAAAAACGAAAACCTCACTGGTTTTCGTTTTTTTCAATGTGATAGAGCTCTTCAATAATGCCCGTAACCTTCTTAATGTCTCCCAACATGCCGCGCATTTCAAAATCGGCCAAAACTGCAAAACCGAAGCGCTCTGAATATTGCTTGGCGGTCAGACAGTATTGGTTATTAAAGTTTCGATTGCCGCTGCCAATGACGCCCAGACACTTGCTGGCATTCTGACCATAGGCGATAAAGTCCCCCACATCGGTTGTCAGAATTTCTACATCGCCATTGTCGACACCATTTCCACCCTCTAGATAAGTCGGCAGAAAAGCGATAAAAGGATTGTCCATTTCAAAAAAGGGCTGCCCTTCCTTTACCAGGTCTTTGATATGAATCTTCTCCACTTCTAAGCTTGGATGCTGCTCCAGCAAATAGTCTGTCAGCCGACGGACGAAACTCTCTGTATTGCCGCTCAAGCTGATGTAAACCAAGGAAACCTTTGTCATTTTATTCTCCATTCTAAAAAATAACAGATATTGCTTCTTAAAATTGTAAGCACTTATCTGTTATTTGTCAAATCTTATTCGTTTGCAGCTAGTTCCGCTTTTTCAGCTTCTTTCTGCTGCTGAATGAGCTTAAAGATGACGATAGAAAGGAAGATTAGACTAATGACTACTGAAAGGAGGATGGAGAAATTCAGCCCCGTCATCTGTGCCGAAAGAAGAGTTGAGTCTGAAAAAGAAGAAGCTATAATTCCCTTTGATACTACATAAGCATAGGCTGTCGAAATCAAGCCCACAAGAACATCGGCAATGTAGATAAGATTGGCCTTAAATATATCTTTCCTAAAAAGGAAGAAAAGAGCCACTATTAAGAGAACGATGTGCCCGTAAAAAAAGAAATTATTGGCTAGCGAATTCGCCACTTCTGCACTCTTGCTAAAATAAGTTGCATACTGGGATTTTGCTGGTTCTTCTATCTGCTTAAGAATGCTTTTCACTCCAGCATCAGAAGAAGTGAACTTGCCAAAAAGTCCCCACAAGGTTCCCACGGTTGACAAGCCTAGCAAAACATAAAGATAAATTGGTTTCTTTTTCATGAACGCCTCCTGTAAAGAAATATTTTCACTTATTATACACCGAAAAGAAAAAGCTGACAAGACCAAGAGGTTTTCATCTTTTCAGAAGCCCACACAATAGCTAATTCCCTATCCACATATTTTATTCAAAAATCAAAGCCGAAACACTGCTGCCTCGGCTTTTTTAATTCAAAGAATATTAGCTGTTCAAATGCCATACTTCTTCTTCATATTGAGCGATCGTACGGTCGGATGAGAAGAAGCCAGCTTTGGCGATATTGACGATGACTTTGTCCATCCAAGCATCGCGGTCTTCATAGTCCGCCAGCATGCGCTCTTTGACTTGGATATAGTCTTCTAGGTCCAGCAGGGTCATGAACCAGTCCTTGCTGATCAGTTCATTGTAAAGACGTTCCAAGCGTTCAGCTTTACCAACTGCCAATACTTCATCGCTGACGATAAAGTCAACCAACGGCTTGATAGCTTCGCGCGCATAGTACTCACTAGACTTGTAAGCAGATTTTGCGTAGAGGTCAATAACAGTTTCAGAATCTTCACCGAAGATGTAGATGTTGTCTTCGCCGACCAGCTCTGCAATCTCAACATTCGCTCCGTCCATAGTACCAAGAGTCAAAGCACCGTTAAGCATGAACTTCATGTTACCAGTACCAGATGCTTCCTTAGAAGCCAGGGAAATTTGCTCAGAAATATCACCAGCTGCAATCAAGAAGCTAGACGCTGTAACATTGTAGTTTTCTACCATAACTACTTGCAGGTGTGGAGCCACTTGAGGGTCATTAGCAATCACTTCTGACAAGCAAAGGATGAGGTGGATGATGTCCTGTGCAATTGTGTAAGCAGGAGCAGCCTTACCACCGAAGAAGACAGTGATTGGACGAGCAGGGATGTTACCAGCCTTGATGTCCAGATACTTGTGGATAACATACAGAGCGTTCATTTGTTGGCGCTTGTACTCATGCAGACGCTTGATTTGGATATCAAAGATAGATTCTGGATTGATTTGCACACCTTGTGCTTCCTTCAAGTGACGAGCCAATTTACGCTTGTTATGAGCCTTGATGCCTTCCAATTTTTCTTTAACATTTGCAGCGCCAGTGAATTCCAACAAGCCTTCGAGCTTAGTTGCATCATGGTGCCAGTCGCGGCCCAGCAACTCATCCAAATAATGAGACAGGCGTGGGTTGGCATGCATGAGCCAGCGGCGGAAAGTAATACCGTTGGTCTTGTTATTGAATTT
>CAUSZI010000045.1:0-17199 GCA_963536045.1 uncultured Streptococcus sp.
GCCACTTAGCCATCAGCTGCTGCAAGCCCCAAGCCTTGTGCATCCCATCTTGGAGGATGTCAATGCCTCCGTAACCACTGGCAACTGCGCTCAATCGGCCTTCAAAATGCTGATTAATCAAACGAGCATGCTCTGCTGCTGCAGCCTCTTCTACCATCATACTCATTTTCAAGACCTTATCAAAGGGATAATTCTGAAGGCTTGGCACACAGTTCATCCGCTTATAGAAAAGCTGAGCCATTTCCTTAGTCATGACTTTTTCAATCAAGGGAAACTCTGTCCCCTCCTGGACAAAGCCGCCTATTTCAGAGGTCACAACAAGCTGAAGCTCCCTTTCACGACCGGAAAAATAATCCAGCGCATCCCTAATCAATCCAGGTTCCCAGAAGCTGCTCATGCTTAGTCGATTCTTTTCAAAAATCCGCGCTCCATTGGCGACTACCAAGGTCATTCGTTCTACCAAATCTCCCAATAGCAGACGCATCCGTGGAATTTCATTGCCAGTAGCCACCACAAAGCGAATGTCTCTCTTATCCAGCTCATCTAAAATAGTAGCCAGACGCGACAAATCCAGCTGTCCCTGTCCATCCAGTAGCGTCCCATCCATGTCTGTCGCTATCATCTTTACAGTCATCTTTTTATCCATTTCTATCTTTAGCATCTGGTTTTTACTGTTCCTTTTCCAGAAAACCTCTGACTTTTAGACATATTATACTACTTAAAAAAGTAAAAAGAAAGGCAAGAAGAGGCGGATAAGACGGTCGATTTTACAAAGGCCACTTTTCAATCTTCCAGTTTTATATTATAATCATAGCTATATTCCTGTCGTAATATTGGAGGTCCTCATGAGCAAAAAAGAAGTCGCATTCCCACGCTACCAGCAGATAGCTGTCGCTATTGCCGAGCGAATCGTTGACGGCAAATATCCCATCGGCAGCAAGATCTATGCCCGCTCTACCCTAGCCAGCAACTTCAATGTCTCTCCTGAAACAGCCCGCAAAGCTATCAATGTGCTAGTAGATCTGGAAATCATGGAAGTTCGTCATGGCAGTGGAGCCTTCATTTCCTCCAAGGAAAAAGCTCAGCAGTTTCTCGAGACCTATAAAGATGTCAACTCTCTGCAGGACCTCAAAAGCAAGCTCCACCAGAGCATCCAGCGCCAAGAGGAAGAATTTGCCAACTTTTCCCAACTCCTTAATCAGCTTCTTAGCCGAACTAAAGATGTCCAGCAGCGCTTCCCTTTCAATCCCTACGAGATCCAGCTCTCAGCAGACGCCATTAATCTAGGAAAATCTATCAATGAACTCAATATCTGGCACTCGACTGGCGCTACCATTGTCGCAGTCCAGCAGGGCGACCAACTCCTAATCTCGCCTGGTCCTTATACCAAGCTGGAAGCCGGCAATACCATCTATTTTGTTGGCAACGAATTATCAGTCGGTTTAATGCATAATTTATTTTTTAATGAAATTGAAACAAACAAGTGAATCTTCGCTTGTTTTTTCTTTGTCAAAAAACAGAATAGACAGTCAAATCCGCTGTCTGACAAGCTTTTTGCGGCTTTCAGAAATATTCCAAAAAATCACTGTCCCTTTTTTATAATAGCCGAAAAAAGCCGGTCTGACGGTCTTTTGGGTTTGACAAAGTGACCACACGGTGTTATACTGTGATGGTCTTTTAAGTGACAACTCTATAAAATAAACATGTAGTCACTTGTGCAAAAGGAGAAATAAGTTGAATAAACTAGAAGTAAAACATTTGACTAAAATTTTCGGTAAAAGGCAAAAGCAGGCACTGGAAATGGTGCAGCAAGCCAAAAGCAAAACGGAAATTTTAGAAAAAACCGGTGCTACTGTCGGAGTTTACGATGTAAACTTTGAGGTTCAGACCGGAGAAATTTTTGTCATCATGGGACTGTCCGGTAGTGGGAAGTCTACCCTTATCCGTCTGCTCAACCGATTGATTGACCCAACATCAGGCGACATTTACATCGACGGCCAGGATGTTGCCAAGATGAACGAAGAGGAGCTGCGGGACGTTCGCCGCCACAAGCTCAATATGGTCTTCCAGAACTTCGGCCTCTTTCCACATCGGACCATTCTGGAAAATACTGAGTTCGGTCTGGAAGTTAGAGGTGTTGATAAGGAAGAGTGCACGCGCCTAGCTGAACAAGCTCTGGACAATGCTGGTCTCCTCTCCTTCAAGGACCAATACCCCGATCAGCTCTCTGGTGGGATGCAGCAGCGGGTTGGTCTGGCTCGAGCTTTGGCCAACAATCCTGATATTCTGCTCATGGACGAGGCCTTCTCAGCTCTAGACCCCCTTATCCGCCGCGAAATGCAGGATGAGCTGCTGGATCTGCAGGCAGAGCATGAGCGTACCATTATCTTTATCACCCACGATCTCAATGAGGCCCTGCGTATTGGTGACCGTATTGCCATTATGGCTGACGGTCAGATTATGCAGATTGGTACCGGTGAGGAAATCCTGACCAATCCAGCCAACGACTTCGTTCGAGAGTTCGTTGAGGATGTGGACCGCTCCAAGGTCTTGACTGCCCAGAATATTATGACAACGCCACTGACTACCAACATTGACATCGATGGACCAACCGTGGCTCTCAATCGCATGAAAAAAGAAGAGGTCAGTATGCTGCTGGCTGTGGATAGGAAGCGGCATCTCAAGGGTAGTCTGACTGCCGAAGCTGCCCGCGATGCCCGCAAGCAGCATCAAGCACTGGCTGAAGTGATTGATAAGAACGTCCGCAAGGTCACTCAGGAAACCCTGATTACTGATATTTTCCCGCTGATTTACGATTCACCAGCGCCTCTGGCCGTTGTAGATGATAAGGACAAGTTAGTCGGCGTTATTATCAAAGGTCGAGTCATCGAAGCCTTGGCTAATACTACTGAATCTGAAGAATAAGGGAGGTTCGCATTTTGAATATTTTACAACAGCCAATCCCCGTTTCTCAATGGGTTGAGTCCTTTACTAACTGGGTAACAGATACCTTCTCCGGGCTTTTCTCGGTCCTTCAGGCTATCGGAAATGCCATCATGAATGGGATGACAGACACCCTGCTCTTCATTCCGCCCCTGCTCTTTATCGCAGTCATCACTATTTTTACCTATTTGATTTCCAAGCGTAAGCTGGGACTGCCCCTGCTCACCTTCATAGGCCTGCTCTTTGTTTACAACCAAGGCCTCTGGGAAAATCTTATGAACACTGTGACCTTGGTTATCGTCTCCAGTGCCATTTCCATTATCATCGGTATTCCACTGGGGATCTGGATGGCTAAGAGCAACCGCGTCGAAGCCGTTATCAAGCCCTTGCTGGACTTTATGCAGACCATGCCGGCCTTTGTCTACCTGATACCGGCTGTGGCCTTCTTCGGTATCGGTATGGTGCCTGGGGTCTTTGCCTCTGTCATCTTTGCCCTGCCACCGACTGTCCGCTTTACCAATCTAGCCATTCGTCAGATTCCGACTGAGCTGATTGAAGCGTCAGACTCTTTCGGGGGCACTGGCAAGCAGAAGCTCTTCAAAGTCGAGTTGCCTCTGGCTAAAAACACCATCCTAGCTGGGGTCAATCAGACCATCATGCTGGCCCTGTCTATGGTCGTTACCGCCTCTATGATTGGGGCGCCAGGACTGGGCCGCGGCGTTCTCTCTGCCCTCCAGCATGCCGACATCGGTTCCGGCTTTGTCAATGGGGTATCTCTGGTTATCCTGGCCATTATCATTGACCGCCTGACCCAGAAGCTCAACCAGCCTCTGGCTAAAAAATCACCGGTCACTGCCAAGGAAAAACGCAACAAGATTATGCTCTGGTCTGCTCTGGCTGCTGTCATCCTGACAGCCTTTGTCGGAAATCAAGTGACCAAGCTCCAGCAAAGCAAAAAAGAAAAGGTCAATCTTGCCTATGTTGAATGGGACTCCGAAGTTGCCTCAACCAATGTCGTAGCGGAAGCTCTCAAGGAAATGGGCTACGATGTCACCATCACACCGCTGGACAATGCCGTTATGTGGAAGTCCGTTGCTAATGGCGAAGCAGATGCCATGGTTTCTGCCTGGTTGCCGACCACCCACGCTGCTCTTTATGAGGAGTACAAGGACAAGCTAGTGGACTTGGGGCCAAACTTGGAGGGCGTTAAGACAGGGCTAGTCGTACCAAGCTATATGGATGCTGACTCTATCGAAGACCTATCAGACCAAGCCAAGAAAACCATCACAGGTATTGAGCCCGGCGCTGGTATCATGACCGCGACTGAGAAAACTATGCAAGAATACAGTAATCTCAATGGCTGGAATCTTTCTTCTTCCTCAACAGGAGCCATGACCACTGCTCTGGATCAGGCTATTAAGAACAAAGAAGATATCATCGTAACCGGCTGGTCACCTCACTGGATGTTCTCCAAATACGACCTCAAATACCTCAAGGATCCCAAGGGAACCATGGGCGGCAAGGAAGCTATCCACACTATTACTCGAACAAATCTAGACAAGGACTTGCCAGAAGTCAATAAGGTCCTAGACAACTTCAACTGGACCCAAAAGGACATGGAAGAAGTCATGCTTAAGATTAACGAAGGCAGCTCACCAGAAGCTGCAGCCAAAGAGTGGATTAAAAACCACCAGAAAGAAGTCGAAAGCTGGAAGAAATAAAAGTATAGAAAAAAGGGATGAATCAAAAGATTCATCCTTTATTTTATAAGGAGCTATTCTATTTTGTTTAAGTCATTCAATCCTGATAGAGACTGTCTCCATTCGTCGCAATGACCTCTTTGTACCAATCAAAAGATTTTTTCTTGTAGCGGGTTAGAGTTCCGCTACCGTCATCGTTGCGGTCAACGTAGATAAAGCCATAACGTTTGCTGAGTTCTGCCGTACTGGCTGAGACCAGGTCAATACAGCCCCAAGTCGTATAGCCCAGCAGTTCTACGCCGTCTTCCAGCGCTTCTCCTACCTGCTGCAAGTGCTGTTTGAGATAGTCAATGCGGTAGTCATCTTTAACCGTTGGGCCATTTGGACCATCCACCAAGACATCCTTGGCACCGAGACCATTTTCCACGATGAAGAGAGGCAGCTGATAGCGGTCATAAAAGCTATTTAGAACCAAGCGCAGGCCGACTGGGTCAATCTGCCAGCCCCATTCTGAGCTAGCCAGATGAGGATTCATAATGCCACCTAAAAGATTGCCTCGGCCGGAAGAATAATTTTCTGGATCATGAGCCGCGACCACACTCATATAGTAAGAGAAGGAAATAAAGTCTACAGTATTTTCAGCTAAAAGCTCTTTGTCACCCGGCGCAAACTGAATCTCAATCCCGTTCTCCTTGAAGAAACGATTGATATAGGCAGGGTATTTCCCACGCGCATGGATATCAGAGAAGAGATAGTTTTGATTTTCAAATTCCCGAGCTGCCAGCACATCTTCTGGCTTAGGCGTCATAGGATAGGCTGGCATAGCGAGGACCATACAGCCAATCTTAAAATCAGGATTAATCTCATGGCCGATTTTCGTTGCCAAGGCAGAAGCTACCAGCTCATGATGGACCGCTTGATAGAGGTCCTGTTTGGACAACTCTTCAGCTGGCGTAGCAATGCCGCCGCTCATAAAGGGCGCATGGAGAACAGAGTTGATTTCATTAAAGGTCAGCCAATACTTGACCTTGTCCTTATAGCGGGTAAAAACCGTGCGAACATAGCGCTCGTAGAAGCCGATCAAATCACGGTTTGCCCAGCCATTGTACTGACGCGCCAAATGCAGGGGCGTTTCATAGTGAGACAGGGTAATCAGCGGCTCAATGCCATATTTGGCCAGTTCGTCAAAAAGATTGTCATAGAATTGCAGACCAGCTTCATTGGGTTCCAGCTCGTCCCCGTTTGGGAAAATCCGAGACCAGGCAATGGAAGTCCGGTAGACCTTGAAGCCCATCTCCGCAAAGAGAGCAATGTCCTCCTTATAACGATGATAGAAATCAATCCCTTCCAGCTTGAGATTATCTGGCGTTGGCTCCTCGGTAATCAAAGGATTGCAATCACCTGGCTTGGCTGGCACTCCGCCTTTTGGAGTCACATCCTGAACAGACAGGCCTTTCCCATCCAGATTATAGGCGCCTTCATACTGGTTGGCTGCAGTTGCACCGCCCCAGAGGAAATTCTGCGGAAATTTACCCATTTGCATTTTCTCGCTTTCGTTTTTTTTATATTTATATTATAATAGTTGTCAAACATATTTTCTAACACAATTATCTTAATAAATTGTACTATTCTATGAAAGAGTGTCCCCATGATTGATTTAGGCCAACTACATAAAAATACCGTTTTTAAAAACCAAGGAACCCCTTATTCTCTGACCCGCACCATCACTGAGAATGGTCATCCAGATATTCTTTTCCACTGGCATACCGATGTTGAAATGATTTATGTCCACGAAGGAAAAGCACAATTTCATATTGACTACGACTACTTTAACAGCGAAAAAGGTGATATTATCCTGATTCGCTCCAATGCCCTGCACTCCATTCACCCCATCAACGACGAGCGCCATTATATGGACGCCATTAATTTCCATCTGGATCTGATGGGCTACTCTGCCATGGACCAAGCCAGCATCAACTATCTGCAGCCCCTCTACAATGGTCAGCTGGACTTGACTCATGTGATCAAGCCCAATGATACAGCCTATGCGGAGATTCGCCAATGCCTCTTAGCAGCTATGGAAACAGGCTATTTCCGCAAATCTCACTACGAGTTTCAGCTCAAAGCCCAGCTCAACCAGCTCTTCTACCTACTCTTTGAGAACGGCTATGTCATTTCCAAAGACCTGTCACCAGAAGGCTACCGCAAGGAAGAAAAAATCCGCTCCATCATTGACTACATCAATGCCCACTACCAAGAAGACCTGAATATTGACCAACTGGCTGGCATTTGTGGCTACAGCTCCACCCATTTCATGAACTTCTTCAAGAAGCATCTGGGTGTTTCCTGCATTGAGTACCTGATCCAATTCCGCCTGCGCAAGGCAGCCGAACTCCTGCAGCACTCTAATCTCTCTGTGCTGGAAATCTCCAGCCAAGCAGGCTTTAATAATCTGTCCAACTTCAACCGCCAGTTTAAAAAATACTACCAAATGACACCAAGCCAGTATCGGAAGAAATGAAGCTCTAAATAGAAAATAAAAAACGAATACCTGCTAATCAAAATAAGCTGGAGGGTATTCGTTTTTTTATGCTAATTTCACAAGAAAGACAGAAATAGCAACGTGTTTTATAAGATATTATTCTAAATCCGAGTCCCTACCTTCTGAGCCATAGACTCTGTGATAGGCTTTGACATAAAAAGATATGGGTTTATCTGATTCGTTTTGGACAGTGATATCTTGATCACTGTCGCTTACACTAAAAACAAACGCTCTATTTTGGGTAAAGTTGACATCAATGCTATAGCTTTCGTTAAACTCAACACCTAAATCGGATGAAGCCTGTTCGTTTGGGATTGTTATCCCCCCATCCTTTTCATTATAGTAGTGAACAGACTTTTTTTCTGCATCGTAGATATACTCATTTTCACCTATCTGCTCTCTCAAATAAGAATCGTATATTCTAATTTTCCCATCTGTTTTATCTTTAAATTTTAAAACACTGACTCCTGAACCCTTTATTGGCTCAAAATTAGGCTTTTTAATCTTTACATAAACAGCTTCGCCTGGCTTTAATTTTACTAATTGGTAAGATCCGCCATGATCTTCTTCGCCAAAATAAACAAGATTCCAAATCAAAGTTCCCAAAAAGAGTAGACTAATCACTTTCCCATAAATGCTTTTGTAGAAAGGTTTCTTTATACAGATATAAACAATCCATGAAACAATAAAAACAACAAAGATAAACAAGAGTGGTAAAAAGTGAATTAAAAAGTCTATTAAAAGAAAAAGTTGTTCAAAAAAGTTCATATTTCGCCTTTCTTTAATTTTCAATCAATATTTAGTTTTAACCAACAAGGATAAAACCAGTCCCTGTCATTTCATTTGGAATGTTCTCCTTACAACCTCATCGTTTCTATACTAGCAAGTTCAGCAGGAGATTGAAGAGCCCCAGCCAAAAGATAGCTAGCAACAAATTGCGTCCCTGCTTTTCCTTGAAGAGATTTCTTCTCAGAAACAGACAGAAAATCAACAAGACCAGGGAGCACACTAGCAACAAAAACAAGATAAACATAGGTATAAGATACAAAAGTAGCCACAAACCAAAATGCATTTCATTTTCTTTCCAATCAAATAAGTCAAAATAATAGACAAGCTCGAAAACGGTCAGTTCCATTCATTAACAGTTCTATAATCCTTTTTAATTATAACAAAATCTTAAATTTCAAAACAGCAAAAACCAGATTGGTAAATCCAATCTGGCTAAAATCATATTCAAGCAATTTATTGCCCCGGCCAATTCAGTCCAACATGAGAATTCATTTCCTGATAGGCGGTATCAATCCGTGCTCTGGTTTCTTGATCCAGTTTGTCTCGATACTTGCCACCTTCGACAAAGTCGTCCAAAATCCAGGTCTGGTAAGTGTATAAAGGTAGACCGTCTGCCGAAGTAGTGCCTTTTTCCACTCGGCTGACCCAGCTCGGATGAGCCTGGGCACTTTTTATCTGTGTGCCCTTTGTTGTCTTTTCAATGGTAACATCCATCAGCACTCCGCGCTCGGTCCAATGAGCATTTTCAATCTCCTCCATGGTTTCGATGCGCTGATTGGAAATGAAATTCCCCATAGAATACATAATCAGCTTCTTCTGACCATCTTTCTCTACAATCTCCGCCGGCTGAACCACATGCGGATGCCCTCCAAAGACGATATCTGCTCCCCAGTCAACCATTTTATGGTAGAGGGTCATCTGCTCTTCTGTCGGCTCCAGCTGGTACTCTACCCCCATCTGAGGCATGACGACTGTAATGTCCGCTTCCTTTTCTGCCCGCTCAATCTCGGCTCGCATCTTTTCTTCATCCAGATCGGACAGACGATTGTCATAGTCTTCCTGACTGAGCAGCCCTTCCATGCCATTATAACCATAGGAGTAAGCCAGCAGTGCAATCTTAATGCCTTTGACTTCCTTTATCAAGAGCGGTGCCTGACTGCGGCTTTCATGCGGATAAACACCGATAGGAGTGATTCCCTCTTTTTCAAAAGCCTGAGCTGTAGTAAAAACTCCCTCCAAGCCAGAGTCTAAAATGTGGTTATGAGCCAGGTCCATCACCTGATAGCCGGCATCCTTGATTGCTGGAACTACGGCTTCCGGAGCATTAAAGAGCGGATAGCCATTTAGGGGATATTCCGAGCGAATCGTGCCTTCAAAGTCCCCTAAGACCAAGTCTCCCTGCCGAAGCCATTCTTTGGCATAGTGGAAATTCTCAGAAAAATCATAAGTTCCGTCTTCTTTCTGAGCACTCAGATAAAGGCCGTCGTGATAAAGCAAATCCCCAGTCGCCATGATACGAACCGTCTGATTCTGTGAGGAATCCGACTGCTGCTCTTTCTTTGCAGGGAAGGAAAAGCTGAAGTCAGGTAAATGCTCTGACAGCAGAATTAATCCGGCTGACAGCCCAACAACTGTCAAAAGCACTCCGACAAACTGCCGATTGCTAAGCTGTTTTTGAAGGAACTTAGGACGAGGAAGCGGCAACTTCTTAATCCAATCCCGCCAAGCTTGGTAGGCATCTGGCAGGAGAGTATGTTCTGCAGCAAAACCCGATATCTTTTTCCAAAGTTCCTGAAAAAAAGTCTGAATTTTCTCCCAAAGAAATTTTTTATCCATCACATTTCTCCGCTTTTTTCTTGCTTAATAATAGCGCATCAACTTTTACTATATTGTACTATTTTTACTGCCAAAAGAAAAGGAAAGCAAAAAGCAGGAACTGGGAGAAGCATGCTACAATCTTCAAATTGTAGCAATCTCTCCCATTCTCCTGCTTCATTTTCTATTTTTTCAATTCTAAGAGCTGATCAACGAGCTGAAACTCGGCTTTCATTCTTAAATAAAACTTCCTAGATCTACCGTCAGCACTTGTCCATCCTGAACGACCTGACGTCCGGCAATGTAAACATCCTGCACATCGCTACCTTTGACTGCGTACACTAGGTGCGACAGCATATTTTCCAAAGGATAAAGATGAAGTCGTCCCTTAGGTTGAATGACAATGAAATCGGCTTGTTTCCCCGTTTCCAGACTGCCGATTTTCTTCTCTAATCCCAACGCCTTGGCTCCCTCAATAGTCAAAGTTTTCAAGGCCTGCTCAATTGCAAACTGAGTCGCAGCTCCTGCCCGCATCTTCTGGAGGAGGGCAGCTGTCCGACCTTCTTCAAACATATCCAGATTATTATTGGAAGCGACAGAGTCCGTCGCTAAGCCAACGGTCACCCCAGCGGCTAGTAAGTCCGTCACTGGAGCTACACCAGAAGCCAACTTGAGGTTGCTGATAGGATTGTGGGCGATGCTGACTGGTGAAACCGCCAAATCCGCAATCTCTGACGAATTCAGCTCAACCCCGTGAGCAAAAATTGCTGGCCGATCCAAGTAGCCTAGGTCTTTTAAGAAAGCCAGAGGCCGTTTACCATAGCGCTCCAGAATGATTTTATTTTCTTCCTGTGTCTCCGCCACATGGATATGAAGCTTCAAATCCAGCTCACGCGCTAGCTCAAGACTACCCTTTAGCAGATCTTCGTCACAGGCATAGGGCGAGTGAGGCGCCACCATAACCTGAAAATCTTCATCATCATAGGAGCGGATTTTCTCAATAATGGCCCGAGTACGAGCCAGAGTCTCTTCTGCTGTTTCCGCCTCTGAGCTAAAGAGTGTTGGTGAGAAATAGCAGCGCATACCAGACAGCCGCACAGTCTGATAAATCCGGTCAATATCCACTCCCTGAGGATTATACATGTCGTTAAAAGTCGTTGTTCCTGACTGCAGCATTTCAGCCAGAGCCAGCTGGACAGCCTGGGTCGTTAGATCCGCTGTGAATTGACTTTCTGCTGGCCAGATATAGTCCTCCAGCCATTCATGCAGATTGCTGTCATCACGAATCCCGCGCAGCAAGGTCATGGCCGAGTGAGTATGACAGTTGACCAGCCCTGGCATGATCCAAGCACCTTCATAATCCACTGTTTCACTGCATTTCCCTAGCCATTTTTCATCATAGGGACCACAGTAGGCAATGCGGTCGTCTTCAATCACTAGCAGCCCGTCCCGGTAAACACGAAATACGCTGTCACAGGTCACCAGATTGACATTTGTATAAGCTTTCATCCGCCATATCCTCACTTTCCCAACAATTGGCTTCAAGAGATTTTAGCTATTATAACAAGCCTAATCTAATTGTGCAAGTCTTTTAATAAAATCATGGCATAAAAAAGAGCCCCAGCTGTGGCCCTAGTTGTCAATCATTATCTATGACTAATCTTCCGTGTCAGGAAATCCCCAACAAACTGAATAAAGAAGATGAGCAGCAAAATAAGAATGGTCGCAAGAATAGTCACATCATGGTTGAAACGCTGATAACCATAAGTCAGGGCAACATTTCCCAGTCCACCAGCTCCAATCGCTCCGGCCATAGCAGTCTCACCAACCAGAGAGATGAGCGTAACTGTCGTCACCCGAATCAAGTCCGGCAGACCTTCCCGCAAGTAAACACTAACAATGTCCCAGAAGGTTGCTCCACTAGCCTGTGCCGCCTCAATGACTCCTCGGTCTAATTCGGATAAGACCACCTGAACCTGACGAGCAAAGAAAGGAAAAACAGCCAGTGAAAGAGGCACCAAGGCCGCAGTCGGTCCAATCCCAGTTCCCACAATAATCCGAGTAAAGGGATTGATAAGGGCTAGGAGAATGATAAAAGGAATTGCTCGGAAGATAGAGGTAACCTTGTCTAGGACGAAAAAGACCAGTCTATTTTCCAAAATACCTCTCGGCCCTGTCAAGACGAGCAAGAGACCAGCGATAAAGCCTAGAATCCCTCCGATAAAGAAAGGAATGATAGTCATATACAGAGTCAGGTAAATAGCTGTTCCCCAGCCAGCCTGCCCAGACCAGCCCATTCTATAAACATTGGGCATAAATTGTTGAATCAGCTGTAGCATTAGTTACTCCCTTCTTTCAGAACATGCAGCTCTACTCCTGCTTCGCGCAGACTTTCCTGCACCGCCGCCAGTTGCTTGGTCTCTCCAGATAAGATAACGACCATTTCTCCGACTGGTACATGATCTAAAATCTCAATATTGGCGTGAAGAATATTGGCCGATATTTGATACTGCTTGTAAATGTCGTTTATAATGGCTGTGTCCGTCACCACACCTGAGTATTTCAGGTGTGCCAGAATGGAATTTTCCGGCAGTTTTTGCACAATCTTTTGCTGGTTGATTTTGATCATGGCCTCATTGATACCGGTTGCGGTCGTAATGAAATCTTGGGTCAGCTCATTCTTGGGATTAGAGAAAATATCCAGAACTGATCCTTCCTCAATCAGTCGGCCATTCTGCATAACTGCTACTCGGTTGGCAATGTCCTTGACAATCTGCATTTCGTGGGTAATGAGGACAATAGTCAGGCCCAATTTTTGATTCAAATCCTGCAATAAAGCCAGAATCTGCTTGGTTGTCTTAGGATCCAGAGCGGATGTGGACTCGTCCGAGATTAGAATTTTAGGATCATTGGCCAAGGCTCGTGCAATGGCCACCCGCTGCTTCTGACCGCCAGACAGCTGAGCAGGATAATTGTCCGCCCGATCTGCTAAGCCTACCAAGTCTAAAAGTGTATGAACTTTCTTCTCTTTTTCAGCAGCTGATAAAGGTGAATGCTTAAGTGCAAAGGCAACATTTTCCTTGGCTGTCATCTGTGCCATGAGGTTAAAATGCTGGAAAATCATCCCAATATCCTTACGCTTTTGGCGTAGCTCAGCCGCAGTAAGCTGAACCTGATGATGATCATAGAAAACCGTATCATCCACCGTAATCTTACCAGCAGACGGCACCTGCAGCAAGTTAATGACACGGACCAGAGTAGATTTCCCGGCACCAGAATAACCTACAATTCCATAAATATCTCCCTGATTAATATGAATGGTCACATCTTCTACGGCCCTAATGTCTCGCTTTTTTTGATTAAAAACGACATCAATGTGATCCAATTTGATAATTTCTTTGCCCATAATTTCCGATTCACTCCTTGATTTGTCCAATATGAGATTTAGCCACTATAGCCTTTTTTGTTTGATTTCGCCTGTCACTTGACTAGGGAAATGTGATGCCACAAGCTGCAATCTTTACCGACCTAACCCAAAGCCAGATACTGTTCAAACTAAATGACCATAATAGCAGATAAAGGGCTGGAGAAGCTAATCTCCGCCCTTCTTAATCATTTCATTTATTCAATACAATGACTTTCTGCCGGTAAAAATTACCACACTGGCTGATCCATACCATCTGATGATTCTTCAATAACTTTTTTCACTTCATCAGTGTGGTAAGCCTTGATAATTTTTTCAATCGCGTCAGCCTTGTCTGATTTCTTCCAATCTGGTTTCGCTGCAATCAGGTTATACCATTGTTTTGAGTTTTCATTGGCTTCTTCTTTGAAGAGGGCCTTCTTGTAGTCAATGCCTGCTTCGCGAACGAAAGTATTATTGACAACTGCAGCATCTGCTGAAGTCAGAGAAGCTGGAGTTTGAGAAGCATCCAACTCAGAAATTGTCAGATTCTTCTTGTTTTCTTTGATGTTGGCAACAGTCGCAAGCTCGTTCCCTTTAACATCAAGCTTGATCAAGCCAGCTGATTCAAGAAGATAAAGAGCACGGCTCTCATTTGTCGCATCATTTGGAACGGCAATCGTACCATTTTCTGGGATGTCTTTCACATCTGTATATTTATTTTTGCCGTCCTTTGTACCAGAGTAGAGACGAATCGGTGCGATATAAGTATCCGCAACAGACACAAGGTCTGCTCCCTTCTCTTTGTTCCAGTTTTCAAGGAAATTATAATGTTGGAAGGCATTGATGTCCACATCACCATCAAGTAGAGCTTGGTTAGGCTGAGAGTAGTCGGTAAACTGCGTATATTCTAATTTAACGCCTGCATTTTCTTTGTCAAGAATCTCTTGAACCTTGTTCCAGCGCGCTTCTTCTGTATCACTCAGGCTCATTACCCCAACCTTGACGGTTACAGGTCCGTCTGCTGACTTGCTCTCCTTACTAGAAGAGCCTCCGCAAGCTGCCAAACCCAAGGCTGCAAGGCCTACTAAGCCTACTGAAAAGATTTTTTTCAAATTCATCATTTATTCTCCTTTGATGGATAAAATTCTAAATTCTCTATTTTATAAGATTACTTCTCATTTTACCATGTTCAAGGAGACTTGGCTTATATAAATAATTTATCGCCGTGATAAAAAAATTATATGACTGATTGAAACATTTGAGTTGATTTCATGCCCTTTTACTGCATGAAAGTCAGCAGATAGCCATATCCTTCTGCTTCCATTTTTTCTTTTGGAATAAATCGCAGAGCTGCTGAGTTGATACAGTAACGTAGGCCTCCTGCTGCTTCTGGGCCGTCAGTAAAGACATGCCCCAGATGGGCATTGCCAGAACGGCTGCGCACTTCAATACGCTCCATGCCATGGCTCTTGTCTTCATAATATCGCAGAACTTCTCTGGCAATAGGCCGGCTAAAGCTAGGCCAGCCGCAGCCAGATTCAAACTTGTCACCAGCAAAAAAGAGGGGCTCTCCAGTCGTCACATCGACATAAATCCCTTCTTCAAAAGTAGCATTGTAGGCATTGTGGAAGGGACGCTCGGTCGCACTATCCTGAGTCACCTGGTACTGCTCTTCCGTCAGCTGCTCTTTTAATTCTGCATCTGTAGGCTTCTCATATTGGCCAGGATCGACCAAGGGCTGATAGGCATCATTGACATTGATATGACAGTAGCCACCGGGATTTTTCTTGAGATAATCCTGATGATAGTCCTCAGCTAGGACATAGTGGCGCAAAGACTCTAGCTCAACAGCAATCTTTTGTCCCAACTGCTTTTCCTGCTCAGTAAAGACCTGCTCAATGACGCTCTTATCGGCTTGATTGGTATAGTAAACGCCCGTCCGATATTGACGACCAACATCATTGCCCTGCTTATTAAGCGACAGAGGATCAATGACTCGGAAATAATAGAGCAGGATTTCCCGCAGGCTGACCCGCTCTTCATCGTAGACCAGATGAACCGTCTCTGCATGGTCCGTCTGGTGAATCAGCTGGTAGTTAGTTGATTCCACCTGGCCATTGGCGTAGCCCACTGTCGTTTCCTCCACACCCTCAATACGGGAGAAGTACTCTTCCAAGCCCCAGAAGCATCCACCTGCTAAATAAATTTCTGCCATAAAAGCACCTCATTTCTTTGCGTCTATTTTCTCATAAAAGGAGTCGAAATTATAGCAATTTGATTAGAACTTTCTTCAAATTGATATGAAAAAGCTGGGTCTTAATGACCATCAACCCAGACATGTTCTTTATTTCAAATCACAACAACTCTTGTATAGAAGATTACTCCTCAATATACTTCAATTTCCCTCGGAAATCTTCCAGACTTTCATAGCCTTTTTCTTCCATAATAGCCTTGAGTTCTACGGTGATTCGCTCGAAGGCTGCGACTCCTTCTTTATGAAGGGTTGTTCCTACCTGCACCATACTGGCTCCACAGAGGATATGCTCGAAGGCATCGCGGCCCGTCAGGACACCACCAGTTCCAATGATTTGGATTTCTGGTTTAAGGCGTTGGTAAAATGCATGGACATTGGCTAGGGCGGTCGGCTTGATGTACTGACCTCCGATACCTCCAAAACCATTTTTCGGACGAATGACCACTGACTCATCTTCTATATAAAGACCATTTCCGATGGAGTTTACACAATTGACAAACTTGAGCGGATAGTTGTTAAAAATCGCCGCGGCCTGGTCAAAATGCACGATGTCAAAATAAGGAGGCAGCTTGATGCCTAGGGGCTTTTTGAAATAAGCAAAAACTTCTGATAAGATTTTTTCCGTTGTTTCAAAGTCATAGGCAATCTGCGGCTTGCCAGGGACATTGGGACAGGAAAGATTGAGCTCAGTAATGCCTTTAAAGTCACTTGCCTGAACTTTCTTAAGAATGGTGTGGGTTTCTTCTGGCGACATACCGACCAAAGAGAGGAAGAAAGTTCGATTTGGTTCGCTTTTCTGGAGTTCCAGCAGGTAGTCAAGATAGTAGTCCAAACCATTGTTGGGCAGGCCCATGGAGTTGATAGACCCCAGCGGAACATCCTGATAGCGCGGTTCTGGGTTTCCCTGACGAAATTCCAGCGTCGCTGTCTTGGTCACAAAGGTTCCCGCAGCAGAATCTTTGACTTCTGCCAGTTCCTCTTTTGTCATGCAGGCAACCCCAGCTGCATTCATCAGGCAGTTATCAAAATTAAAACCAGCAATCTGTGTAGATGTCGAAACCATAGTAAAACGCTCCTTTTTCTTCTGAAGGCGAGTGCCTTTAGCTCATTTCCCCTATTATATCACCAAACTCCGTTTTTTCGTTTTTTAAACCGGCAATTCCTGACTAACGTTCGGAAAATATCCAGTTCGATTGGTCGTCTTTCTGAAATATTTCAGAAAACAAATTGTGGAAATTTTTAGAAAATTCAACTTTTTTCTTTACAAGGGAAAAAAAGTCTGCTATAATGTTCCATGTAATAAAATATGACATTTAAAAGATGTCTGTTTTAAAGATTTAAACACATCCTAGTCACACAAGCTGCAAGCAGCTTCCGACAGGATGGTTTACTATTTTATTTAAAGGAGAATGACAGATGACAACTGCTAAAGAATATATCCAAAGCACTTTCGAGACCGTAAAAGCCCGCAACGGACACGAGGCAGAATTCCTCCAAGCTGTTGAAGAGTTTCTCAATACCCTGGAGCCTGTTTTTGAAAAACACCCAGAATACATTGAGGAAAATATCCTAGCGCGTATTACTGAGCCTGAGCGCGTTATCAGCTTCCGTGTTCCTTGGGTAGACCGCGAAGGTAAAGTACAAGTTAACCGTGGTTACCGCGTACAATTTAACTCAGCAGTTGGTCCTTATAAAGGCGGACTTCGTTTCCACCCAACTGTAAACCAAGGGATCTTGAAATTCCTCGGAT
>CAUSZI010000046.1:0-17150 GCA_963536045.1 uncultured Streptococcus sp.
CAGCCTATTGTCACTTTTACAGTCGGGATCCTGATGTAACAAAGCTCCCTTCTCATCCAGCTGTTTGACCATAAAATCATAAGCCTTGGTTGATTCCTGATAATATTTTTTAGGCGAAAGTCCAGTATGCCGCTTAAAAGTATTAGAAAAACTGCCTAGACTATCATAACCAGCTTCCATAGAGGTCTCAGTCACATTTTGCCGACCTTCCACAATTTCCTGAATCCCTTTTTCCATCTTAAGAGCTTCCACATATTGCTTGATAGAAAAGCCCATCTTTTTCTTGAAAGTTCTGGATAGATGGGAAGGGCTATAGTGGAAATGCTGAGCCAAATCGGTCAGACTCAGCTCTTCATCTGCATGCTGACGAAGATAGGCTGCCACTTCTTCCATGATAGCTTTAGACATGGACTTGCTCCTTTCCCATTTATTTAAGCTCATTATATCACATCATAAAGAAAGGACAAAAAATCAGAACTGTGGAAAGAAAATCCGAAATCAAGCGATAATCCGAGAGATGTCCCAAGAATCGTTGGAAATAGTCTACTTTCCCAAATCTCTGTCCAACAAGACTTTTACATGCAAATAAATAACAAAAAAACTTTAGACATTTGAAACGTCTAAAGTTTTTAGTTTTTCTTAGGAATTTAGAAACTTGCCTTACCATCAAAAATAGTCAGCTTATGCAAATTTTCCATGCCTGCAATAATGGGTCTAGCTTTTGCAATGAGATTTTGAAAAACTTCCAAGGTCAGACTGTCATTGTGAGCTTGCTCGCTCTCCCAAACCTCATAAATATAGATGCTGTTGGGTTCGTCTGCTTTCTCTCCTAAGATATAGCAGAAACAAGTATCAAGATTTTGCATTTCTTTAACAACTTCTTGCATATAAGCAGCAAGTTCCTGCGCCTTTCCTTCTTTGGCAATTAATTTCCCATAAACACAAAATTTTTCCATTAGGATCTCTCCTTATTACTGAGCTACCACTGTTTCCAAGCTTTCACCGATAGCTGCTAGGCGCTCGATTACTTCTGCTTGTGTCAATTCATTTTCTGAAACATAGCGGTTGCGTGGGTGAACACGACACTCGTGTGAGCATCCACGAAGGTACTTGTCTTCATTTTCTTCTGATGTTAGGATACGACGGTTACAGAAGGGATTGCCACAGTTGACATAGCGTTCACATGGTGTTCCATCAAACCAGTCTTTCCCTACGATGGTTGGGTTGACATGGTTAACATCAACTGCGATACGCTCGTCAAAGACGTACATTTTCCCATCCCAAAGCTCACCTTGAACTTCTGGGTCTTTACCGTAAGTTGCGATTCCTCCGTGCAATTGGCCAACATCTTTATAGCCTTCACGGACCATCCAACCTGAGAATTTCTCACAGCGAACGCCACCTGTACAGTAAACCACGACACGCTTGTCCATGAATTTTTCCTTGTTGTCACGGACCCATTGTGGCAACTCACGGAAGTTGCGGATGTCTGGGCGGATAGCCCCACGGAAATGTCCTAGGTCGTACTCGTAATCGTTACGTGTGTCAAGGACAACGGTATCTTCGTCAAGAAGGGCTTCTTTGAACTCTTTTGGAGACAAGTAAGCACCTGTTGTTTCAAGTGGGTTGATGTCGTTGTCAAAGTCGTTGTCTTCCAAACCAAGGTGGACAATTTCTTTCTTGTAGCGAACAAACATCTTCTTGAAGGCTTGTTCATTTTCTTCGTCAATCTTGAACCAAAGGTCTTCCATGCCCGGAAGGCTGTGCACATAATCCATGTATTTTTGAGTGGTTTCATAGTCACCAGAAACCGTTCCATTGATTCCTTCATCTGCTACCAAGATACGGCCTTTAAGGCCGATAGATTTACAGAAGGCCAGATGATCAGCTGCAAATTTCTCAGCATTCTCAATCGGAACATATTTGTAGTAAAGTAGGACGCGAATATCTTTTGCCATAAGATTTCAACTCTCTTTTCTCTATAAAATTTTCTGAATTTTTTAATTCATCTATTTATTATAACCTGATTGAAAAAACTGGGCAAAATATTTGTTTGAAAAATAGCAGAGCTGGAAAGTTTAAATGAGAAGGACAAGTCAACGCTCTTCTCCCGATTGATTCAAATACTTCTCAAAGCGCTTTTACTACATTCTCTTACAGATTCTCCTTTCACTTTATAAATTTCCATAATACAATATATAATTTACATTATACTTTTTATTTTGTACAAAAAAGACTGGGAATCCTCCCAATCTTTCAATTTTTGATGTAATCAATCCTTTTTCAGACTTCCTGCGCGAGTGCGGGTGCGAGCGTAAGCAGTCAGCAAGACAGTTCCGATGACTGCTACTGTCGCAGAATTCACCAGAATAGCTACAATACTTTGAGCAATGACCTTATTGACCGGCTCACCAGATACAATCACGTCACCAATCGGACCGATTAGCCAAGCGATTGCATTTGCTCCAAACTGAATCAAGTTAAAGCGGATAATATCCTTGACTTCAAATTTTCCTTCTTCCACTTGGAAGAATTTTCTAAAGAAACCAACCAATAGACCGAAGACTCCGCTACCGGCAATCCAGAACCACCAAAGTCCGCCACCGCTCATAGCGTCTTTAATGGCGTGGCCAATGAAGCCCATCAAGAAACCAACGATTGGTCCAAAAATGACGCTAAAAAGAGCTTGCAGAGGGTATTGGAGCTGGATGCTGGTATTGGGTACAGGCGTTGGAATATTGATCATTCCGATGACCACGAATAGGGCTGCTCCAATTCCTGTTGCGACTACGTTTCTGATTGTATTATTTTTCATGTTCTTCTTCCTTAATTTTCAATTCTCTTGATTTCAATATGCCACTGGGCACCGACGCCAACATTGTAGGCCTTAGCAAAGGAACCTTGGTTAATCGCTAGACCGACCCGATAGAGGGAGTTGATATAGAGGATAGGCTGGCCGATGCGGACATCCGCAAAGGACTTGCCATAGGTTACTTGGTTTTGATAAACCAGCATGTCATTATTGTAGATGGTAACCTCGAAGCGGTCGCCAAATTCTGGTTTCAAGGTGCAGAACTCCTCGCGGGTGATAGAGGTCCAGAGAGAGCCGAAGCGAACATCCAGGATATCAATAGCTCCGCTGACATAATTCTCCGCAAGCGTAGTTTCGACTACCTGAATTTCGACAATGTCTTCAACTTTTAGCTCTGGTCCAACTTCTTCAAAGCTGATATGGCCGCTGGCTAGCTTAGCACCTGTATAGGCATAGACATCACGGCCGTGGAAAGTGTAGGAATGCTCCGTATCCTTACGGCGATTTTCCACTTCAGAAATTTCCCGAATGGCCTCAATGCCGACATGCTTCTTGATGAAAGACAGGGTGCCGTTATCAGGCGTAACGATGTACTGACCTTTTTTAGTCTTGGCTACCACACTCTTACGCTTTGAGCCCACACCCGGATCCACTACCGACACAAAGGTCGTTCCTGCTGGCCAGTAATTAACCGTCTGAAAGAGACGATAGCTTCCCTCAAAGATATTGTAAGGGGTGATATCGTGAGTCAGATGATGAATTTTCAGAGTGGGCGACTCTTCTAGCGCCACTCCGATCATGGCTGACACAGCTCCATCTACCAGACCAAAGTCCGACTGGAGTACGAGTAAATTGTTCATGTTTTCTCCTTAGTTATATTTACAATGATAGTTAGACTGAAGCTGACTTGGAATGTCTCGCTTTAAGGATTTTCCTTCCTAACAAGGCACCAAGTAAAGCCCCCAGTAAAATGCTGGCCATAAACCAGAGGATCAAGCTGGGTTCTGGCTTAAGCATGACTTTCTCGATATAAGCCTGAGTCTTTCCTCTGGCAAGAAGACTAGCTTCGTACTGCTTGGGTGCCAGCCACATTAGGAAAATAGGACCCGCTGTGCTAAAGCTGAAAACCATAAAAGACAGCAAGCTCCTAACAGTCTTCTGGTAACTACCTGACCGAGCTATAAGATCCGCTAAAATACCACAAATCAAACCTGGTAGAAAAGCTCCAAAGCCATGTCGACTAAGCAAAAAGAAGAAACCTAGCAGACAGCCTAGACCGCTGATTAGACCGAAGGTCTTTATTTTCTCCGTATAGAAGATGAACAGAACTCCGCCAAAGAAAGCTGTAAAAGCCGGAGCATAAAACATATTGCCTGAGCGATCAAATAGAAGTCCAACCAAGACGCCTAAGAGCATGGCTAGGAAATAAAAGAGGTAAAAGAAGCCAGCCTGCTTCAGTTTGTCTTTTCTTGTAGAGTATAGCATAAGCCTTCCTTTCCCGCTAATCAGCTTGATGGTAACTGCCAATCAAGTCTTGAATGAGCTCTATGTGCGTATAGTAGTCAGCAATTTTCACATTCTCATCTCCGCCGTGATCTCGGCTGTTAGCATTGCCAAGTCCAAAAGCTGCCATAGGAACCTCCAAGGCTTCATAAACCGTATGCATCGGACCAGTTCCAGCTGAAGTCGGCAGAACAGAGATGCCCTCTTGGTAATAATCTTTAGCCAGCTCGATAAGATTAAGAATGGAAGGTGCGCTCATGTCGCTGCGATAGCTCATCTCTCCCAAGGTATAGGTCAGCTCAACTGCCGGATAGCCATTTTTATCCAGCTGCTGACGAATCTTGTCCAAAACATCTTGTGGCTCCAGACCAGGTGCCAGACGAACCTCCATCTTAGCCTGGGCCTCTGAAGGTAAAATTGTTTTAACCCCTTGGCCTTGATAGCCTGATCCGAAGCCTTCAATATTCAGCGAAGGCTCAAAGTAAAAGCGACGGAGGAATTCCTTCCGTTCGTCCAACAAAACCGGCAATTTCAAGCCATAGACCTGACTCAACTCTTCAGGAGTCCGCAGGGCATATTCCTCAATCAGAGCCAGCTCCCGTTCATTTGGCTCTTGAATCTGCTCATGAATGCCTTCAACTAGAATGCGGCCGTCTGGACTGCGCAAGCTGGATAAAGCATTGAGCAAATACCAAGAAGCTGAATTGATAACACCACCGAAGCTGGAATGAATGTCTACATCTGCACTTTTGACCGTCATGTCAAAGGTAACAATTCCCTTGTTGCCGCCTGAGATTTCCAGCTGTCCCAGATTATTGCGGCTGCCTTGCTCCCAGACCAGCAAATCTGCTCCTCGCAGGCGTTTGCGATGCTTGGCCAAATATTTATCCAAGTCTGTCGAAGCAGACTCTTCTGCCCCTTCCATCATAAAGATGATATTGACCGGCAAATCACCGTGCTCTCGAATATACTTGCGAACAGCCGTCAGACGAGCGGTAATGTGCCCCTTGTCATCATCCACTCCTCGCCCATACATAACCCCATAATGAACTGACAGCGTAAAGGGATCATTGGTCCAAGGCTGGTCATCATCTGCCGGCACTGTATCGTAGTGGTTGTAGAAAATAACGGTCTTAGCAGCAGGATTTGAAGAAAGAAACTCCGCCAAAACAAATGGAGCAGTATAGCTATCGTCAATCATGACCTTGGCACCTGCAGCTGTAAAAATCTCTCCCAAATAGTTGGCTACTTCCTGCAGACCAACCTGCTGGGCAAAGATTGATTTTTTAGAAATCAAGGTTCGCAGCACTTCAAAATAGTGCTGGGCCACCTCGTCGTTTTCAAATTTCTTGATTTGTTCAGTCTCAGTTGAGAAAGGCATGCGTTACTCCTATTAACAGCAGATAAAGGGCTGGGGAAATAAGCTTCCCCGCCCTTATCGTATTTCTTGTATCAAAGTCTAGTCAGCCAAATTGCAGACTGGACTTGATGGGATTTCTTACTTGATATCTTTTGCATCTGGCAGGTAAGAACCGCCAAAGAATTCTTGTGATAGTTTTTCAAGCGTACCATCCTCATAGAGTTCCTTGATTCGCTTGTTGACAAATTTTTGCAGGTCTTCCTGACCGCTTGCGATAATCGGATAGACATACGGCTGCTGATCACTTGGAAGCTCAATCACTTCCAGATTCTTCAAGCCTTGGTCTTTGATAATAGACTCTACAGTTATGCGCTCAAAAACCTTATAGTCCGTACGGCCGTCATTCAGATTGGCCAAAATTTGCTGAATGGTTCCGTCCGTATAATTGATTTTTGTCGGATTATCGCTATGTTCCTTGTTGTAGTCCTCTAGTTGCTGAGCTGTTGAAGTCCCCTGAACAACCTCAGTAGACTTGCCGCCAATGTCATCCAGCGATTTGATGCCCTCACCCTTCCGGACAACTAAAACTGTTGGATTTTTCGCATATGGACTAGCATAGAGATATTTGTTAGCCCGTTCTTCGGAATAGCTGATATTATTGGCACCGATCTGGTAGCGGTCGCTGTCCAGACCTGAGAAAATAGAAGCCCACTTGGTCTTATTGAAATTGACTTCATACTTATCTGAGTCCTTAAAGATAGCGCGAAGGACTTCGATATCGTATCCAGTCAGTTTACCATCTTTATCCTCGTATGAAAATGGTTTGGTCGTCCCCACTGTTCCGACTTCTACCTTTATTTTCTCTGTTTTCTTCTCACTTGATGATGAGCAAGCCACCAAGGCACCAATAGCCAAGGCACTGACAGCCGCCAGAGAGAAGTATTTCAAGGTTTTCTTCAGGTTCATATTTCGAATTCCTCCTAAAAAGTCTTTCTTTATCATATCAAATAAGGAGAAACTTGACCATTATATATTTTTTATGGAGGTGATAGCTTTTCTTTATCAGCTTTGAGGCAACTATCTCTAGACTTTCTGCTTATAGTGCTGCAGGAGAAAGAGGGCACTTTCGACATAGTAAGGAACGGAGACTTTGAAAGCTTCGTCGTCAATAACCATGCTGTCGTGATGGAGGTCAGGAGCATTTTCTGCCCCATTTGAGCCGATAAAGGCAAAGACGCCTGGAAGCTTCTCCTGATAAAAGGCAAAATCTTCTCCAGCCGAGGAAGGACTGGCAGGCAGAACCTCAGCCAGATTCTGTGAGTGCTCATAGAGCAGCTCGGCCAATTCGGGATCATTATAGGTCACTGGAGGAGTATGGTCCCAAGAAATCCTGACTTGAGCCCCAAAATTCTCCGCTGTATTCTCTACAATTCGGATAAAGTCTTCCTTGAGACGCTGCTGCAAGGTCGGATTGAAACTGCGAATGGTCCCTTCAAAAAAGCCCGACTGCGGCAGTACATTCCAAGTTGCCCCCGCTTCTATATGAGTTACAGACAAGACAGCTGCTTCAAAAGGAGACACAGTACGAGCCACTAGAGCCTGCAGATTTTGAATCATACTAGTCACAGTCAATACTGTATCAACACCCAGATCTGGCCTAGCCGCATGGCTGCTGACTCCTTCTACCCCAACCTTGAACTTCTCAACCCCAGCCATCATGGCTCCAGCTTTAAGTGCCAGCTGCCCCGCCTTAAGCTGGGGCATATTGTGAAAGCCGATAATAGCAGACACATCGTCCAGCAGACCAGTCGCAAGAACCTGACTGGCTCCCTGAGAAGTTTCCTCAGCCGGCTGAAAAATCAGACGAACCGTTCCTCTCAAATCTCCCTCCATAGCCTTGAGCAGCTCCGCTGCCCCCAAGAGGCTGGTCTGGTGAAAATCATGACCGCAAGCGTGCATGACGCCTGCATTCTGACTGGCGTAAGGCAGACCAGTCCGCTCTAAAATGGGTAGAGCATCAATATCAGCCCTCAGGGCAATAATCGGCTTGCCAGAACCAACCTCGGCAACCAAGCCCGTTTTCAGATTGGATTCTAAAATCCTAATTTCCAAATCTTCCAGATACCTTTTTAGGAAAGCCGTCGTTTCAAATTCCTTCCCAGACAGCTCTGGATGCTGATGAAGATAATGCCGCGTTTGCATCAGTTTATCATAAAATTTTTTCATGGCAGACTCCTTTACTCAAATACACCTATCTATCAACCAGTATAGCACAAAGCTGGACGCAGAAACAAAAATAGAGAGCAAATAATCAATAATTAGCCCTCTAATTTTTGTATTATGATATATCGCCTTCGAAAGAAATGACAATGGATTCATAAGAAAAATCACGCTCCAAAACCCACTTGCCATCTGTCTTTACAAATTTCAGCTGATAATCTCGTTCTGGGGTGAGAAGCGGCCGTGAGTCCAATCCAGCCATCATGTCATCAGCATAATTCTTATCTTGTGCTTTATAGAATTCCGAAAGATTCGCATACTCAGAACGATGCTTGTCAGAAAACTCTTTACTGTAGTTCAGGATGGTTTTACTTAGACTGACCGTTCTCGGTTTAATCTTGATCACTATCTCATTCGGCATGTACTGGGCTACTGTATAAGAAATTTCGGAGCGTTTTGCATTATTTTCCACATAGGCATCGATAAAGGTATTGACTTCCTTATCAGTAAAGGGATAGTCATGCAATTTACGTTTAAAGTCTTCAGCAAAAGCTGCTCTAAAGTCATTTTTATCTTGCTCCAAATTACTGCCTAAGACAAAATCTTCCTTGCCCTTGGATGACTTTGCCTTGTCTTTGCTTTTGGCGTCTCCACCTAAGAAAACATCATTCAGATAATCAGAAGCTAATTTCTTTGACTCTTCGACTTGATCAGGATAGCTCGAAGGATCAACATTTAGCTTGATTTCTTCTGTTTTCTCATCAGCATCATAAGTTTTCTTCTCATAGTGCAGCTCATATTTTTTATCCTTTTCAACCTTAAATACAAGATAACCAGAAAGAGTCTTTCCCTTAGCTAAATCTTCATATTTCAGTATTTTAAAGTTTTCTGCATCATCATAAACTCCGACAGGCTGGATTTTCTCACCTTCTGAATCATAAAAGCCAATGTCTGAAGAGGAAATCATGATTTTTTCATCCGTTTTATTCTTAATTTCCAATGACAAAGCTAAGTATTTTGAATCAGCGGCCCCATTGCTTGGCAAAATAAACTGGCCTTCCTTAATCTTGACCTCTACTTGCCCATTGCTGGCTGCTTTCTTGTCCTTCTTCTCCTGACTTTGCTTACTTGGAATATCCTGATTTGAAGTCGGAAGCAAGGCACAGGCTGTTAAGCTCATTCCTGCTAGAAGCAAGGTCGCGTATTGAAATACTTTTTTCATCATTGTCTCCTTAATAACTTAATAATATGACCTTTCTATTTTACCATACTTATCTTGACTGGTAAATACAGTTTGAGACTTCTCATCACAGAAAAACCTGTAGCTCCAACTACAGGTCAAGTATCTTTAGAATCCATCTACATTCGTATAGATTTTTTGGACATCTTCGTCGTCTTCTAAAACGCTATAAAGCTTTTCAAAGGTTTCGAGGTCTTCACCGGTCAACTCTACTTCAGACTGAGGAATCATTTCCAGCTCGGTTACTTGGAATTCTTGAATGCCAGATTCACGCAGAGCCACGATAGCCTTGTGAAGGTCAGTTGGCGCTGTATAGACAGTGATGCTTCCTTCTTCTGCTTCAACATCATCAACATCCACATCCGCTTCCAGCAGCTGTTCAAAGACACTGTCAGCGTCGTCCCCAGCAAAGACAATCACGCCTTTATTATCAAAAAGATAAGATACAGAGCCGCTAGCTCCCATATTACCGCCATTTTTCCCAAAGGCTGCACGAACATTGGCTGCAGTTCGATTGACATTTGAAGTCAGAGTATCAACAATCAGCATAGAACCGTTTGGGCCAAATCCTTCATAGCGGCCTTCAGTAAAGGTTTCGTCGGTGTTTCCTTTTGCCTTATCAATAGCTTTGTCAATAACATGCTTCGGCACCTGAGCCTGCTTAGCTCGATCAATAACAAATTTCAAAGCTGTGTTAGACTCTGGATCTGGATCACCTTTTTTAGCTGCTACATAGATTTCTACACCAAACTTAGCATACACTTTTGAGTTTGCGCCGTCTTTGGCCGTTTTCTTTGCCACAATATTGGCCCATTTACGTCCCATTGGAGATTCTCCTTTTGATAAATTACATTTTTAATCTTTCTTATTATAACACAGGGAATCAGAAAAATCACTAAGAAAAAATGATAGCTTCCAGAAGATTCTGGTTGCATTCTTCGACTTCTGCTAGCCTGAAATCGAGACAAAATTGATTTCAGTTTTCCTTCCATAAAAAATCCAGTCGCTAAAAGAGCAACTGGACGGTAAATTCTATTTCCTGAAACTAGCAGGTCTGTCATAGAGGACCTTTACCGAAATCCATCAAAAATATCACTGATCATTTTTCACAATAGGCAAATCCGGTTTGCATCTGCTTAAGCAGGCAAAAACATCCTCTATTCTGCCATCTAAAAAAGTGACATCTACTCGAACGGACTTGCCATGATAAGGCTTGACATATAGGTAGTCTCTCCGATAGTACCTGACTCCCAGTCGAAAAGAAGCCTGCCCATCAGAAGTTCTTCCCCAAGCCGGCCGGTAAAAGACGCTTTCCAGCTGATTCCAAGCAAAAATATGCTCTTTCAACAAAGCACCTCGCACGGTCAAGCCCCATTCTGTTCCTGCAAGAACAAAGCACTTTTTACTCAGCTTGCGTCCCGCATGGATTATTATAAAAATTTCAAGTAGACTGGCTAAGAGAAAGGTAAGGAAAGAAGGCAAACCGAATGAAATAATTCCTGATCCAGGCATGGCTTTATCAATTGAAAACAAGAGCAAGGAAGCTAAGGCGCCGAAAATGATGCCTGAGACTAAAAAGACAGAGGCCAAGATGACTATGGTCAAATAGAGTCCTCTACGGTAGCGAAAAGCAAACAATAAAGGCATGACTTTTCCTTTCTTTCTCAGCTAATAGTTTTGCTTATGCTTTACTGAGGCGCCTTAAACTCATCTTCCTCTACCTTATTCCAGTCAGAATATTGAGTATCTGTTTGAACATCCATACTACCTTTTTCACCTTTATAAGATAAACCTAGCTTAAATTCTTTTAAGAATAAGGTCTTTTTATCCAAGCGTACTTCTAACTTCTTATCCATATCTGCCTGAGTAACACCTGACAGCTCTAGTTTGAATTCTTCACCAAAAAGTCCTAGCAAATCAGCATTTTTGCTACTTAATTTAAAGATATATTCATCGCCGCTTTCCTTTACAGTGACATCATCAGCCATTTGATAAAAGCCGTCCATAAGTTTGAAATAATCGGGCTGAACATAATAATCTGCACCGCTTCCCATTTCTTGCTTAGACCAGGTTCCATTTTTAGAAGAACGAGTATACAAAAGTTTATTCTCTCCGCCTGGCATAATCGCTTCTTGATAACTCTCCTGACCACTCTCTTTTCCATCTATGACTAAATGCCCCTTGGCCAGCTCATCCGTGCTTTTATCATAGAGAAGGTCTCCGCTCATCGTTTGAGTTTTATTGGAACCATCTACAGTGATAGATAATTTCACCTTCATTTTCATTGAAGTTAGATCTTCATTCGCAGTTTCTGCTTTCTCCAAGAGTTCTTCAATATCATCAGAAGAAGTATTCTTTTGGCTCTCACGGGAGCTATTCTCAGTCCCACCCTGATTCTTTTGAGAATGCTTCTGCCCAATCAAGCTACAAGCCCCTAAACTAAGCGTAAGCAAGGCTGTAAGGGCCATAAAGGTAATCTTTTTGAATTTCATGAGTCTTCCTCCTTTGAGACATGGATAGGAAAGATAAGCATTCAATCAGCATAGCAATGTTTTATTGACCGAATGTTAGCTTTCATACCTACAATCAAACCACTAAAAAGCAAATCATGCTCCTTAGTGAAAACAAGTTTGTTTTTTTATTATACCATTTTTTATTTACCGTCGCAAACAAAGCAAAAAGGCTGAACATTCAGCCTTACTTGTCTTTCATAATCGGAACCCGTCCAAAATTCTGCTCCCTAAGTGCAGAGTTGCCTAGTTGATAGACCTTATCAGCCTGCTGGGTTAGACTATCCCATGGCTCCTTGCCGATACGGCTGACCAATTCAACTTTTCCCTTAAGCTGGGACAAATGCTGGCGCCCCTGCTCAGAAAAACCTAAGATATGAACAGCTGACGGAAGCCCTTCTTGCCTAGCTCCGACCAGGATATAGGTCAGCAGACGCCGGACCCGAGCCTTGGTATAGCGCTTGGTCGCCACCTGCTCAACCAACTCTTCTATAGTCTCACTGTTTTTCAAGGCCTCTCTAATCCTAACGGCCAACTCCTGGTTGACTTGATAAAAGTTTGTCAAATCCGGACAGGTCACTATCTGGTATCGAAGATAAGGAAAGAGGTCCGACCAGGTCACCTTGGGTGCCGTTTCAAGCAAGTGGTAGGCTGGAGTGAATTTCTTGAGAAAGCCCGGCTGAGCCAGATTCTGACGAAGGGCAGTTGCGGAGGCAAATTCCTGATTAGCCGATAAGGAATGGTAGCCAGCTCCCTGACGTTGAATCGGGCACAGTTTTATATCTCTTCCCGCCACAGCCTTGGCATAGGCCAAGCCCAAGATGTGGTTGGGCGTAGAGCCTGAGAAATTGAGCCCTGCAAACTCCTGCCACATAGCCTGAGTCTTCTGGGGATACGATAAGGAATCAGGCAAGCCAGCCAGATAAGCCTCCATCTGCTCTGCCTTTTGACCATATACCTTGGAAACACTCTCATAATCCAGCACTTCCTCGGTCCCAAAAGTCAGCTGTTCGATGCCCAGTCTCTCTAAGATGTCTACTGCCCCCTTAGCGAAAAAGTCCGCCGCCTGAACGCTGACCAAGAAAGGCAGCTCAAGGACCAGATCCGCTCCAGCTTCTAAAGCCATCTGAGCCCGAGTCCACTTGTCCATGATAGCCGGCTCCCCTCGCTGAACAAAATTACCACTCATAGCGATAATTTTCAGACCAGAAGCCTGCTCCAGCAGATATTTGTGCCCATTATGAAAAGGATTAAACTCTGCGATAATACCGGTAACTGCCATCTCATTTCTCCGCTACAAAGAACCAGCGAGCGCTCTTGTCAGTTGGTTCCTTGTCCTCAAAGTCCGCGTAAACCTTGACATTCTTAAAGCCAGCCTGCTCCAGCAAGATATCATAGGTCAGAATCTCATAGGTCCGCTCCTCATGCACCTCATCATGGCGCGTGAAGCGCCCATCCTCGTCTTGGACAAAGAAGGTCAGCTCATGCACGATGGAATGAGGCGTTTCGTCCGCATAAGAATCCCAGACCATGGTAAAAGTTTCAGCATTTTCATGATAAGAATAGCCTGGAAAAACCTCGTCAATCTGGTAAATCGAGTGCACGTCAAAGATAAAGCGACCGCCCTCATTTAGATGCTGGTAGACTTGAGTGAAGACCTGACCAACATCGACTTCGTCCTCCATATAGCAAATGGAGTCTGAGTAACAAGTCACCAAATCAAACTGACCAACGCCGCTCAAATCCAGCATATTACCTTGTATAAAGGGAATATCCAAATCGGCCTCTCTGCTACGTTTCTCTGCCAAATCCAGCATTTCCTGACTCAGATCCAGCCCCGTCACCTCGAAACCTGCCTGCTTAAAATAAATAGACTGAATACCCGTACCGCAGGCCAGTTCCAGCAGTTTTTTCTTATCCTTGGGAAAATGACGCAGGCTGAAATCCGTCCACTTCTCATACAAAGAATCATCCATAATCGCATCGTAAACCGACGCGAAGGTTTCATAAGTTGCCATACTTTTCCTTTCAAAAATAGCCCAGCCAGCAGGCTGACTGAGCCGAATTCTGATTTCTTGCCTAAAGGCAAAAAATCACTTATTCTTTTCTTCCAATAGGGCTGCAACATCCACACCGGTTGCTTCATGCCAGAGTTTTTCCAGATTGTAATGCGCACGCATTTCCTCAGAAAAGACATGGACGACCACGCCACCCAAGTCTAAAAGAACCCAGCCACCAGCTGCGTCTCCCTCAACATGACCAGCAGAAACACCCGACGCAGCAGCTTTCTCACGGATATTTTCAGCTACCGCATCCAGCTGACGACTGTTCATCGAGCTGACAATGACAAAGTAATCTGTCACAGTAGTCAGACCTTGCAAATCCAAAGCCACAATATCTTCTGCGCGCTTTTCATCGGCCGCCTTCACGACCAGTTCCAATAATTCTTGTTCTTTCATAGTTCCTCTTTAAGTAAAAATGTTTTTGTAATCTAGAACTTCCGCAAAACGTCCATCCCAAATTTTTTGATAAAAAGTATTTATTTTTTCTGCCGAAGCGTCTTCTCCATCAAAAGTTGTAAAAGCACCTTCTGGAATGACAAGTTTATAATCAAATTCAAATCCAACTTTAACTGATGCATCTACACAATATTCCGTCTGCATTCCACATAAAACTAGACGACCAATATCTTCTTTATCCAAGTAGTCTTCTAAACCAGTCTCTTTAAATATACTATTATACTTCTTCTGAAAGACCTTTTCGTCTGATTTGCGATTTAAGAGAGGAGACAACTCCCAAGTTTCCAATTCACTATCTTCTGGATTTTCAATATGCTGAATATAGATAATTTCGACACCTTTACTCCTAGCCTGATGTTGCAGAAAGGAAATTTTATCCATCATTTTATCAGACTGAAAACCTGTCTCCACTAAGATATTTTGTACATCTATAATGATTAAAGCTGTTTTCATTCTTCTATTTCCTTTAAATATCCTACAAAGGCATTGTAAGTCTCCAAGGTCTGCGGATAGATGGGCATTCCTTTGTGAGCCAAATGCTCCACAGTCCTTGCGGTTTCATAGGCCACAGCTTGGTTGAGCGACCGCTTAGCCAGCTCTCTGGCCTTGTCTACTCCCGGAAAATCTCGGTTGTGCTCGATATAGTCAGCTACATAGACGACCTTGTCCAACTCAGACATGGTGCTACTCCCCACTGTATGGATCTCGATGGCTCGCAGAATCTCAGTATCTTTGATGCCTAAATCTTCCTGAATCTTGTAAATGCCCACCATGCCGTGCCAGACATTGTTGCCCCAGTTTTTCAGATTAGGATCCAGCCGGTATTTGTCAATCAAGGATAGGAAATCCTCATCCGAGACCTTTTTGGCATAGTCGTGCAGGAGTCCTGCTAGACCAGCTTTTTCGACATCAAGACCGACGCGCTCCGCTAATTCACGAGCAGCCTTTTCCACTCCTAGGCAATGCCGCAGACGTTTCTCAGACATGACTGTTTCCATCTTAACCAGCAAGGCCTCACGGCTCATGCTGATATAACTTTCATAGGTCATAGATAAAGTCCTTCTTTCTTGATATAGTCTAGCACTGGCTGCGGCAGCAGGAAATTAGGAGTCCGTCCCTGAGCCAGAAAATCCCGCACCATACTGGAGGAAATATCCATGAGGGGCACATCCACCCAGATAACAGGGTATGATGTCCCAGCCTTGTAGCGCGGCCGCTGAACACCGACAAACTGAACCAGCTCAACCAGCTCATCAATCCTCCCATCTATAATAATAATGGAAAAATAGAGTTTACCGATAATAGATTTGTAGCATACCATCTTGGACTGGCAGGTACTCCAACCGAGTATGTTAATTGGCGAATGCTTGCCTCTTTGCAAAAAGGTTTAGGAACCTATACGGAACCTTATTCTAGAGAACGCCACAATGTTAGCATTTTAGCAGAAGTAGGCTATAAAGCGCATAGTATTTCTGCAACGTGGCTAAACGGAATAGATATAAAAGCAGCATACGGAATGGATTTTGGTTCTATTCTTGGTGGTATTAATTATGGTTTCCAGCTAACAATAACTAAGACAGGAGTATTTAATTTCTAAATATATGAAAATAAAAAACATAAAACTAACCTTGTGGTCGTTCATAGTTATGCTTTGTTTTTCGGCTTGTACTCTAGAGAGCGACAGTAAGGCAGCAGGCGATTTGGCAGGAATGTGGCATTGTGTCTATATAGATAAAGGTGCAGCAAGCGTAGAGCTGAAAGATCAAAAAGTATATTGGTCGTTTCAAGGAAATCTGTTATTGCTAGAAGATAAAGCAGGCAACCACAGTAGAATATTGTATCATTTTACAAAGAATGGTAACACCTTAGAACTGAAAGAACCTTACCGCTACGACCGTGAGAATGGCGATGAACTACTTACTACACCTTCTCTTTTAAGTTTCTATGGCATCGACACTTTGGCTATAACATTTACCATTCAGCAGTCAGAAAATACAATGGCACTTGTAAGCAACAATGTAACGTTGCACTTCAAGCGATTTTAATAAAAGCTTAGTCAGAGTTTAACTAATCTTCTTGAAAAGGCTGTTTGTTGTTGCGTTTAATAATAGGATTCAGCACGAATACATTGAGCAGAACAAAAAGTGTAATGTCTATCAAAATAATGATAGTAGGACTTATCCAACAGAACATTACTGTATTCAGAATAATAAATGCAATGGCAAGCACTAAGATAGCTATTAATGCCTGGTGTTGCGTAAGCCCTGTTCGCATAAACTTGTGGTGAATGTGGTTTTTGTCTGGGTGAAATATACCATGTCCGTGCATTATTCTAACAATAATTACACGACAAACATCGAATATTGGTATAATGAGCAAGGTTATTGAGAAAAGAATAGAACCTTTTCGGTAAGCCATAACGTTTGGATTAACCATGCAGAACTTTACGAGCAATACACCAAGTATATAGCCTAACGTGAGTGAACCTGAGTCGCCCATAAATATTTTCCTATTCTTTTCTAACTTTCCAAAGATATTATAATAAAGAAAAGGTACCAAGACACCCATTAAGCCAGCTATCAATATGCAGTAAATCCACATTCCTTCTACGAGAAAACAATAAAAGAACCCCCCCAATGCTATAAACGATAAACTGGCAGAAAGTCCATCGATTCCATCAATCAGGTTAGTGGCATTCATAATAAATACCAATATAAATACAGTTAGCGGTGCTCCCACCCAAAAAGAAATGCTGTGTATGCCCATAAAGCCATACAAGTTGTTTATGAAAAGCCACGATATTGGAAGTAGAGATGACACAAAGATTTGTACAATAAACTTCTTTCTTGCCTTTACGCCAAAGATATCATCGATAAGTCCTGTAACGTAGATAACGGCTAAACCCACTGCAAAATAAATGGTCCACGGACTAATTTCTATTTTTTTCCCGTTATAAGCAAACGACCATACAAGCAGCGCAACAATG
>CAUSZI010000047.1:0-17127 GCA_963536045.1 uncultured Streptococcus sp.
TCTTTACTTTACTTATGGCAGTTTTGTCCTGATGGGAGTAGACCCAGAGCAACTTTTCGATATTGTCCATCGGGCTAATATGGGTAAAATTTTCCCAGATGGGAAGGCTCACTTTGACCCCGTCACCCATAAAATCCTCAAACCAGATGACTGGGAAGAAAAATACGCTCCCGAAGGAGCTATCAAAGAGGAATTGGAACGACAGATTCAGGCCTACCAGCGTACCATAGAGCAGAAAGAAGAAAACTAGAGCAGTCATTGAACTGCTCTAGTTTTTATAAAGTCTTTTCTGGGTCTCTGACCACCAGCAAGTCAACCTTGGCGTGGCGCAGGATATATTCGGAGGAAGAGCCGACTAGCAGCCGTTCAAAGGCATTGAGGCCGGTAGCACCAACCATAATCAGATCTACCTTGTGCTCTTCTGGAATATCTGTAGCCAAGAGAGTCTTGGGATTGCCCATCTCAATGACAATATCAACATACTTGATACCGGATTTTTGAGCCTTTTCTTTCAGCTCAGCTGTCAGCTTTTTAGCATCTTCCTGTAAGTCCTCGTAAACATCTGCATCAAAAGTTGAGACACTTTGCAAAGCCCGGGTGTCAATGACGTGGGCGATGGTGAGACGAGAGCCGTTTCGGAGAGCCACGTTAACGCCCTTTTCAAAGGCTAGTTCGGATTCGTGAGAACCATCTACAGCAACCATAATGTTTTCATATTTCTGAGTCATAGAGCTACCTCCTCTAAAATGGTCGGCAAAGGACGTCGCATCATTCGCAGAATGATTGGGCTGACCAAAAAATCAATCAGTCCATAACGTCCGAGTGATTTGCAACTATTTTCTTGTTTCTATTGTAACCCTTTTCAGAAAAAAAGTAAAGATAAAATGGAAATGCTGTCAGGAAATTGCAAGCTGAGAAAAAGTCCTTTACTTTGAGGAATTAGAAAAGGAATGGGACTTTTTGTCCTATAATTCTCTTTTTAATTACATGAAAAGTGAGTTTATTTTATTGTTGTCAATCGCTTTTTCTGGTGGTATAATGATAACATTCTGATGAATAGAGGAAAAATAAGAATGAAAGAATTTGACAAGTCCAGCAAGCTGGAACATGTTGCCTATGATATTCGCGGTCCAGTTTTGGATGAAGCTATGCGCATGCGGGCCAATGGTGAAAAGATTCTCCGCCTCAATACAGGGAATCCGGCTGAATTTGGTTTCACCGCTCCGGACGAAGTCATTCATGATTTGATTATGAATGCGCGTGACAGTGAGGGTTACTCTGACTCCAAGGGGATTTTTTCAGCCCGTAAGGCTATCATGCAGTATTGCCAGCTTAAAAATTTTCCTAATGTAGATATTGATGATATTTATCTGGGAAATGGCGTCAGCGAGCTGATTGTTATGTCTATGCAGGGATTGCTGGATGACGGAGATGAGGTGCTGGTGCCAATGCCAGACTACCCACTCTGGACGGCTGCAGTCAGTCTGGCTGGTGGGAATGCGGTTCACTATGTCTGTGATGAGCAGGCAGAATGGTATCCAGATATTGACGACATCAAGTCAAAAATCACATCTAATACCAAGGCTATCATTATCATCAACCCTAACAATCCAACGGGAGCACTTTATCCTAAGGAACTTCTGCTGGAAATTGTGGAAATTGCTCGTCAAAATAATCTCATTATCTTTGCGGATGAAATCTATGATCGGATGGTGATGGACGGCAATGTCCACACCTCTGTGGCTAGTCTGGCTCCTGATATCTTCTGTGTCAGTATGAATGGTCTTTCTAAGTCGCACCGAATCGCAGGCTTCCGTGTTGGCTGGATGGTGTTATCTGGGCCTAAGCATCATGTTAAGGGTTATATCGAAGGATTAAACATGCTCTCCAATATGCGCCTGTGCTCCAATGTCTTGGCTCAGCAAGTCGTCCAAACCTCACTTGGAGGTCACCAATCTGTGGATGAACTGCTTTTGCCAGGTGGTCGTATCTATGAGCAGCGTAATTTCATCTATCAGGCTATTCAGGACATTCCAGGACTATCAGCTGTAAAACCTAAAGCTGGTCTCTATATTTTCCCGAAAATTGACCGGAACATGTATCACATCGACGATGATGAGCAGTTTGTGCTCAATTTCCTCAAGCAGGAAAAAGTCCTTCTTGTCCATGGACGAGGCTTTAACTGGAAGGACCCAGATCATTTCCGAATCGTTTATCTGCCTCGAGTAGATGAGCTAGCTCAAATCCAAGAAAAAATGACGCGCTTCTTGCGCCAATATCGCCGTTAATAAGCGGATGTTACAAAAAGGCTGGAAAATATTCCGGCCTTTTTCTTATCTATTTTACATATTTTTTAGTTCAATGACTGCCTTTAAATTGCAAAAATAAAAAAATCAAGATGCTCTGAAAATTGAATTCGAGGCCAATTGGTAAAAATTATAGGCGGTTTTACCGACATTTTTTAGGAATTTGTCCAACATTTTTTATGTATCTGTCCAAAAATGCTTAAAAAAATGTGTTAGCGTCTTCCTTCCAGAAGATAAACATGGTAGAATGTGTTTGTCAATGTTTTTAACAATGATGAAAAAGTGGAGGAGATTATATTGACAATGAAAAAGACACTTAGTGCTTTTTCTGTCAGTGCAGCGGCATTGTCTTTGGTGCTCGCAGAAGGAGTTCAGGCTGATCAATTAGTTGATAATCAGTCTTATTCTGATGCGCCCGTTAGTCAAAGCCAACCACAGGCAGAAAACACACAAAAGGATGAATCTGTTTCGAAAGAACAGGTAGACGCTGCTCAGGCTCTTGTACAAGAAGCCGACAGCAATGTTGCACAAGGGAAAGCTGATTTGGCTCAAGCTCAGGCAAATACTGCTGCGGCTCAAAGTCAGGTCGAGCAAGCACAAGCTGAAGCTAACCGGGCACAGGAGGCAGCTGATAAAGCTGGTCCGGAAGCTATTGAAACAGCTAAGCAAGAAGAGAGCAACCAAAAAGCTCAAGTGGACAGCAACAAGTCAGAACTGGCTAAAGCTGACCAAGCAACTAAGACGGCTGAAGCTGAGCGTGATGCTCAGGCAGCCAAGACTAAAGAGGCTCAAGAGCAAGCGAAAACTCAAGAAGGACGTCTTGCTAAAGCTCAAAATGACGTGAAGGAAGCTCAGGCTAACCTAAGCGGTGAAGCTACAACTAAGGCAGAAAAGAATGTGAAAGCAGCCCAAGACAAGGTGGCAGCTGACCAGTCTGCTGTTGAAACAGCTCAAGCAAAAGTAGCTACAGCTCGTCAGACTGACAGTCAGAAGCAGGCTGAGGTTGCAAAAGCTCAGACCAACCAGACTCAGGCTAAGACAGCTCGTGATGCTTCTCAAAAGAACTTGCAGGACAAAACTGTTGCAGCTGAGAAGACTCAGTCAGACTTGAACCAAGCTCAACAGGCTTTGCAAAAGGCTCAAGCTGGAAAAATTACTACTGAAGCTTCTAGCAATAAAAACCGTGTGTCTATGACGCCGGAATATATTGCAGCCTTGAGAGAGCTAATCGTACCGAATTTATCAGAGCAAAAAACTAATGAGATTCAAAATAGACTGGCTGCACTTAATGCCAATGCTAAGGCTCTCAATCGTTACGTAGCAGATCCTACAGATAGCAAAGCTTTGATTGATACCAACAATATTCCACAGAATGTTCGTCAGGAACTTTCACAGTTTGCTTCAGAACTCATCAACCAGCTGCGTACTCAGATGGGAACTGGTGAAGTGGTTGTGACACCGTCTTCAATTGATTTCGCTGATAAGGTGGCGACAGAATACCGCAAAGACAACTGGAACTGGGATTTGATGGAGAAATACCATCACGATGCTAAAGCAATTAACCGCGTAGCGCGTGAATATGGTTTGATGACCACAAGTGCTGAGCAAGAGAGCAAAGGTCTCCAGTATTATGAAAACGCTTATATTTGGAGAGAAAAAGCTGGCCAAATGAGCGTGGCTGAAATGAAGAGACGAATCTATGATTCGGTTGTTGAATTCATGTTTAATGGCTATGAATGGCTGCATGCTACATCAATCTCTGGTCTCAATACTGGTCGCCAGAAAAACTATCTGGGAGTCGATTTCTCAATGGAAGGTGACATCACTATGGCTCATTTCACCATGGTGTCAGAAGATCAAGTCAAGTATGCTAGCAAAAAGAACTTCAATGCCAGCCCGATTACAGGCAAAGCTGCAACAGCAAAAGTAGATCCGCAGGAAGTAGCTAAGGCTCAAACTGCCTATGACGCTGCCTTCAAGGCCAATCAACTGGCTCTGGCATCTAAGGGAGTTGCCCAGTCTACTTATAATCGGAGAGCTGCAGCTTTAGAGCAAGCTAATCAGCAACTGGCTCAGGCCCAAGCTCAAGCAGGTGAGTCAGCAACAGCTCAGGCTCAAGCAGCTCTTGCCGCAGCTCAAGAGAAGTTGGCAGCTGATCAAGCAGCTTTGGCAGCAGCAGAAGCGGCCCTGCAAAACTCAAACTTGGATGACAAGACTAAAGCGGACAAATTAACTCAGGCCCAAGCAGCTCTGACTGCTGTTCAAGCGACAGTTGCCGCAGCTCAAGAAGCTCTAAAAACTGAATCAGATAAGTTGACTCAGCTAGACGCAGCTTTGAATGCAGCAAAAGAAAGAAAGACTACTCTTGAAAAAGCTGTTACAGATGCTGAAGCAGCTTTGCAAATGGCTAAAGAGTCATTGTCAAATCTTGAAAATGCAGAAGAAAACTTGGAACAAGCTAAAACTAAACTAGCCGCAGCTCAGGCTGCTTACCAAGCAGCTCTTACAGCTCAAACAGATCAAGAAGCAAAAGTAGCAGTTTTAACTGCGGTTCAAGCACAAGCTAAGGCGACATACGACTTGCTAGCTCAAACTTATGCAGAACAAAATAAGGAAGAAGATATTCGCTATTACCAGTCTGTTTTGGCTCATACAGAGGAGCGCTTCGCTCGCTCTCTGCCAACTGGACAAGCAGGAGCTCCTCAGCATTCGACTGTTTCAACTACTGGAACTGGAATTGCTGAAAGTGGAACTGTTGGAACTGGAACTGCTGGAAGTGCTAGCCCTGTAAACCATAAACAGGCGGCTACCTCAGGTCATGTCTTACCTAAGACAGGGGAAAACTCTTCTTGGCTTCTTCTAGCAGGCCAAATGCTTCTGCTCATGGCTATGAAATTGTTCTACAAGAAACGTTCTCTTGATTAGAAAGAACAAAAGCAATCAAAAACAGTCAATTTTTGACTGTTTTTTGTTTAATATGACTTGATATATCAAGTCATATACTTGAAAAGTTCTTTATTTTATCGAATTGTATGTAATTGTTTTTCAATAAAAAATTTTCAGATAATTATTGAAATTTTACTGCTTTTATGTTACAATGAAGCTAATAAATATGAGGTAAAAATATGGCCGATTTACTAGAAAAAACACGAAAAATTACGTCTATTTTGAAGCGCTCGGAGGAGCAGATGCAGGAAGAACTGCCCTATAATGCTATTACGCGTCAGTTGGCTGATATTATCCACTGCAATGCCTGCATTATCAATAGCAAGGGCCGTCTTTTAGGCTATTTCATGCGCTACAAGACCAATAATGACCGAGTTGAAGCTTTTTTCCAGGACAAGAATTTCCCAGAGGAATACGTCCACGAAGCCAATCTGGTCTATGAAACAGAGGCTAATCTGCCAGTTGCACATGATTTGACAATTTTCCCGGTAGAAACCAAGGATGAGTTTCCGGACGGGCTGACAACCATTGCCCCTATTCATGTGTCAGGAATTCGTCTGGGTTCATTGATTATCTGGCGCAATGACAAGGAATTTGCGGACGATGATCTGATTTTGATTGAGATTGCCAGCACAGTGGTTGGTATCCAGCTGCTTAACTTCCAGCGGGAAGAGGATGAGAAAAATATCCGACGCCGGACAGCAGTGACCATGGCAGTCAATACTCTGTCTTACTCAGAACTGAGAGCTGTTTCAGCTATTCTGGGCGAGCTCAATGGCAATGAAGGCCAGCTGACAGCGTCTGTCATTGCTGATCGTATTGGGATTACCCGCTCAGTGATTGTCAATGCCTTGCGTAAGCTGGAAAGTGCTGGGATTATTGAAAGCCGTTCGCTGGGGATGAAGGGAACTTATCTGAAAGTGCTGATTCCCGATGTCTTTGATGAAATTAAAAAGAGGGACTACTAATGGCTAAAGCACTGATTTCCATTGATTATACAGTTGATTTTGTCGCAGATGAGGGCAAGTTGACAGCAGGAGCGCCAGCTCAGGCGATTTCTGAAGCCATTGCTCAAGTAACAAAGGCGGCTTTTGAGCGAGGAGATTATATCTTCTTTGCTATTGATGCTCATGATGAGAATGATGCCTTTCACCCTGAGAGCAAGCTGTTTCCGCCTCATAACATCAAAGGAACCAGCGGTCGCAATCTTTATGGTCCTTTGGCTGATTTTTATGAGAAGCATCAAGCAGACTCTCGGATCTTTTGGATGGATAAGCGTCATTATTCTGCTTTTTCCGGTACAGATTTAGATATTCGATTGCGAGAAAGAAAGATAGATACAGTCATTTTGACTGGAGTCTTGACGGATATTTGCGTCTTGCATACAGCGATTGATGCCTATAATCTTGGTTATCAGATTCAGGTGGTAGAGTCGGCAGTAGCTTCTCTGTCAGAGGAAAATCACAAATTTGCCTTAAACCACTTGCAAAATGTCCTGGGTTCGACTATAATAGATACAATTTAAGAGTAAAAGAGAAGCAGAGTAGGCTTGCTGACTTGCACAGAGAGTGCTGATAGCTGAGAGTGGCACCAAGAAAGCAAAAACCGAAGAACATGTTTCGTAATCTTTTGTGTGATTAAGCACAAACGTCGCTCACGTTACGAGCTCAGAGGCTGCCTTTTAGGGCGGCGAATAACAGTGGTACCACGGCTTTCGTCTGTTTTAGAGACGGAAGCTTTTTATTTTGTAGTAGATCCAGTGAAGATGATAAAAGAATGCTTCAAATATCCTTGACAGCAGGGCGGAGCTACAAATTGATTTGAGAGGGAAAGAACATGAAAGAAATCTTTATCGGAAACTATGGTTTAGAGCAAGTCGGACAGACCATGACCGCGACTGGCTGGGTGGCCAATATCCGCAATCACGGCAAACTAGCCTTTATTGAGTTGCGGGACCGCGAGGGCTTGCTTCAGGTCTTCGTTGGCGGTGAGATTGAAGATTTTGCTAAGCTGGAAGACATTGGCAAAGAGGATGTTATTGCAGTGACAGGGCAAGTAGTTCAGCGGGAAGAGCGCTTTGTCAACAAGGCCATCAAGTCTGGTAAGATTGAGCTGAGGGCAGAGAAGATTGAGGTTATTGCTAGAAGCAAGGCCCTGCCTTTTGAGCTGGACCAGCATGCCCATACAGGGGAAGACTTGCGTCAGAAATATCGCTATCTGGACTTGCGGCGTGAGAAGATGACGCATAACCTCAAACTGCGTCACCAGGTCACCTCAACCATTCGGGAATATTTGAATGGTTTGGACTTTTTGGAAGTGGAGACTCCTTATCTGACCAAGTCAACACCTGAAGGGGCTAGAGACTTTTTAGTCCCTAGTCGGGTCTATAAAAATCAATTCTACGCGCTGCCTCAGAGCCCGCAGATGCTCAAGCAGTTACTGATGGGAGCTGGTCTCGAGCGCTATTATCAGATTGTTCGTTGCTTCCGTGACGAAGACCTGCGGGGCGATCGTCAGCCAGAGTTTACCCAGGTGGACTTAGAGCTGAGCTTTGCCAGCGAGGAAGAAATCCGAGCTCTGGTTGAAGCTATGCTCAAGGCTGTTGTTAAGAAAACTCATGGTTTAGAGCTGACGGAAGCTTTTCCTACTATCAGCTATGAAGAGGCTATGAGCCGCTTTGGCTCTGATAAGCCAGATACACGCTTTGGTTTAGAGCTGAAGAGTTTGACGGATTTGTGTCAGTCCAATGAATCGCTTCTCATCAAGAAAGCCCTGGATAACCAAGAGGAAGTGATGGGAATCTGTGTGCCAGATGCGGCTAGTGCTTTTAGCAAGAAACAGCTGAGTCACTACTATCAGGAAATGAAGGAATTTGGCTGCAGTCGTTTTGCCAGTCTAAAGGTTGAAAATGGTCAGTTGGTTGGGGATTTGGCTAGCACCTTTGAGGCTGAGAGTCAGGATTTACTAGCACGTTTTGAGGCCAAGGATGGAGACCTCATCCTGCTAGTCATGGCCAAGAAGCGTCGGACTCAGGAAGCTTTGGGACATCTGCGCATAGAAGTCGCAAATGCTTTGGATTTGATTGATCCGAGTTTGCTTCATTTTCTTTGGGTTGTGGATTGGCCGCTGTTGGAGTGGAATGAAGACCAAAACCGCTATCAAGCCATGCACCATCCTTTCACAAAGGGGATTTTTGAAGATGGACAGGAGTCAGACCAATTCCGCAGCCATGCCTATGACATCGTTTTGAATGGCTATGAGATTGGCGGAGGAAGTCTTCGGATTCATGATCGGAAAGCTCAGGAAGCGATGTTTGAGCTATTGGGCATGAGCCGAGAAGACTATGAGCGGGACTTTGGTTTCTTCCTAGAAGCTTTGGAGTACGGCTTCCCACCACACGGCGGCTTGGCTCTAGGCTTAGATCGCTTGGTTATGATTTTGGCTGGGGAAGAAAATATCCGCCAAGTCATCGCTTTTCCGAAAAATGGTACTGGCTTTGATCCTATGCTGGAAAGCCCAAGTTTGGTGGACCAAAGACAGCTTAAAGAACTGCATTTGGAATTGAAGAATTAGCCTGAAATATGGTAAAATGAAATGATGCGAATTCCTGAAGAATAGCAGGAAGAAGCTGAAGAAAAGAGCTAGCGGATGGCAAATAAATCAGCATCCCTGGCTTGTCAAAGTAAAGGTGAGCTGAAGCTTGGAAATAAATATATCATCTAGAAATTGTTATTTTCAGTCGCAAAAGCTCACATATCTTATGAAAGGAATCAGAGATGAAGATTACTCAAGAAGAAGTAAGTCACGTTGCTAAGCTGTCAAAACTGGCTTTCTCACCAGAAGAAACTGCTGAGTTTGCGACGACCTTAACCAAGATTGTTGACATGGTCGAATTGCTCAATGAAGTGGACACGGAGGGTGTGCCTTTCACTTCTAATGTAGCTGCTAATATCAATTATATGCGAGAAGATGTGGCTCAACCAGGTTGGAACCGGGAAGAGCTTTTCCAAAATGTACCTGAAAAAGAGCGGGGCTACATCAAAGTGCCTGCCATCCTAGATGACGGAGGAGATGCCTAATGACTTTTAATCACAAGACCATTGAAGAACTGCACGACTTGCTGGTCAAGAAAGAAATTTCTGCGGTAGATCTAACTCAGGCAACTCTGGCGGACATCAAAGAACGCGAAGCAGCTGTGGATAGTTTCATTACTGTCAGTGAAGAAGAAGCTTTAGCTCAGGCTGCAGCTCTGGATGCCAAGGGCATTGATGCTGACAATCTTATGAGCGGAATTCCGCTGGCGGTTAAGGACAATATCTCAACCAAGGGAATCTTAACGACGGCTGCTTCCAAGATACTCTACAATTACAAGCCGATTTTCGATGCAACTAGCGTGGATAAGCTTTACGGTAAGGACATGATTATCGTTGGTAAGACCAACATGGACGAGTTCGCCATGGGGGGCTCCAGCGAAAACTCTTACTTTAAGACGACTAAGAATGCTTGGGACAGCAGCAAGGTTCCTGGTGGATCATCTGGTGGTTCAGCGACAGCTGTGGCCTCTGGTCAGGTTCGTCTGTCACTGGGGTCAGATACGGGTGGCTCCATTCGTCAGCCGGCATCCTTTAACGGCGTAGTCGGTCTCAAGCCAACCTACGGACGGGTTTCCCGTTTTGGTCTCATTGCTTTTGGTTCTTCTTTAGACCAGATTGGGCCTTTCTCTCAGACAGTTAAGGAAAACGCACAGCTTCTGAATGTTATTTCTGGTAATGATCCTAAGGATTCTACATCATCACAAGAGGCAGTGCCAGACTTTACCAGTAAGATTGGCCAAGACATCAAGGGCATGAAGATTGCCTTGCCTAAGGAATACATGGGTGAGGGAATCGACAGCAAGGTCAAGGAGACGATTCTAGCAGCTGCGAAGCACTTGGAAAGTCTAGGAGCCATCGTTGAAGAAGTTAGCCTGCCTCACAGTAAGTACGGCGTGGCTGTTTACTATATTATCGCTTCCTCTGAGGCCAGCTCTAACCTGCAACGTTTTGACGGTATTCGCTATGGCTACCGCGCAGAAGGCATTGAAAATCTAGAAGATGTCTATGTAAAATCTCGCAGCGAAGGCTTTGGTGAAGAAGTCAAACGCCGTATCATGCTGGGAACTTTCAGTCTGTCATCTGGTTACTACGATGCTTACTTCAAGAAAGCTGGTCAGGTTCGGACCTTGATTATGCAAGATTTTGCTAAGGTTTTTGAAAAATACGACTTAATCTTAGGCCCAACTGCACCAACAGTAGCATATGACTTGGGCAGTCAAAACCAAGATCCAGTGGCTATGTATCTAGCTGACCTTTTGACCATTCCAGTCAATCTGGCTGGCCTGCCGGGCATTTCAATCCCAGCTGGCTTTGCAGATGGTCTTCCTGTCGGCTTGCAGCTGATTGGGAACCACTTTGATGAAGGGACCATCTATCAGGCAGCCGCAGCATTTGAAGCGACGACTGACTACCACAAACAGCAGCCAGTTATCTTTGGAGGTGAAAAATAATGAACTTTGAAACAGTTATCGGACTGGAAGTCCATGTTGAATTGAAGACTAATTCAAAAATTTTCTCACCGGCTCCAGCTCACTTCGGTGAGGATCCCAATGCCAACACCAATATCATTGACTGGTCCTTCCCAGGTGTCCTGCCTGTTATGAATAAAGGTGTTATCGACTATGGTATCAAGGCTGCTCTGGCTTTGAACATGGATATTCACCAGAAGATGCACTTTGACCGCAAGAATTACTTCTATCCGGACAATCCAAAAGCCTATCAAATTTCTCAGTTTGATGAGCCGATTGGCTACAATGGCTGGATTGAGATTGAGTTAGAAGATGGCACGACCAAGAAAATCCGTATCGAGCGGGCCCACTTGGAAGAAGATGCCGGAAAGAATACCCACGGTAGTGACGGCTATTCTTATGTTGACCTCAACCGTCAAGGAGTGCCACTGATTGAGATTGTATCCGAAGCAGATATGCGCAGTCCAGAAGAAGCTTATGCCTATCTGACTGCTCTCAAGGAAATCATCCAGTACACGGGCATTTCTGATGTCAAGATGGAAGAGGGCTCCATGCGTGTTGACGCCAATATTTCCATTCGTCCGTACGGTCAGGAAGAATTTGGTACCAAGACTGAGCTGAAAAACCTTAACTCCTTCAACTTTGTTCGTAAGGGTCTGGCATTTGAGGAAAAACGCCAAGCTGAAATCTTACGCAGCGGAGGCCAAATCCGTCAGGAAACCCGTCGTTATGACGAAGCGACTGGCGAAACTCTGCTCATGCGGGTCAAGGAAGGTTCAGCGGACTACCGTTACTTCCCAGAGCCTGATCTGCCTATCTTTGAGATTGAGGATGCTTGGATTGAGCAAGTGCGTAGCAGTCTGCCAGCCTTTCCAAAAGAACGCCGGGAAAAGTATGTGGGCGATTACGGTCTGTCTGACTACGATGCCAAGCAGCTGACAGCGACCAAGGCTGTGTCAGACTTCTTTGAAGCAGCTCTTGCAGCAGGCGGTGACGCCAAGGCTGTCTCTAACTGGCTCCAAGGGGAAGTGGCTCAATACCTCAATGCCGAAGGCAAGACCATCTCTGAGATTGAGCTTACACCTGAGAACCTGACTGAGATGATTGCTCTGATTGCAGACGGAACGATCTCCTCTAAGATCGCTAAGAAGGTCTTTGTTCATCTGGCTAAAAATGGTGGCTCTGCCAAAGAGTATGTACAGAAAGCCGGCCTGATTCAAATCTCAGACCCTGCGCAGCTTCTGCCAATCATCCAAGAAGTATTTGCAAACAACGAAAAAGCTATCAATGACTATAAGGGCGGCAATAAGAATGCGGCCAAGTCACTGATTGGTCAGCTTATGAAGGCCACTAAGGGTCAAGCCAACCCACAAGTAGCACAAAAACTGCTCAATGAAGAGTTGGAGAAATTATAGAAATAAGTGAAAACCAGTCGTTAGGCTGGTTTTTGTTGTGGAAAATAAAATATGCTAAAATATAAAAAAAGCATGGGAGCAATAAGGATGAAACAACTTTCAAAAATAATAATTCTCCTACTAGGTGGATTATTAATAATGGTAGGATTGAGCGCCTGTGGAGAGAAAATACCAGAAAATCGCACAAAAGAACAGTACGAGTTGGAGAAAGAGTTTCAGCCACTGTTTGACTTTTTAGCGGAAGAAGAGAAGGATTTGTCAAATGTGAAAATTTATAATAGCTCAATTTACATAACTGATAGAAAAACAAAAACGACAGAAAGTCGCAGTATTCGCTTTGAGAATCTTGGCACAGAAATTTCTGGAGAATACAAAATAGAAGATGGTAAAAATGAGAAACGAATTCCCGTTACTTTTCAAAGTGGTAAAATAATTTATAAGAATAATGTTGAAGAATCCGAAAAATATAATATAGATATTTTTAATTTGCAACTTACGTCAAAATTTTTTTCAACTCTTCCGATATCTGATTTCATGGCTAATCATCCCGAAACTTACATGAAGCGCATTGATTATAGAGTTAAAGATAATTATGAATTCTTTAACAATCTAAAAAAGAGATATGGTTTTGTTGAAAAATGTCATGTTGATGTTAATGTTATTATTAATGGACATGGAGATTATGAGCTTCAAATAGAATTTATAGATTCAAATAAGATAGCTACTATAACTCATTCTATTGTTTTAGAGGAGAGTGCTCATAAAAATGCTATAAATGATTATAAGGGCGACAATAAGAACGCGGCCAAGTACCTTGATTGGTCAGTTGATGAAGGCCACTAAGGGGCAAGACAACCCACAAGTAGCACAAAAACTACTCAATGAAGAGTTGGAGAAACTTTAGAAATCAGTAGAAAACCAGCCGTGAGGCTGATTTTTTATGAGAAAATGAAATAGATGGCAGAATCTTCATAGGGTTATCATTAGGTAAGAAATTAATGAAATATACATCTTCTAAAAATAAAATGGAAGGTATTTCTATAATTGACACTTTTGTCATAGAAAAGACAATAAAGAATATTATAGAAAAGCTATTGATAAATCAGCAGATTTTTTATCTAAAATATGTTAAAATATAAAAAAAGTATAGGAGCTATACTATGAAACAATTCTTTAAAATAATTATTTTACTACTAGGAGGATTATTGATAATGCTTGGATTAAGTGCATGTGGAGAGAGGATTCCAGAAAACCGTACAAAAGAACAGTACGAGTTAGAGAAGGAGTTTCAGCCACTTTTTGATTTTTTAGCGGAAGAAGAAAAAGATTTGTCAAATGTAAAATTATATAGCAGTAAAATTTTTATGATGGATGAAAATGCTGATAGTAAAATATCAAGGAGTGTTTATTTAAAACCTGATAATACGGGAGAGTATGTAATTGAACAAGGGGGACAAACTACGGAGTTTCATGTTCAGTATAATAACAGAGAATTACAATATGATAAGGAAGTACCTCAAGAGTATGATTTAGAGGTTTTAAATCTGGAATTAGAGCCTGAATTTTTCCAAGAACTATCTATTTTTGATTACATGACCAAACATCCTGGTACAGGTATGAAACGGATTGATTATAATATTGTAGATGCAAGTAAATATTTTAATAATTTAAAAGAAAAGTATGGATTAAAAAAAGATTGTTCAACCTCTGTTGATGTGATGATTAATAGCGAGGGTCATTTTGAGCTTATACTAGAATTCTCTGACGAAGAACGATTACTTGTAATTACGAATTCAATTGTGATAGATATGGAGTGATAAATGAATACAAAAGAAATTATAGAAAGACGTGTGGATGTTTCAGCAGATATTTCTTATTATGTCTATAAATTTGAAAATGCGTACACAGATGAATTGAAAAAAGTTGAAAATGGTAAAAGTCATTTATCAGACAGTCAAATTAAGGAACAAGCAATAGAAGCAACTAAAGCTGTTATTAGTGAAGAGGAAAAAGAATTATCTATCAATAAAAACATAGAAATCACCCATGCTATGTATGACCAAGACACTGGTGTTGCGGCAATCGCAGTTAAAGATAAGGTTACAGAAGAGACATATATAGCTTTTGCAGGGACAAATGCTGGAGCAGATGGATGGTCTGATATTCTTTCGGATGCTTCTATTGGATTCAATAATTCTCTGCATTTGAAAAAACGAGGAGATGTTGCAGTCGGATTTTACGATCAGGTTGAACGATCAGGTGCGAACATCACTCTAGGGACTGGACATTCTTATGCTGATTTTTTAGCCAGTCGTATGGCGATGGAGCGACAAGTTCCCTATATGCTAGCTTATCAGGGAGCCCCTCAGTCTGTAAACGGGCAGTCTTTCTATCAAGATAATTATGGAAAATTTAAATTGATTATGGATAAGGAAGATTTAGACTTTCATGTTCAGCAAGAAAAGAAAGAAGCTACCAGAGTTCGCAAACTCCTTGAAGGTTATAAAGGATATGCAATGACTTTTTCCTCCACCCGCGATGCCTTGACGAATATAACTTGGGAACAATCTTCTCAAGAAATTTCTTTCGGAGGAAAAGTTCATAATTCTTTTATTGATGGTGTAGCTAATGTCATACTACCACCGGGGAGATCTATTACAGGGATTACAATGGATACGCAGTACTTGGGTAAAGTTGTTGCTATTGATATTCCTATTCCTCATGATATGGATAAATATCGCAAGAGCAAAGAAGCAATGAAATATTCAAGACAAGTTGTTTTAGAGTCTATTTATGGTGTTGACTTAGATCAAGATGGAAATCTTGAATTTGCTGTTTCTCCTGATAAATTAACAAATCAAAGCCTCATTCCTGCCTTTGCAGGGAGCGAGACGATTCTTCTAGATATCGATGCTATGAGGGTATTAACTAATAATTTAGCTACTTGCTTTTCACAAGTTGGCGAATTGCAAGAATTAACTCAAAAAGCCATCTTAGCCAACGAGGAGGTCTTACTTAATCTTTCAAATAGACGAAATAATTTAAAAGGTAAAATTGCTAGTCATTTAGAAAATATTAATCTTGTTGAAGCAGTCAAAAAATTGGATAAGGCATATTCAAATCTTGATGATGTAGAAGAGAATGTTCAAAGGATTGCTAGCTATAGTACGGGAGATTATTTGTGTAAATTTGATAACCTAGGGACTAGTATGCTTTACGATTATTATGATGAAGCTGGTAATGGATGGGACAATTATGCTGTGGTACATAAACTAGAGGAAGTTATTCTAGCGGCTTATCAAATGAAGAGTGATATTGAAACTAATGCTAGTATTTCTACTGGTGAAACTGTAAAAGATGGAATGTTTGGTCTATCTAGTAAGACAAATATCGCTAAAAAAGGTGAAAATCTTTTAAACTCTTTTGAAAGCATGATTGAAGAAAGTACTTCTGGTCTTGATAAACGCTCTCAGTTTGGGGACGGTATTCCGCAAGCTGTGCAAGAAATTTTGCGAGTTATTCATCAAAATTTGCAGACGATTTCTGCCTGTGTTCTTTATATGCAAAATGTATCTGATAGCATTAGAGCTACTATGGAAGCCACAGATACCAAGTTAGCTACTCTTATTCAAGAAATGGATTTTAGTCATATCCCTGAAGTAAGCGCTACAGTAGCAAAGGATTACAACACGTATCTTGAAGAGAGTGGAATTTTTGATGACCGCGATGTTATCAGCGCTTTTGATAATCAGATTGATGTTAAAGCTCAGAAGCTTGCGCAAGAGATGTCTGCTGCATTTAATGTTTACCTTGATGAATCAAATGAAATTATAGCTGAAACGAATCGTAAAGTAGAAAGTTTGAAAGATTCTTGTAAAGATATAAGTATGGATTTCCCTAAAAGAATATACTATAAAGGCCGATTTGAAGCTAAGAAAGAAAAGAAGTTTTATGGTATTTTAAGAGATCAAATTTCTGTTTCTGGGACTATTACAGGTGTACAGAGTTCAATGGGGACGATTGATACAAAGTTAACAGAAGCAGCAACGACTATTAATACAGTTATCAGCATGTTAGGTGGTTTTTACCAACCGTTTAGGGATGGTATGGAGGATGCTTTCTATGGAACAGTAAATCTAACAGGTATCGTTCGTTCTCAAAAAGCGGTTGGTGCTGTCTTATCCACTATGGTCGCTAGGTTTATTCAGTTCCAAAGTCAACTTTCTACTTTCGCATCAGGATATGCAATAGATGCTTTTTCTGAAAAGTTATCAACCACTGTTAAAGTTATGACTAACGTTTCTCATGTTATTGACGATTGTTTTGGCGATGAATAGCTTAGTATTTTTAAATATCATAGCCTTTTATTTCGTCTTTCCTTTAGCCATCAGTTATGTTAAAATAATTAAAAAAACAAAGGAGTCTTTTATGTCGGAAATCAAAGTGAAACGTGGGACAGGTTTTGTAGGGATTATTGGAAAGTTTCCAATCTTTATCAATGATCAGAAAGTTGGCGCAATTAAGAATGGTGATGAGGCTGTCTTCCCTATTGAGGGGGAAGAAGCTGTTGTTCGTGTAGGAGCAGCTCCTATGAAAACTAAGCCAGTGACAGTTAAAGCAGGACAAACTTTGTTGATTGAAACAAATTTTACTAATGTTTCTATTTGTTTAGGAACTTTAGTGGTTGCTTTTCTATTTGGCGGATTGCTCCGTGCGATTCTCTTGATTCTTTATATCGTTTTAATGTTTCTTTTTCCGTTTTACTCGGCTAGAATTGCAGAATAAGTCTAAGACCAGCTGATGCTGGTTTTTTGTATGTTATTTTTTGAAAATATAGCTAATCTTTTGACAAGATTTCTGAAAGGGTTTACAATAAAACTAACAAATTATAAAGCGA
>CAUSZI010000048.1:0-16106 GCA_963536045.1 uncultured Streptococcus sp.
TTTGGTGATTTCATTAAAGACGACGCGGTTTTTCTCTTTCTCATCCAGATTCAGAATGTGAGCCAGATGCCAAGAAATAGCTTCTCCTTCGCGGTCCGGGTCACTTGCCAGAAAGACTTGCTTAGCTTTCTTCGCTTCTTTTTTCAAGTCATTAATCAAGGGACCTTTACCACGAATATTGATGTATTGTGGCTCATAGTTGTTCTCAAAATCAATGGACATAGTAGACTTTTTCAGGTCACGAATATGCCCGACACTGGCCAGAACCTTGTAGTTTCGTCCCAGATATTTTTCTATTGTTTTTGCCTTGGCAGGCGACTCTACGATGACAAGATTTTTCTTGGTCGTAGACTTTTTCTTTGTTTTTGTTACCAATTTAGACACCTTCTATAAGAAATAAATCTCATAGAGTTTAAACTATTTTTTGATAGATGTCAACTGCTAACTTTTCTTATAGGAAAACTTGTTTTAAAAATCAAACTCAGAAAGGACGTCAGAGCCTGATTTGATGCACTTTGCGCCCTCTTGGATTAAATGATGGCAACCATCAGATTTTCCATCTAAAATTGACCCTGGAATAGCAAAGACATCCCGCCCTTCTTCCATGGCTCGCTCACAGGTAATCAGGCTGCCTGAGCGCATCTTGGCTTCTGCCACGATGACGCCTCGACATAGACCGGCGATAATACGATTCCGCTCTGGAAAGTGAAATTTCAAAGGCTGTTCACCTGGACCATACTCCGTCAGCAATAAATGATTTTTGCCAATGTAAGCTTGTAGTTTTTTGTTTGCCTTGGGATAGAAGACATCTAATCCCGTTCCGATGACAGCAATTGTCTGACCTCCGTTTTGCAGGGCAGCCATATGGGCCGCCGTATCTACTCCACGAGCTAGGCCACTGACGATAACCAACTCATTGTTTAGCTCTTTGATAATCTTTTGTACAGAGGCATTTCCTTGCTTGCTGCTGTCTCGACTGCCAACGACTGCAGCCTTGGGCAATTCTAGTAGATTTAGATTTCCCTGATAAAATAACAAAGTCGGTGCATCGTAAATCTCGCATAAATCCCAAGGGTAGATATCATCCAAGATAGAAAAGGATGGAAAAAGTTCAAATTCTTCCTTCAAAGCTGGTAAATCAAGCCTCTTGTATTTCTCTATAAAGAGGGCAGGATTGCGGCACTCAGATACGACAGCCTTATCTCGCAGAGAAAGCTTGCCATCTTTACTCTCGGCGTATCTCAAAACATTTAAAACCTGATGATTGGTCAAACCAGCTTTTTTCAATTTATAAATTTCAAAATTATTCATTTTTTCACCTCACTTTCTTATTCGTAAAAAAGTTCAAAAAAAGAACTGCAGTACAGTTCCTTCTTTACGATTCTATTAAATTTGATGTTGTCAATAGCTGGTTTCTATGCCTATCGCCTTTAACACATCTTTTATTCTTTATGAACAGGGATTTCCTTAATAATCTTAGCAGGATTGCCAGCCAAGACTACATTATCACCAAAAGACTTAGTCACAACCGCTCCTGCTCCGACTACGACATTATCCCCTAGTGTCACGCCCGGCAGAATCGTCACACCTCCGCCAGCCCAGAAATTATCACCAATAGTGATTGGTGCTCCGTACTCAATTCCGGAATTCCTTTCCACTGGATCAAGCGGATGAAGAGGTGTCAGAAACTGGCAATTAGGACCGAGCAGGGCATTGTCTCCGATGCGAATCGGGCAAACGTCCAGCATAGTCAGATTCCAGTTAGAATAAAAATTCTCGCCTAGATGAATATTGATTCCATAATCACAGACCAAATCAGGCTTCATAGCAAGATTCTCTCCTGTGCTGCCAAACCATTCTTTGATAATAGCACTTCTCTTGTCGCTGTCTTGCTCTTGGTTAAAACGATATTGAAATTCTTTGGATCGGGCTCTAATTTTTCTTAAATCTTCGTCTTGTGGTCGGTAAATCTCTCCAGCAATCATTTTTTCGTATTCGCTTTGCATGTCATCCTCCTTTTCATGCGTGACAAATGGATGGTCAGGTAAAGTTGTTCATCCTCTGATGTTTGGTAATTTCTGGTTTGCTTTAAAAATTCAGCAATCTTCCTAGTTGTCTCATAAGCCAATGGATACTTAGATTTAAGTAAGTCAAACATCTCATTGTCCTCTAGATCACGGTGACCGCTATTAGTCAGAACTCGCTCACAGAAAAATTTTAGATGGGTCATAAAGCGCTCAAGGTAGATGTCTTCCTCGTCTAAAGAAATTTCCAAACCGTACTTGACAATGGTCATGATTTCCTCCATCATCATAGTCAAATCACGCGCAGTTCCATCGCCATTTTCCAGATCTGCATTGACCAAGGTCAGCGCCATAAATGCTGCTTCATCATCTGAAAGCTCCTTGCTGACATAAGTACTCAAAAGCTGTTTTGCATACTGACCAACCTCAAACTCGATAGGAAAAAAGCGTTTAATATCCCACATGAGGAAATTCTTGAGATAAATATCATCTTCCAAACGCAGCAAGACTCCATGAATATGATCTGCCATTGCTAGAAAAGCAGTGTCTTTGAGCTTCTTCTGCAGTTTCTCCTTTGCGAAAGAAATAATCTTATCCGACATTTCCATGACCTCTGCTGGCAACTCCATCAGAATCTGGCGTTTATTTTCTTACAAGACATACTTTTTCTCAATCAGCTCATCTGGAATCTCCTGGCCAACTTTTCGACCAAAGGCCAGTCCTCGTCCCATTAGAATAACTTCTTCTTGGTCATCTTCAGAAATCACCACATTATTGTTTAAGATTTTACTGATAAGCATGCCTCACCTCTTCGTGCCTATTCACACATGGATTTTATTGGTTCAAATGTCTTGCGATGAATAGGAGTTACGCCGTGTCGATCCAAGCCCTGCAAATGACTTTTGGTCCCATAACCAGCATTTTGCGCAAAATCATAGCCAGGAAATTCCTTATCATAGTCTGTCATCAGCTTATCCCGAGTGACCTTAGCAACAATACTGGCCGCTGCAATAGATAGCGAATTAGCATCGCCTTTGATGATGGACTCTTGCGGAATCTCGACATCTAGCTTCATGGCATCAATCAGCAGATAATCTGGCTTGAGACAAAGCTTAGACAAAGCATCTTTCATAGCATGCTTGGTTGCTTCGTAGATATTGACTTGGTCAATAACCTCACTGTCCATCAGGCCAATACCGACTGCCAAGGCTTTATCCATGACTGCTTGATAGATATATTGGTGCTTTTTCTTAGGAATCTTCTTACTGTCGTTGAGCCCCTTAATCTTACACCCTGGAGGTAAGATAACTGCTGCTGCAACAACAGGACCAGCTAAAGGACCGCGACCGACTTCATCAATTCCAGCAATAGCTTGGTAGCCTGCTTGATAAAGTTTTTTTTCATACCGTAGCATCTGCTCCAGACGCAAATCCTCATCTAACTCCGCCTGAATGGCTCTTTTGCGCTTTTCAACCGCCTTTTGAACTCCGCTGCGCTGATCATTCGCCACTTCAGCAAGAAAAAGATCTGCCAAATCTGTCACCAACTCTAAACGTTGCTGAATTTCTTTAATCGTTGCCATCTAGTTCTCCAACCGTGTCCAAGCAATAACGACCTAATTTGCCATCGCGGACATCTTTGACAAATAGGCTGTAAAAACGATCATAGTCATCGCGGAAGCCGAGTTTTTGAGTCATATCCATAATCATATCAGGTGCTTCCTGATTTAGATCCAGCTGCTTGAAACGTGCTGTCAGCTCCTCAGGATAATGCTCCTTAAAGTAATTGAGACCAAAAATCGTCACCTCATCCATAGGCAGCAGATTATCCTTAATAGCTCCAGTCAGAGCAAGCTTGAGAGCAACCGTCTCATCTTCAAACTTAGGCCAGAGAATCCCAGGTGTATCTAAGATTTCCAAGTCTTTATTTGACTTGAGCCATTGCTGCCCTTTGGTCACACCAGGCTTGTTTCCCACGACAGCAATTTTTTTGCCCGCCAAGCGATTCATGAGGGTTGATTTACCAGCATTGGGAATACCGATTATCATGGTACGCAGGGTTTCGATGCGAATTCCTCTTTCTTTCTGTCGCGCCAATTTGTCAGCCATAAGCTTTTTAGCTGCATCTGTTACTTTTTTAACAGCAGATTGCTCTTTGGAATTAATAGACAAGGTCGGAATCCCCTGACTTTCAAAATAGCTCTGCCATTCCTTAATACGAACAGGGTCAGCCAAATCAGCCTTGTTTAAAATCAAAAGCTTGGGTTTGTCACCTACAATCTTAGTCAACATAGGATTTTGACTGGATAAAGGAAGCCTGGCATCAACCAGTATCGTCACAAAATCAACAAACTTAATATTTTCCTGTACCTGTCTCCGTGCCTTAGACATATGACCCGGAAACCATTGAATCGTTGCCATAATTTATCCTTTCAATGAATATCATTGATAAAATTTTATATCTTTATCTATTTTAACATATTTCTAGAATTTAAGCGGATGAATCCAAAACGTATCACTCAACATCTCTAAGAACAAAGTAAAAAGCCCTAGCGGGCTTTCTGATTTTATCTCACTTGCTCAAAATGCAGATGCACAGCTATATGATCTCCATAGCCATTGCGCTCTAAATCGCGTTGTAAACGGTAAGAAATATAATGTTCAGCAATGGTAATATAACCTGCACCCAAGAGGCGGCTTTCAACCATGGACTGGATCATGCTAATCGTCGCACGTTCAACCTTAGCTTCTTCCAAATCCAGAACCACTTTCTTTGTAACCTGCGCTAAATTCTGACGCAAATCATCTGTCAACACATAGACAGTCTGCGCTGCCTTTAAAACTGCTTGATAAATTTTATCTGGATCGAATTCTACGACCTCACCACTCCGTTTAATTACTTGCATAAAAAACTCCTTTTATATTATATATTTCTAATCTAAAGTATGTCTCTAACACGACTGCTGCCAATCCAGTTGTCTATAGTCTGCTCAAAAAGAATTCTGGAAGCTAGACTACACCTTAACATTATATAATTTTTTCCAATATTTTTCAAAGGAAGCTCTCTTTTTTATTTAGTCTTAAAACACCATATAAAAGGACTGCTCTGGGCAATCCTTTCTAGAAATATTTTTTCAATCTTATAAATCAATAATCCGGTCTCAGGACACCTTTAACTGTCTCTTTGGTTGCTTGGTAGTCGCCGTCAACCACGACCTTGATAATGCGTTTGGCATCTTCTTCAGGTGCAGGCACAAGTGGTAAGCGGGTTGGGCCGGCTGCAAAACCTAAGTAATTAAGGACTGCCTTGACAGGGGCAGGGCTTGGGTAAGAGAAAAGGGCATTGACTTTAGGGATGAATTTCCGTTGAATAGCTGCTGCTCTTTTGATGTCATTGTGCTCAATAGCGTCCAGCATTGCAAACATTTCATCGCCATTTGTGTGAGAAGCAACTGAAATAACTCCATCAGCCCCCAGATTCATAGCATGAAAGGCATCACCATCCTCACCAGTGTAAATCAGAAACTCCTCTGGACGATGCTCAATCAGATAGGCCATATTCGCCAGACTGGTACATTCTTTAACGCCGATAATGTTTGGATGTTCTGCTAATCTCAGCATAGTCTCAGGTGTCATCTCAACTACTACCCGGCCAGGTATATTGTAGATAATGATGGGCAGGTTTGAAGCATCCGCAATGGCTTTAAAGTGCTGATACATCCCTTCCTGAGAAGGTTTGTTGTAATAGGGTACGATGGCCAAACCAGCTGCAAAACCACCAAATGCATCTACTTCTTTGACGAATTCGATAGAGTCGCGCGTTTCATTGGTACCGACACCGGCTATCAAAGGAACACGCCCCTTGACAACCTTTTGAACAGCCGCAAAAAGCTCCAATTCTTCATCGTGGGTCAGGGTTGGACTTTCAGCAGTTGTTCCAGCTAGCAAAATCCCATCCGTATGATGCGCCAAAAGGTGCTCAATCAAATCTGGAATAGCTTCAAAATTGATGGAACCATCTTCATGAAAAGGAGTAATAAAAGCTGTGATGATTTTACAGTTTTTCAGATCCGCATACGCCATAAACTTACCTCTCTTTATACGAAAAGAGGGTTGAAAGAACGATTATTCAACCCTGTGCTGTCAAGTTTCCTTGGTCACTTTATTTTAATTCAAAAACAACTTCTGCTGTCGGATGAACTAAACCACGCTCATGCAGTGTCTCTGCGATTTGGACAGAATTCCAAGCTGCGCCTTTAAGAAGATTGTCTGAAACCACCCACATATGGATTCCTTTTTCTGCATCAAGATCCTTACGAATTCGGCCGACAAAGGTTTCTTTCTTACCAACCGCATTGATTGCTTGCGGATAAACTTGATGAGCTACATCATCCTCCAGAACAGCACCTGGGAAAGCTGCGATTGCTGCTTTTACCTGGTCAATAGGTGCAACTTCCTTAGTCTCGATGTAGACAGACTCTGAGTGAGCAGACAAGATAGGAAGACGGACACATGTCGCAGAAACAGCAATAGAATCATCTTCCATGATTTTCTTGGTTTCCTTGGTCATCTTCATCTCTTCATAAGTGTAGTCATTATCTGTAAAGACATCAATCTGAGGTAAGGCATTAAAAGCAATAGGATAATGTTTTTTATCACCGCCACATGGGAGGATATTGGCTTCCGTGTCCTTAGGATTCACACCATCATTGAGAACAGAGCGCAATTGAGCTTGGGTTTCAAGAATAGCTCCCATACCTGCACCAGAAACAGCTTGATAGGTAGACACAATGATGCGCTCCAGCCCCCATTGCTGACGAACAGGCTCTAAAGCCACCATCATCTGAATTGTCGAGCAGTTAGGGCAAGCGATAATTCCCTTGTGCTGATCTAAGGCATGGGCGTTGACTTCTGGAACAACCAAAGGAACATCAGGATTTTGACGGAAATAAGAGGTGTTATCGACCACTACTGCTCCAGCTTTGACTGCGTAAGGAGCGAATTTTGCTGAGGTAGAACCACCAGCTGAAAAGAGAGCAATATCTACACCTTCAAAAGCCGTCTCAGTCGTCTCTTCAATAGTAATGTCTTGTCCCTTGAACTGGAGAACTTTACCAGCTGAACGAGCAGACGCCAGATAGAGTATTTTATCAATTGGAAGGCTAGATTCTTCCAGCATTTTAATCATTTGAGATCCAACGGCGCCAGTGGCACCTACTACAGCAACTGTATATCCCATGCGATAACCTCTCTGAATTTTCAAAAAATTTTGTATTGTTAGTATTATACTATTTTTAGGGAAAAATGCAAATGGTTCTAAAGAATAAATGTTCGATATTTTAGATAAACTGCATTTACACACTGCTCTATAACTCAACTTCTTCCTGTGGACTCGTTTCATCAAGATCAATAGCACTCACGACGCCAACCGTCTCAGCATCAATGTCTCTAAGCTCGGCTGCGACTAACCGTCATGCCTGTCTAAGAAAGCTTTCAAGGTTTACAGATTTTGTTCTCACGAACAAAACTGCATCCATTGCTCTAGGACTCAACTGCCTTCTGCGAAGTTGTTTCATCAAGAGCAATAGAAAATCCCCAATCCGTAGACTGGGGATAAGGGCACTTTCGTGTGATCAGCAGGTTCACACAACTGATCAAGGTCCGCTCCTGCGTTTATGACCTCCCATGCTTCAATTTGCAGAAAATCTGCATATCGACTCATCGCACGAGATATAGTTTACCTTATCTTTTTCCGTTTTGTCAAGGTGTTTAATCTAAAATATAAACAAAAACTTGTCTATCCTTCCACTCTTGACCTTCTTTTTGGAATTTTTTTCGTACTCCTTCAAGATAGAAATCAGCTTGCTCTAGTAATTTTTGCGAAGGAATATTCTGTAGATCAACATGTGCTTCTAAACGATGAAATCCTAGTTCAAGACTAACTTTCTTGAGTTCTTCTAACATTGCTCTGGCGTAGCCCTGACGCCAAAATTGATTATGTATCGTATAACCTATTTCTGCCCATTGAAAATCATCTCTAGCTAGCACAAATAAATTAACCATACCTACATGTTTTCCGCTTTTTGCATCGTAAATTCCCCAAATATACTGCTGGTCTTTCTCTCGAAAATCGCGGTGCTTTGCCACCAAATCCGCAAACCAACTTTCTGTACAAATTGTCATATCTAAAAGCCCGTCATCAAATGATGATTGGGATGGTAGTCTATTTGAAAATCCTTCCAGCCAAACTGAGTAATCCTTCTCTTCCAGATATTTTAAATAAATATGTTTCATAAATACTTACTTCCCTCTCGAATACTAAGTGCAGCCATTTCTACCTGATGCCGCTCGATAAAATCTCTGACCCAGTCGGCGTTGGTTTTTGAATAATCTCTCAGCGCCCAGCCGATGGCCTTGTTAATAAAGAATTCTGTTTGGCCTAGATTATTCACTAAAATCTTCTCCAAGAGCTCCGTGTCTGTTTCCTCTTTCCGCAATAGCTGATGATCAATTGCCAAGCGCCGCAGCCAGATATCCTCATCACGACTCCAAGCTAAAATAATCTCTTTGGTTTCTGGAAATCTGGCAATGATGGATCCTACCAAGCGGTCCAAAAAGTCAATGGTATCCCACCAAGATTTTGTTTGGGCCAACTTTTTCAAACGTGGCAAGTCAGATGGAATCAATAGTTTCTTGCGACTTTCCAGATAATCTAGCACAGCATACTGTAATTCTCGATAGGGATTACTCCAAGATTCATTTATAAAATCCCAGTCAATAACAGAGTCAGTCTGCTGTTTGAAAAAAGCCTTTGCGAGTTTCCGTCTAGCCGGAGTCTTGACTCCTAGAAACTCAAATTTATTTTTCATATAGGCTTTCATAGCCACTGCATTATCAGGGTTAGCTACAGTCTTTAACTCTTTTACCAATTCCTCTACATTCATAGCTTACTCCAGCAATTCACGGTCATAAATAGTGTAGTCACAGCGATAAATCACAAGACGCTTGCCATCAATCAGCAATTCAGAAGTTTTAGGAGCATCTGACTTATCAAGAGAGACACGGTCGCCAGCATAGGCAGCCAACGGAGTGCCGTTTTGAGAGCGAATCAAAATGACCTTTTTCTTTCCGGTAAAGTCGTTTTTAAAGGCTGAAATCATGCGATTTAAAACGGGAACTGAATGGCTATTCTCCTCAACATCTGCAGTCTTTTGATATTGAGCAAAGACATCTTTCAAGCCTTTTTCTTCTGCTATTAAGGAAGAGCCCACATGGTCAATCTCATACTTACCCAAAGTAATTTTGAGCACAGATGAATCTTCCTTTGAATTTCCTTCCGCATCAACTGAGTCAAACTCCTCGTTACGAGAAATTGATAGAGACTTACCCGACATTTGGTCAATAAGCTGAGAATTTTCATCATAGGTTCGAACTGTCATCTCTAAACCAAGCCATTCCTCCTTGGCATTTTTAAACCAATTTTCAACGGCCTGACAGCCGGTCAAGGTCAAAAGACCAATACTTAGAAGAATTATTAATAAATGTTTCTTTTTCATTATTTCCACTCCATTTCTTTTAAAGGTTTGATTGGTTTAGCTTGCTTGTCTAAGGACTTTTGCAGCCAAACAATGTCATGCCAACGTTCGAATTTATAGCCAATTTTAGGGAAATGCGAAACCTGCTGGTAGCCTCGCTTAGTATGAAAAGCAATGCTATCTTCGTTAGGCAAAGAAATACAGGACAAAAAATGGATATAGCCCATCTGATCTAAGAGGTCTTCAAGTTTATTATAAAGCTTGCTGCCCACTCCCTTTCCTCGAGCATCTTGACTGACATAGACTGATAATTCTACCGCCCAATCGTAGGCTGCACGCGCATAATAATTCGAAGCATAGGCATAACCTAAAATCAAACCGTCTTCTTCCGCTACCAGATAAGGATATTTTTCCAACGTTTTTTCAATCCTATTTCCAAAATCCTCAATGGTCGGTACTTCATATTCAAAAGTGATGGCAGTATTTTCTACATAAGGCGCATAAATGGCAAGCAAAGTCGCAGCGTCTGATGGGTTTGCTAATCTAATGTTCATGTTGGCTCCGTAATCTATTCTCAGTATTTCCACTATTATACCAAAAAAAGACTCGTAAAGAGCCTTTTAAACCAAGATTAAAATAGACCAACGGCTGTGCCGTCTGCTGCCACATCCATATTGAGTGCCGCAGGACGTTTTGGTAATCCTGGCATGGTCATGACATCTCCTGTCAAAGCCACGATAAAGCCTGCCCCAAGTTTTGGTACCAATTCACGAATGGTAATTTCGAAATTTTCTGGCGCACCCAGAGCAGCAGGATTGTCTGAGAAGCTATACTGCGTTTTGGCCATACAGATTGGCAGCTTGTCCCAGCCGTTTTTGACAATTTCTCGAATTTGAGTCTGCGCTTTTTTCTCAAAGTTTACCTTTGAACCACGATAGATTTCTCTGACAATCTTCTCGATTTTTTCTTCAATAGAGAGGTCGTTGTCATAGAGACGAGTGTAATGAGCAGGTTCTTCATCAATGGTTTTGACTACAGTATCAGCCAAAGCAACACCACCTTCAGCGCCATCAGCCCATACACTGGCTAGCTCAACTGGCACATTGATTTCTGCACAAAGTTCCTTAAGCGCAGTAATTTCAGCCTCCGTATCTGAAACAAATTCATTGATGGCTACTACCACTGGAATACCGAACTTACGGATATTTTCAACGTGACGTTTGAGATTGGCAAAGCCAGCTCGTAACGCCTCAACATTTTCTTCTGTCAGAGCATCCTTAGCAATACCACCATTCATCTTGAGGGCACGTAAGGTTGCAACAATCACTACTGCATCTGGAGAAGTTGGTAAGTTTGGAGTTTTAATATCTAAGAATTTTTCAGCACCAAGATCCGCACCAAATCCGGCTTCAGTTACTGTATAATCAGCCAAGCGCAGTGCTGTACTAGTCGCCAAAACAGAATTACAGCCATGGGCGATATTGGCAAACGGTCCACCATGAACAAAGGCTGGTGTCCCATAAATAGTCTGAACTAGATTTGGCTTAATAGCATCTTTTAAGACCAAAGCCAAGGCACCTTCGACTTCAAGATCACGGACATAGACTGGTGAGCGGTCATAGCGATAGCCAATAACGATGTTAGCCAAGCGCCTTTTTAAATCTTCAATATCCGTAGCTAGGCAAAGAATTGCCATAATTTCAGATGCAACGGTAATATCAAAGCCATCTTCTCGAGGAATACCATTAACTGGACTTCCTAAACCAACAGTTACATGGCGCAGAGCTCGGTCATTCAGGTCAACCACCCGCTTCCAGATAATGCGGCGTTGATCGATTCCCAGGGCATTTCCTTGATGCAAATGATTATCAACGAGAGCTGACAGGGCGTTGTTAGCTGTCGTAATTGCGTGCATGTCTCCAGTAAAATGCAAGTTGATATCTTCCATCGGTAGAACCTGCGCGTGACCGCCACCAGCTGCTCCTCCCTTGATGCCCATCACTGGCCCCAGAGACGGTTCGCGGATAGCAATCATGGTTTTCTTGCCAATTTTGTTGAGAGCGTCAGCTAGTCCAATGGTAATGGTAGACTTACCTTCCCCAGCAGGTGTCGGATTAATCGCCGTTACCAAAATCAGTTTGCCAACAGGATTTTTTTCAACCTCACGAATCTTATCAAAACTGAGCTTAGCCTTATACTTACCATATAATTCCAAGTCGTCATAGTCGATGCCGACTTTTTTCACCACATCCACAATAGACTGCAATTCAACACTTTGAGCAATTTCAATATCTGTTTTCATCAAGAACTCCTCTATCAATTAATATAAAGATTATAACAAAAAAGAGCAAAATCAACATGATTAAGCTCTAAAAATATTTTAATGTTCGGAAAAAAACGAAGAACTTGGAAATTTTTGTCCTCTAAACTATAAGATTTTAGAGAAATTTTTCCGCTGTGACACTCCGCAATTAGAATTATTTTACTAAATTTCTTTTTTCTTGTAAAATAAGGCTATGAACATATTGATTACTTCTGGCGGGACCAGCGAGAAAATCGACCGTGTCCGCTCTATTACCAATCATTCAACTGGCCGGCTTGGAAAAATCATAACTGAAACTTTCCTAGGCAAGGGCGATCAGGTTACTCTGGTGACGACTCCCAAGGCTGTTCGCCCTGCAGCTCATCCCAATCTTACCATTGTACAGATTGAAAATGTTGCAGAACTGCTTGAAACCCTGGAGCCGCTCGTTCACACACATGATGTACTGATTCATGCAATGGCTGTCTCAGACTACACCCCCGTCTATATGACTGGTTTGGAAGCTGTAGCTGCTAGCTCTGATATGGCTGAATTTCTGAATAAGACTAACTCAGAAAGCAAGATTTCTTCTCAGGATGATGTTCAAGTTCTTTTTCTCAAAAAGACACCGAAAATCATCAACCTGGTAAAAAAATGGAATCCAGAGATTCGCTTGATTGGCTTCAAACTCTTGGTTGATGTTTCCAAGGAAGAGTTACTCGAGACAGCACGAGCCAGTCTCATAAAAAATCAGGCAGAAATCATTGTCGCCAATGATTTGACCGAGATTTCTAACCAGGGGCATGTAGCCTATCTGGTTGGAAAAGATACAGTTAGTCAAGCTCAATCCAAAGAAGAAATTGCTCAGCTCCTCTACCTGCATATCCATAGTCCATAAGGAGGTAAATGATGACACAGATTACCTTAGCGGTCAGTGGCAGCATATCAGCCTACAAGGCTGCTGACATTACTAGCCGTCTAAAGAAAGAAAACTTTGATGTTGCTGTCCTCATGACAGATGCAGCGACAGAATTTATCACACCGATGACCCTGCAAGTCTTGTCGCAAAGACCAGTTGCAATTGATATTATGCAAGAACCTGACCCTAGCAAGGTCAATCACATTGACATCGCTAAAGAGTCTGACCTCTTTTTGCTAGCGCCAGCAACAGCCAATACCATCGCTAAACTAGCCAACGGTTTAGCTGATAATATGGTTACAGCTACTGCCCTGGCTCTGCCGCCTCATACGAAGAGAGTTTTGGCTCCAGCTATGAACACTAAGATGTTTGAAAATCCACTAACTCAGCACAATTTGGAGCGTCTGCAGCTTTTTGGATGGAAGATTATCCAACCGCGTGAAGCCGTTCTAGCCTGTGGCGATCAGGGGACAGGTGCTCTAGCTGAAATTGATACGATTATTAATACAGTAAAGGAACTTATTTATGAAAAAACAGTCTAAAATTGCTCAAATTGCTATTTTCTTTGCCATTATGTTGGTACTGCACCTGCTCAGCTCGGTTATTTTCAACTTACTTCCAGTACCGATTAAACCTACGATTATTCACATCCCAGTGATTATCGCCAGTATCCTCTATGGCCCTAAAGTCGGAGCTGTTCTAGGCGGCCTTATGGGATGTATCAGCGTTGTTACCAATACCTTGGTACTGCTGCCAACCAGCTATCTCTTTAGCCCTTTTGTGCCAAATGGAAGCCTTTCTTCGCTTCTTGTTGCCATGGTGCCTCGCATTCTCATCGGTATCACTCCTTATTTCGTATATAAAGCAATGAAAAATAAGGTCGGCTTGATTATAGCTGGTTCCGTAGGTTCTGCAACCAATACTATTTTTGTCTTGGGAGGTATTTTCTTTCTCTTTGCAAATGTATACCAAGGTGATATCAAAGCACTTCTGGCTGTAATTCTATCAGCTAATTCCATTGCCGAGTTAATCATTTCTGCGATTTTGACAGCAACTATCATTCCTGCGCTTGAAAAAGCCAAAAAATGATGATGAGTTAGTTTTCTGGACCAAGCCTTGCTTTGGTCTTTTTTATACTGCAATTCAGCTCTAATATTCTGAAATCCTTGAAACAATGTCTTGAAAAGTATTTCATCGTTTTCTAGGTAACCTCTTTCAAAATTAATGAAAATATGCTACAATGAAAGCGATTAAGAAAATTTAAGAGCAGGATTTTTTACTAAAATTTCCATCTCTTCATTTCAAAAATAAAGGAGACTCCACCTATGACTTATCAAGATAACTTCAAAAAATGGCTTGATTATGCTGAACTTCCTGACTATCTTCGTGAAGACTTGAATAGTATGGACGAAAAAACTAAGGAAGATGCCTTTTACACCAATCTTGAGTTTGGTACTGCTGGTATGCGTGGTTTAATTGGCACTGGTACCAACCGTATTAATATTTATGTTGTCCGTCAGGCAACCGAAGGTTTGGCTCACTTGATTGAAGAAAAAGGTGATGAGTTCAAAAAACGCGGTGTTGCGATTGCTTACGACTCCCGTCATTTCTCACCAGAATTTGCCTTTGAATCTGCTGCTGTTTTAGCTAAACACGGCATCAAGTCCTATGTCTTTGAAAGTCTGCGCCCAACTCCGGAACTTTCATTTGCGGTACGTCATTTAGGAACTTTTGCTGGTATCATGATTACGGCCAGCCACAACCCTGCTCCATTTAACGGCTACAAAGTATATGGTGAAGACGGCGGACAAATGCCTCCGCATGATGCAGATGCATTGACTGACTACATCCGTGCTATTGAAAATCCTTTTGCTATTGAGGTCGCTGACGTTGAAGCTGAAAAAGCTTCTGGTTTGATTGAAGTGATTGGCGATGCTATTGATGCTGAATACCTCAAGGAAGTTAAAGATGTCAATATCAACCAAAAACTGATTGATGAATACGGTAAGGACATGAAGATTGTCTACACTCCTCTGCACGGTACTGGTGAAATGTTGGCTCGTCGCGCTTTGGCTCAAGCAGGATTTGATTCCGTAGAAGTTGTTGAAGCACAAGCTGTAGCTGATCCTGACTTCTCTACTGTTAAGTCTCCAAACCCTGAAAGCCAAGCAGCCTTTGCCTTGGCTGAGGAATTAGGTCGTAAAGTTGGTGCAGATGTCTTGGTCGCAACTGACCCAGATGCTGACCGTGTTGGTGTAGAAGTTCTGCAAAAAGACGGCAGCTATCTCAACCTTTCAGGTAACCAAATCGGAGCCATTATGGCTAAATACATCTTGGAAGCTCATAAGAGTGCTGGAACTCTGCCAGCTAACGCAGCTCTCTGCAAGTCTATCGTTTCTACTGACTTGGTGACTAAGATTGCTGAAAGCTACGGTGCGACTATGTTCAACGTCTTGACTGGTTTCAAATTCATCGCTGAAAAGATTCAAGAATTCGAAGAAGAGCACAACCACACCTACATGATGGGATTTGAAGAAAGCTTCGGCTATCTGATTAAGCCATTTGTACGTGATAAAGATGCTATCCAAGCTGTTTTGGTTGTGGCTGAGCTTGCTGCCTACTACCGTTCACGTGGCTTAACTCTGGCTGATGGTATTGAAGAAATCTACAAAGAGTATGGTTACTTTGCTGAAAAGACTATCTCTGTGACCTTGTCTGGTGTTGATGGAGCTGAGCAAATCAAGGCTATCATGGCTAAGTTCCGTGACAATGGTCCAAAAGATTTCAACGCTACTGCTATTTCTGTTACTGAAGACTTTAAGGCTCAGACTTCTACCGCCGCAGACGGTACTGTTACAGCTCTGACAACTCCTCCAAGTGATGTGCTGAAATATACCTTGGCTGATGGTTCATGGATTGCAGTCCGTCCATCCGGAACAGAACCAAAAATCAAGTTCTACATTGCAGTGGTTGGTGACAGCAACGAAGATTCACAAGCTAAAATTGCCAACATCGAAGCTGAAATCAATGCTTTTGTAAAATAAGAAATTATAAAAGATGAGACGAACCAATCTCATCTTTTTTTCGTATCAAATCTAAGCAATTTTAGAAACTTTATGGCATACTAGTTTTATCAAAAGAAATGAGGATTATTTATGGAACAATTTGCTCAAAATATTAAAGACTTGGAAGTCACAACTGTAGACCGTGCTCGTCAAGCTATTGCTGACAAAGAGACAGCAACTTTCTTCGTTGGTCGCAAAAGTTGCCCCTACTGCCGTAAATTCGCTGCTACTCTTGCTGGCGTGGTCGCTGATACCAAGGCGC
>CAUSZI010000049.1:0-15763 GCA_963536045.1 uncultured Streptococcus sp.
GAATACTACCTTGGAAAATAATTATAAAAGATAAAAGGCGGGATTTATTCCGCCTTTTTTTGAGAAGTGACTCTCGGTTCGTCTCACTTTGTAAGGTGAGATGAACCGAGGAGATAATTAGTTTAGAATTTCGATATACTCCAGTCCCCAACTTTCAATTGCATCTAGGACACCTTGAAATTTTCTACCCATTTCAGTTAGACTGTATTCGACCCGTGGGGGAACTTCAGCATAGACTTTACGCTCCACGATTTTATCATTCTCAAGCTGTCTGAGGTGTCGTGTTAGAATGGTTTGGGTAATGCCAGGAATTAGACGTTGTAGTTCATTAAAACGCTTAGTCCCCGTACTGAGTTGATAGATGATGACTAGAGCCCATTTGCCTGTTAGTACACGCTGCGTCGTGGCAAAAGGACAAATTCCGTATTCACTGACTTTGGTTACCATAATTCCTCCAAATTTTTTAAAATTATTCTCTTATTTGACAATAATAGTATCGTATTTGATACTAGATAACAATAAAGTGCCTACTTATCTTTTTGTTAAGTAAGTGATAAAATTATATCATAAATAAAAGAAACGAGGAGTAACTCATGTCAGTAAATTTAGAAATTTTTAATGCATATAACAATGGTCTTATAACAGGTGATTTTCCAGCTGTTTTTGAGACTATGGCAGATGATATCATCTGGCACCAGCCAGGTCAGCATAGTAATTCCGGTACAGTTGTTGGAAAAGAAGCACTTGGAGCACACTTGGCTCAATTTTCAGAAAAAACAAACGGTACCTTCAAAGTATTGACTAACTGGGTGTCTGAAAATATTGACCTTGTAGCAGCCAATGTGACCTTTGTCGGAACTCGCCCAGACGGCGAGGAACTCAACATGAATGGTATTGATCTTTTTCGCATGGATGATGGAAAGATCAAGGAAGTTTGGCTCTTTTCATCAGATCAAGCAGTAGAAGATGCTTTCTGGGGTTAGACAGTAAATTAATCTAGAATCTGAAATGAAATTTGATTTATGGATCGCGATGATGAGCATTCAGCACACACTGACCGTCGTTATGCTTCACTGGACGACTCAGTTATTCCAGATGCTGAAAACTTGAAAGTTACGCTTGAGCGTGCCCTTCCATTCTGGGAAGACAAGATTGCTCCAGCTTTGAAAGATGGCAAAAATGTCTTTGTAGGTGCACATGGTAACTCTATCCGTGCCCTTGTAAAGCACATCAAACAATTGTCTGACGATGAAATCATGGATGTGGAAATTCCAAACTTCCCACCATTGGTATTCGAATTTGACGAAAAATTGAATGTAGTAAAAGAATACTACCTTGGAAAATAAGCTTAAAGGAATCTGGGATTATTCTCAGGTTCTTTGCTTTCTCGGAGAAGAAGGACAAGGCTTGCTGGAAGTCAAGTTGTCCAGTCTTTTCTGGTCAGTAGTTTGGCAGACTTCCTATTAACTCGTCCACATTTTCAGATTTTCTATCAGTTTTGAAACATTCATCGAGCTGGATTTATGGTAAAATAAAGGTCAGAACTTTTACTAGAATGAGAGAGAAGATGGCAAGGAAGAAGAGAAAATTTGATAGTCATTCCATCACCAGAAGGCTTTATCTGCTATTTGGAATCGTGATGTTTTTGTTTTTAGCCTTGATTGCTCGTCTTGGCTATATGCAGGTGGTCAATCAGGACTTTTATACGGATAAGTTGGCCAAGGCCAGCAAGACCAGGATTACCACTAGCTCAGTGCGTGGGCAGATTTATGATGCTACCGGCAAGCCCTTGGTGGAAAATACGACCAAGCAGGTGGTGACCTATACACGGGATAATCGGCTGACGGCTGGAGAGATTCGAGCGACAGCTCAAAAGCTCCTGACCTATGTCAGTGTCAGCGATACAGAGGTGACAGACCGCCAAGAGGTGGACTATTATTTGGCAGACAGCGCAGTCTATCAGGAAGTAGTGGAAAAGCTGCCTAAGGACAAGAAATTTGATACAGACGGCAACCGCTTGCCTGAGTCCAAAATCTATAAGGCGGCAGCTGAAAGCATTGACCCTAAACAGCTGGGCTATACGGATGAGGAAAAGAAGGCTATTGTTCTCTTTAGTCAGATGAATGCAATTTCCAACTTTGCGACGGGGACCATCCAGACAGATGCGCTGACAACAGAGCAGGTGGCTGTACTGGCTTCCAGCAGCAAGGAGCTGCCAGGTATCAGTGTTTCAACGGGCTGGGACCGTAAGGTCTTGGATACCTCGCTGGCTTCCATCGTGGGTAATATCTCGACAGAAAAGACTGGACTTCCGGCTGAGGAAGTGGATGATTACCTGAAAAAAGGCTACTCCCTCAATGACCGGGTGGGGACCTCCTATCTGGAAAAGCAATATGAGTCAGTCCTTCAAGGTAAGCGAGCTGAGAAGGAGATTCATCTGGACAAAAATGGTAATATGGAGAGTGTGGAAAATATCTCTGACGGCAGTAAGGGCGACAATCTCAAGCTGACGGTGGACTTGAGCTTCCAGCAGGGAGTGGAGGACATTCTCAAAAATGCCTTTAATGCAGAGTTGGCTAGTGGCAATGCAACTTACTCTGAGGGCGTTTATGCCGTAGCTATGGATCCCAATACCGGCGCCGTTTTAGCCATGGCAGGCATCCGGCATGATCTGGAAACAGGAGAAAGCTCAGTCGATGCTTTAGGGACCATGACCAATGTCTTTGTTCCGGGTTCTGTGGTCAAGGCTGCAACATTGACCTCGGGCTGGGAAAATAATGCCATTAGCGGCAATCAAGTCCTGACAGACCAGCCGATTAGTTTTGGCGGTACAGACAGTATTACCTCTTGGTTTACCCAGTATGGTTCACGTGCTATCACAGCCCAAGAGGCTTTGGAATACTCTTCCAATACTTATATGGTGCAAGTAGCGCTGAAGATGATGGGAACGCCTTACTCAGCGGATATGAAACTGGATTTTGATGAGCTGGATCCGTCCATGAAAAAGCTGCGTTCGACCTTTGCAGAGTATGGTCTGGGAACTTCAACAGGGATTGATTTGCCAAATGAGTCCACAGGCTATCTCCCAGACAAGTTTACTTTTGCCAACTATCTGACCAATTCGTTCGGTCAGTTTGACAACTATACGACACTTCAGCTGGCCCAGTATGCCTCAACAGTAGCTAATAATGGCAAGCGTGTGGCTCCACATATCGTTGAAGGCATTTACGGCAACAGCGACCAAGGAGGACTGGGTGATTTGGTGCAGAAAATTGACACCAAGGAGCTGAACCAGGTCAATATCTCTGACGAGGATATGAGCATTATCAAGCAAGGCTTCTATCAAGTAGTTCATGGCAGCAGTGGCTTTACGACTGGCCGGACCATCTCTCAGGGAGAGAGCGTGCCAATCAGTGCCAAGACTGGTACGGCTGAGACCTTTGTGGACAAGGGCAAGAAAGAAGCCATCAATACCAATGTCGTGTCCTATGCTCCGAGTGAGAAGCCGCAGATTGCGGTGGCGGTGGTGTTCCCTCACAATACGGACCTATCTTCTACTGTCAGCCACAGTATTACTCGAGATATTATCAATCTTTACAATCAACAACACCCGATGAATTAGTGCTCAATGAAAATCATCAGCAAACGGAGAAAGCTAAGAGCAGTCAGTGCTCAAGGAGAGCAACTTGGTTTGAGGAGATTTTTTGAGAATAGAGAAAGGATTTTATGCTTTACCCAACCCCTATTGCCAAGCTGATTGACAGTTTTTCAAAGCTGCCCGGCATTGGCATCAAAACAGCCACTCGACTGGCTTTTTACACTATTGGCATGAGCGATGACGATGTCAATGAATTTGCCAAGAATCTGCTGGCTGCTAAGCGTGAGCTGAGCTACTGCTCTGTCTGTGGCAACCTGACGGACGAAGACCCTTGTGCTATCTGTCAAGACCAGTCGCGAGACCAATCAACTATTTTGATTGTTGAGGACAGCCGGGATGTGTCAGCCATGGAAAATATCCAGGAATACCACGGACTCTATCATGTCTTGCATGGTTTGATTTCACCTATGAACGGCGTTGGACCGGACGATATCAATCTCAAGAGTCTGATCACTCGTTTGATGGATAGTGAAGTGACGGAGGTTATCGTCGCGACCAATGCGACAGCGGATGGCGAAGCGACTTCCATGTATATCTCACGGGTCTTGAAACCGGCTGGGATTAAGGTGACTCGCCTAGCGCGTGGTTTGGCGGTTGGCTCCGACATTGAGTATGCAGACGAGGTTACGCTGATTCGCGCTATCGAAAATCGGACGGAATTGTAAACGTCAAGGATTTTTCTGGCTCTAGCTGGCTGGAAGAGTCCTTTTTTCTGTTCAAAAATGCTAGGAATTGTGATATACTAAAACGGACTGATACAGAAGCTCCTGCTTAGAAGAATTGACTAGCTAGGTAGATGCAAAACCAAGCTTTTGAGCCTGCTTCTTCTCGGGCTGGCAGCTTTTGTAAATCGTACTATTTTTAGAAAATGATAGGAAAAATCATGGCAAAACAAAGATTGATTTTATTGTATGGCGGACGCAGTGCAGAGCGGGAAGTTTCGGTTTTATCAGCTGAGAGCGTCATGCGGGCTGTCAATTATGATAGATTTTCAGTGAAGACTTACTTCATCACCAAGGATGGAGATTTTATCCAAACTCAGGAATTTGAAGCAAAGCCAGCGGCTGATGAGAAGCTGATGACCAATGCCACGGTGGACATGTCTCGGAAGATCAAGCCCAGCGATATTTACGAAGAAGGAGCAGTGGTCTTTCCGGTCCTGCATGGTCCCATGGGCGAAGATGGTTCTATCCAAGGCTTCCTTGAAGTACTCAAAATGCCTTATGTTGGCTGTAATATTTTATCTTCTAGCCTAGCAATGGATAAAATTACGACCAAGCGAGTGCTGGAATCGGCAGGCATCGCCCAAGTGCCTTATGTAGCGCTAGTTGATGGCGAGGATGTGGAGCAAAAAATCCAAGAAATCGAGGACAAATTGACCTATCCAGTCTTCACCAAACCTTCTAATATGGGCTCCAGTGTCGGCATTTCTAAATCGGAGAACCAAGCAGAACTGCGGGCTTCTCTGGACCTGGCTTTCAAATACGACAGCCGGGTACTGGTTGAGCAAGGAGTGACGGCTCGCGAGATTGAGGTTGGGCTTCTGGGCAATGTTGATGTCAAGAGTACCCTGCCTGGAGAAGTGGTCAAGGATGTGGCCTTTTATGACTACGAAGCCAAATACATTGATAATAAAATTACCATGGATATTCCGGCCAAGATTCCAGAAGAAGTGGTGAGCCTGATGCGTCAAAATGCAGAGGCCGCTTTCCGAGCTTTGGGTGGTCTGGGACTGTCCCGTTGTGATTTCTTCTATGCAGAAGATGGTCAGGTCTTCCTTAATGAACTCAATACCATGCCAGGTTTTACCCAGTGGTCTATGTATCCATTGCTCTGGGAAAACATGGGACTGGCCTATCCTGACTTGATTGAGAAATTAGTTGGCCTAGCTGAAGAGGCATTTGCCAAGAGAGAGGCGCATCTTCTCTAAAATATGATATAATAGAGGGGCTGAAAATTTTCGGTCCTTTCTTTTTGCGAGCAAACCGAAAAACGAGGAAGAAGTATGAAACTAGATTTATATGAAATTGCAGAAGTCCTGTCTGCGAAAAATGATGTGACTCAGTTTGAAAATGTCTCTCTTAGAAATGCTGAGTTTGACAGCCGTTTGATTGAGTCGGATGACCTTTTTGTGCCACTCAAGGGGGCGCGTGATGGCCATGACTTTATCCCAACAGCCTTTGCTCAGGGAGCTGCTGCCACCCTATCTGAGCGCCCAGTTGCAGAGGGGGCTTATATCTTGGTCGATGATGTCCTGACAGCCTTCCAGCGCTTGGCCAGGTATTATCTGGAAAAGATGCAAGTGGATGTGCTGGCAGTGACAGGTTCCAATGGTAAAACGACGACCAAGGATATGCTGGCCCAGCTACTAGCAACCACTTACAAGACCTATAAGACCCAGGGCAATTACAACAATGAAATCGGTCTGCCTTACACAGTACTGCACATGCCTGAGGACACAGAGAAACTTGTCTTAGAAATGGGGCAGGACCACTTGGGCGATATCCATCTCCTGTCTGAACTTGCCAAACCTAAGACCGGCATTGTAACTCTGGTCGGAGAAGCCCATCTGGAATTTTTCGGCAGCCGAGCTGAGATTGCCCAAGGCAAGATGCAGATTGCAGATGGCTTGAGAAAAGATGGTCTCTTGATCGTTCCGGCGGATAAGATTGTCAATGAATTTCTGCCAGCAGACTGTAAACTTGTTCGCTTTGGTCCTGATGCGGATATCTTCCTGACGCGTCTGGAAGAGCGCAAGGACAGCTTGAGCTTTGAATGCAACTTTTTGGAGCAAAGGATTGACCTGCCTGTAACTGGCAAGTACAACGCAACTAATGCCATGATTGCGGCCTATGCAGCTCTGCAGGAGGGTGTATCTGAGGCGGCAATTGCTCAAGCCTTTTCTGAGCTGAAGCTGACCCGTAATCGAACGGAGTGGAAGAAAGCTGGTAATGGCGCAGATATCCTATCGGATGTCTACAATGCCAATCCAACAGCCATGCGCTTGATTCTGGAGACTTTCTCGACCATTCCGGCCAATCCAGGCGGACGAAAATTGGCGGTACTGGCGGATATGAAAGAGCTGGGAGCTGACTCTAAGTCCATGCATGGCTCAATGATTACCAGTCTCAATCCAGAAATTGTGACCGACCTTTTCCTCTATGGACAGGACATGGAAGCCCTCTATGACTATGCCAAGGAAATCTACCCGCCAGGCAAGGTGCATTACTTTATCAAAAATGACGAGAAAGACCAGTTTGAACAGCTGACCAAAGCTGTCAGAGAGAAGCTGACTCCTACCGACCAAATTCTTCTCAAAGGCAGCAATTCCATGAATCTGGCGAAGCTGGTAGAGGACTTGGAAGATGGAAACTAAAGAAATTGCAAAAACCATTCAACGTCTCCTTTCTATTACAGAGACAGGTCTAGCATTTAGTCGTGATGAATTTGATCGAGAGCGTTACTTAGAACTCCGTCAGCTTTTGGGACACCTCCTGGCTGATTGGTCAGATTTGGATGAGAAAGAATTGGTAGAGCTGTTGCGCCCAACGGATTTTTATGCCACTCCCTTGATTGATGTCCGCGCCTTACTGGTTCGAGACGGAAAAGTCTGTTTAGTCAAGGGTAAAAATGAGAAAACTTGGGCTTTACCTGGCGGCTTTTGTGAAGTCGGACTATCTCCTAAGGAAAATATCGTCAAGGAAGTCCAAGAAGAAACGGGATTTAATGTTTCAGTTTCGCGTCTGCTTGCAATTTTTGATACTAATAAATTTCAATTTCAGAGTAAGCAATATGCTAAACTGGTCTTCGAGTGTCAGATAGAGGATGGAGATTTTCAGCCTAATACAGAAATAGAAGACTTAGCTTTCTTTGATATCCAATCTTTACCAGAATTATCTTCTAAGCGGACGACAAAAGAACAGTTGGAAATCCTTTGGGAGATTTATCAAGGAGATAGAGAACAGTATTTGGATTAGTTAAGTAAGTTTCTGGGATGCTTTTTGTCTGAAAAAGCTAGAAATTATTGCAAAAACAGGCAGACTCAGCCTTGTTCAAACCTTATATTAGAATGGGAGCCTAGGAGATGGGAATAAGAAATATGTTTACAACCTATAAAACCGAACCGCCTCAACTGGGGCTTTGGTATTTTGTTCTTTTGGGGCTGGTCTTTGCGATTATCTGGCTTTCCTATCGCTACTACAATCGGAAAGCTTACCAGCGGCTATTTGTCGGGATGCAAGCTTGTCAGCTGATAGGCCTCTACTCTTGGTATATGCTGACTGCTGCCCCTTTGTCTGAGAGTCTGCCTTTTTATCATTGCAGAATGGCCATGTTTGCCTTGATGTTTCTGCCTAATCGTTCAGTGTATAAATTCTATTTTGCGCTTTTGGGGACTTTTGGCTCTATTGTAGCCTTTATTTATCCGATTTTTGATCCTTATCCTTTTCCCCATATCACTATTTTGTCCTTTATCATCGGCCATCTAGCGCTTTTGGGAAATTGTTTGATTTATCTTTTCAGATATTATCATACTTTCTCTATGAGCTGGCAGCGAGTGGTGTGGACGACCTTTATGATGAATGCTTTTTTGCTTGTTATTAATATTTTGACAAAGGGTTCTTATGGATTTCTTACAGATCCGCCGCTTGTTGGCAATCACGGGCTCTTGCTCAATTATCTGCTTGTCTCAATCGTCTTAAGTGCAGCAGTCTGCTTGGTTTCTGAAATTTTTAAGCGCGTGGAGCAGACCAAGACAGTTTCCCTAACTTAATTATCTCATGGAGGATTTATGAAAGATTTTTTAACTACGACAAAAACGGTGGCACCGCCTATCTCGATTTTATGGTATGCTGTGATGATTGCTTTGGTTTTGCTGTCTATTTGGAGCTCACTCAAATACCATGATAATCCGCGTTTTGTCAAGGCTTTTAAGTGGATTCAGATTGCTCAACTGCTGATGCTTTATAGCTGGTATTTTGGTTTTCGAATTCCCTTTTCCAATAGTCTGCCCTTCTATCATTGCCGCTTGGCTATGTTTGCGGTGGTCTTTCTGCCAGACAAATGGCGCAGCAAGCAGTATTTTGCTCTTTTAGGAGCTAGCGGAGCGGTATTTGCCTTGGGCTATCCAGTTTTTGACCCCTATGATTTCCCGCATATTACCAGCTTTTCTTTCCTGATTGGCCACTATGCCCTCTTGGTTAATTCCTTGATTTATCTGATGAATCACTACGACAAGACCCTGCTCAAGAAATACATGATTTTAGCTTACACCTTTGGACTCAACCTTTTCCTAGTCGGCGTTAATCAAGTGACCGGAGGAAATTACGGTCTGCTAAAAAGTCCGCCTTTCATCCCTGATGCCCCCCTATGGATAAAGTACCTTCTTGTGTCAGTCATCCTTTCTCTGGCTCTGGTTCTCTTTGATATATTGTTTAAGAAACGGTGGAAAAAGCAGTTAAGTTTGGTCCGCAGTTAATTCATCTCAAGTTTACAAGTCCTGTCAAGTTAATGTGGCAGGATTTTTTTAATTAGAAAGCTTAATTATGACTTGCTTTGCTTCTAGTAACAAATGGACGGTTTGTCTATCAACTCTTTAAGCTGGTCGAGCTAGACGCTTTTGTTCGCGGAATGAAACGCCCCAAATTTTGGTCTTTCTTAATAGCTGGAGTACAACGAGGAAAAGGCTTGATCCTCTAACTCTTGAAACGGAATAAGGCCATTTTTCCATGATAGCTGAAGAGAAAGAAGAACCGGATACCAGAAAAAACGCCTGCTCTATTTACTGGTTTTAATCTTACTCTTTGGAATTTTCCCTTTAACAGTGTCATTGTCAGATTTTAAAGAAAATTTCATTGACATAGGAGAATAGAATCGCTCGGAAGGGTGATTTTTTATCTTTCTAAGATAATTGAAAAAAAGCGCTAAATCCGCTATAATAGGTAGGTTGAAAGGATTGAAATACTCCGATGTAAAATAAAAAAACAAATACTAAGATTCACCATTATCCTAAATGAAAGAAAGAGAAGAAGATGACTTTACAAGAAGAAATTAAGAAACGCCGGACCTTTGCTATTATCTCCCACCCAGACGCGGGGAAAACGACCATCACGGAGCAGTTGCTCTACTTCGGGGGCGAGATCCGTGAGGCTGGGACAGTCAAGGGGAAAAAGACTGGTAACTTTGCCAAGTCTGACTGGATGGATATTGAGAAGCAACGGGGGATTTCAGTGACTTCCTCTGTCATGCAGTTTGACTACGATGGTAAGCGGGTCAATATTCTAGATACGCCAGGGCACGAGGACTTCTCAGAAGATACTTATCGGACCTTGATGGCGGTGGATGCTGCGGTCATGGTTATTGACTCGGCCAAGGGGATTGAGGCTCAGACCAAGAAGCTCTTTGAGGTTGTCAAGCATCGGAATATTCCAGTCTTCACTTTTATGAACAAGCTGGACCGTGACGGTCGCGAGCCCTTGGACTTGCTGGAAGAACTAGAAGAGATTTTGGGCATTGCTAGCTACCCGATGAATTGGCCGATTGGCATGGGGAAGAGTTTTGAAGGTCTTTATGACCTCTACAATGAGCGGCTGGAACTTTATAAGGGCGAGGAGCGCTTTGCAACTCTGGCAGAAGGCGATCAACTGTTTGCTTCTAACCCTTTCTATGAGCAAGTTAAGGAAGATATTGAGCTCTTGAGCGAAGCTGGAAATGAATTCTCAGAAGAAGCGATTTTGGAGGGCAAGTTGACACCTGTTTTCTTTGGCTCAGCCCTGACCAACTTTGGCGTCCAGACATTCCTGGAAACCTTCCTCAAGTTTGCTCCGGAACCGCATGGCCACAAGAAGACAGATGGTGAGGAAGTTGAGCCGCTCAGCCCAGACTTTTCAGGTTTTGTCTTTAAAATTCAGGCCAATATGGATCCGCGCCACCGCGACCGTATCGCCTTTGTTCGTATCGTTTCTGGCGAATTCGAGCGAGGTATGAGTGTCAATCTGCCACGTACTGGCAAGTCCGCTAAGCTGTCTAATGTTACCCAGTTTATGGCCGAGAGTCGGGAAAATGTGACCAATGCTGTAGCTGGTGATATTATAGGGGTTTATGATACGGGGACTTATCAGGTCGGTGACACCCTGACTGTAGGCAAGAATAAGTTTGAATTTGAACCTCTGCCAACCTTTACTCCAGAGATCTTTATGAAGGTTTCGGCCAAGAATGTCATGAAGCAAAAGTCCTTCCATAAAGGCATTGAGCAGCTGGTGCAAGAGGGAGCCATCCAGCTTTATACTAACTACCAGACGGGCGAGTACATGCTGGGCGCTGTCGGTCAGCTCCAGTTTGAAGTCTTCAAGCACCGTATGGAAAATGAATACAATGCTGAAGTGGTTATGAATCCTATGGGTAAAAAGACTGTCCGGTGGATTTCACCAGATGATTTGGACGAGCGCATGTCTTCTAGCCGTAACATTCTGGCCAAGGACCGCTTTGATCAGCCAGTCTTCCTCTTTGAAAATGACTTTGCCCTGCGCTGGTTTGCGGACAAGTATCCGGATGTGAAACTGGAAGAGAAGATGTAACATACTAAGATTGCTTGGCTACATAGTAGTCTAAGCAATCTACGCCATGTCCTATGGGACCATGGCTAAGTACCTTACTAACTGCGTTTGGCAAATAAAATCGATGTGCCAAACTCCGTATCGTAGTGAATGGGATTGTTATGATTGTATAACAAACTAAAGTTACTAAGGCCGAGTTCTGTTGGAGCCATGCTAGCCGCTTGACTAATCTCATCAGGCGAGGTAGTTAATTTGATTGGTTTTGTGCTCCGACATTGCATATTTGCTTGCAGGAAGAGTTTATGAAGTTGGGCGCTAGTTTATTAGAGAATTATTCTACATTGTAGAAAGGAGCTCCATGTTTCTGGAAAGAAAACTAAAAGATCAGTCTGTCTGGATCAACATTGACTCAGATAGTTTCAAAAAGAACGCCCGAATTTATCAGGATTATGAAATTGACAAAGAGACCATCGAGTATGCACTCGATAAGAACGAGCGGGCTCACATGGACTACAATCGTGAGAATGGAACAGTTGTCTTTATCTACAATGTCCTTAATCTAGCGACAGATAAGGAATATTATGAAACAATTCCCATGACCTTTGTGGTGCAGCAGGGGCGGCTCATTACCATTAGCAATCAAGACAATGCCTATGTTGTGGATATGATGAAAGCCTATACTGAGCATCATGAACCAGTATCGGTCTATAAGTTTCTCTTCGCTAGTCTGGAGTTGATCTCCAATTCTTACTATCCAGTCGTTGAGCGGATGGACAAGCGCAAGGATGAGATTAATGCTCTCCTGCGTCAGACAACTACCAAAAAGCATCTTTTTGCTCTGTCCGACTTGGAAACATCTATGGTCTATCTGCTTGCTGCTGCCAAGCAGAATCACATGCTCCTAGAGCATATCAAAAGCCACGGCATTTACCGCCGTTTTGATGAGTTAGAAACCGAGCAGTTTGAGGATGCCATGATTGAGGCTCGTCAGCTCGTTTCGATGACTGATCTGATTGCTCAAGTTCTCAGCCAGCTTTCTGGCTCCTACAATAACATTCTGAACAACAATCTGAATGACAATTTGACGGTCTTGACCATTATTTCTGTTCTTCTAGCAGTACTTGCAGTTATCACTGGTTTCTTTGGTATGAATGTTCCTCTGCCTTTATCAAATGATAAAAATGCCTGGATTTATATTGTTGTCATTAGTCTAATCATCTGGGGACTTCTGACTAAGCTTCTTAAATGGTTAGCCAATAAGAAGTAAACATTTGAAATTATTTTCCCTACAACAAGCACTGAGAATGGTGCTTGTTTTTTCTTACTTAGGAAAGAAAATGATTGGTACAGTTGGTCTATATTTAAAAAACTGTTATTTTATGTAACAAAATATAACATAAAAATTATAATTTTTATTGCATAAATTTTCATAATAAAGTATAATATAAAACAATTTAAAATAAGTGAGGGGTAGAAATATGGCAGAATACCTAAACGATTTAAATTATAAAGGTAAAGTATACCAATATACTGACCTTGAAAAAGCCTCAGATCTACTAGGAGGGAATATAGAAGGGCTTCCTTATTCTATACGCATATTATTAGAAAGTGTTCTCCGTAAGGAAGATGGCATTGACGTAACAAAAGATAACATTATTTTTTTGATGCGTTATCAAGCTAAATCACCAAGTGGAGAAGTTCCTTTTAAGCCTAGTCGAGTTATTCTCCAGGATTTTACGGGTGTTCCTGTTGTAGTAGATTTGGCTAGTATGCGCGATGCGATTGTTGGACAGGGAGGTCAGGCCGATCAGATCAATCCAGAGATTCCAGTTGATTTAGTTATTGACCACAGTGTTCAGGTGGATTTTTATGGCTGTGATACAGCTCTAGAGGCCAATATGACTCAGGAATTTGTCCGCAATAATGAGCGCTACGAATTTCTCAAGTGGGCAGAAAAATCGTTTGATAATTATCGAGCAGTTCCTCCTGCTACTGGAATTATCCATCAGGTCAATATCGAATTTCTCAGTGATGTCATCATTGAAAAGGATGGCCAACTTTATCCGGACAGCATGTTTGGGACGGACAGTCATACGACCATGATCAATGGGATTGGTGTTCTGGGCTGGGGTGTTGGTGGGATTGAGGCCGAGGCCGCCATGTTAGGTGAAGCTTCATATTTCCCAGTTCCTGAGGTGATTGGTGTTCGTCTCTTGGGTAAGCTGCCTAAGATTGCGACTGCGACAGATTTGGCTCTAAAGGTCACGCAAATCTTGCGGCAGGAAAATGTTGTTGGTAAATTTGTCGAGTTCTTTGGGCCTGGTTTGTCTAATCTAAGTCTGGCTGACCGGGCAACAGTGGCCAATATGGCGCCGGAATACGGAGCTACCTGTGGGTATTTTCCGATAGATGAGGAAACGCTCAATTACATGCGTCTGACCAATCGGTCAGAAGATCATATCGAGCTGACCCGTCTCTATGCTCAAAAAAATAACCTCTTCTATGATGAAAAGGTTGAGCCGAACTATACCAAGGTAGTCGAAATTGATTTGTCCAGTATTGTACCGAGTATCTCAGGACCCAAGCGTCCCCAAGATTTGATTGAATTAACAGCTGCTAAAGAGGAATTTCAAGCTAGTCTAGTCAGAGAAGCGGGGGTCCGAGGCTTTGGTCTAGATGAGAGCGAGCTGGAAAAGTCAGCAGTAGTCCAATTTTCTGATCATGAGGAGACGATTAAGACCGGTCATGTGGCTATCGCTGCCATTACTAGCTGTACCAATACATCCAATCCCTATGTCCTGATGGCGGCAGGACTTTTAGCCAAGAAAGCAGTAGAAAAAGGCTTACAGGTTTCAAAGACTGTCAAGACTTCTTTGGCTCCGGGCAGCAAGGTGGTCACAGGCTACCTCAAGAAGAGTGGTCTTCAGTCCTATCTGGATCAGCTTGGTTTCAATCTTGTCGGCTATGGCTGCACCACTTGTATTGGAAATTCAGGCGATCTCCGACCGGAAGTGGCTCAGGCGATTACGGATACTGACTTGCTGGCTAGTGCTGTTCTTTCAGGAAATCGGAATTTTGAAGGACGGATTAATCCACTGGTCAAGGCTAATTTCCTAGCTAGTCCGCCCTTGGTAGTTGCCTATGCTCTAGCTGGAAATACCAATATTGATCTGACCAGCGAGCCGCTAGGTTATGATCAAAAGGGGCAGCCAGTTTATTTGATGGATTTGATGCCGGAGCACGACTTGGTAGCTGACTATGTTCAAAAATATGTGACGCGCCAGCTTTTTGAAAAAGAATATGCCCATGTGTTTGATGACAATGAAAAATGGAATCAGATTCCGACATCCTCTTCTCAAAATTATCAGTGGAATCAGGCTTCGACCTATATTCAAAATCCACCTTACTTTGATGGCTTGGCTGATGATTTAGTCATTCAGCCACTGAAAAATCTTGCTGTGCTGGCAAAATTTGGGGATACGGTGACGACAGACCATATCTCCCCAGCAGGAAATATTGCCAGAAACAGCCCAGCAGCTTCCTATTTGATGGAGCATGGAGTGGATTACCAAGAGTTTAATTCCTATGGAAGCCGTCGGGGTAATCATGAGGTTATGATGCGGGGGACTTTTGCCAATATTCGAATAAAAAACGAACTGGCGGATGGGAAAATTGGTGGTTACACAGATTATAAAGGAGAGCTGCTATCCATTTATGAGGCGGCCATGCGTTACAAAGAAGAGCAAATTGACACCATTGTCCTAGCTGGCAAAGACTACGGTATGGGCTCCAGCCGTGATTGGGCAGCTAAGGGGGCTAATCTTTTGGGTGTCAAGGTGGTGCTGGCAGAGAGTTTTGAGCGCATCCACCGGTCCAATCTGGTCATGATGGGGATTCTTCCTCTGCAGTATCTAGATGGCGATAATGCGGCTAGTCTGGGCTTAACAGGCAAGGAGACTTTCGACATCAATCTGCCACAGAATCCTCAAGTTGGTCAGCTAGTTGATGTGATAGCTCGGAAAGGTGTTGAAGAAATAGCTTTTCAAGCTCGGCTGCGCTTTGATGCAGAGGCGGATATCCGTTACTATGAAAATGGGGGGATTTTGCCCATGGTCGTTAGAAAGAAATTAGAGGAGGTGTGAGCATGAGTCAGACGGACGGTTTGAAAAATACCATTGCCTGTGATACCAGGATTAGCCAGATTGTGGATGATTCTTTGTCTTATGCAGGCTACAATATTTCTGAATTGGTAGAGCACCATGCGAGTTTTGAAGAGGTGATTTATCTGCTGTGGCATTTGCATTTGCCGACTCAGATTGAGCTCAAGCATTTTGAAGAAGATCTGCGAGCTAATTATGCCATTAGCGATGCGGTGGAGCAGTGCATCCTTATACAGTCCCGCAAGCACCTTCATCCTATGAGTGTCTTGCGCTCAACAGTCAGTCTTCTAGGGGTTTATAATGTCCATGCTGAGGAAGCTTCTCTAGAAGCGACCTATGAGCAGAGCATCCAGCTTATGGCAAAGATGCCGACTATTATTGCGGCTTTTGCC
>CAUSZI010000050.1:0-15260 GCA_963536045.1 uncultured Streptococcus sp.
TACTGCCGTAAATTCGCTGCTACTCTTGCTGGCGTGGTCGCTGATACCAAGGCGCATATTTTCTTTATCAATAGCGAAGAAGCCAGCGAATTAGAGAAACTGCAAGCCTTCCGCTCTGAATACAGCATTCCGACGGTTCCTGGTTTTGTTCATGTTCAAGACGGCCATGTATCTGTTCGTTGTGATTCTTCTATGACTGCAGATGAAATCAAAGCTTTTGCCGGGATTTAAGCACGAATCTCCATCTAAAGGCTAGTTTATTAGCCTATCTCCTTACAGAGTGAGAAGGAATATAAGTTATTTTAAAAGCGAAAAAGACAAACTATATTGTTTGTCTTTTATTTTTCTTTCAAAGTATATATCGGAAAGCCGTGTTCTACTATTCTATCATCTAGTTTAAAATAATTTTTAAACCAATGTTTATATTTTTTAAATAAAACTTCAATACAGATATACAGGATGATTATTAAAAAGATAAATAGAAAAGCGTGCCAATCTTGAAATTTCGAGGAACTCTCAATGAACATATTCCAGTACGCACATGAGAACAGCAAAAGAACTACTAAAATTAAATTCACATATAAAATATAGCTCACAAAGAAGAGAAATTGATGTTTCTTTGATCTTTTACTGTAATAGACTTTATAGTTTTCGGTATGTCTTTCGAAGACAGGCAAGTGAAAGGAATAGCGTCCACTCCCGAACTTAGCTAACTCAGGTAAGGCATGATAGCCACACCAATGGAAGCATTTATAGATGAACTCGCGTGTCAAAAAATAAATATTTAAACCTATAAAAATTAGAATAATGATGAAGTCAGTTCTCGCAGTTGGGGAAAATATCCACTGAAAATAAAGAAGGCAATGTAAGAAATTCAAAGCGCCTAATATAAAATAAATGACACCAGCAAGTCTGCTACGATGTCCAATGAAAGTTTTATCTGGAGGACTAGGGATATGGGACATATTTTAATGATTTCCTATTCTTTGTAAATTTAATCAAGTTCAACAAACTATTTGACTTTAGTTTCCATCTTTTACGTTCCTAAAAGCCTTCCACATCTTCTGCTGGGGTTTGGCAAAAGGGTAATTGCCAAAGTCTCCTGGATGAAGCCACAAGACCTCTCCATCAGCTGCGTGCTGGCTATTTTTAACACGGCCATAAGCTAACTGGATATGCCACTTGCGATGACTGAAAACATGCTGCACTTTTGAAAAGGACTGCTGCTGCCAATCAACAATCAAATCATAATCCTGCTCAAAGCTTTCTTGAGGAGACAAGTCCAGACTGGGCTGATTTTCAGCCACCTCAAACAAGGACATCTGATTTTCAGTTTGAAATTCCTCGATTTCAATCAAAGGAAAATGCCAAAAACCTGATAACAAGCCAGCAGCCTCATTCTTTTCAAGCAAGAACTGTCCCTGTTCATTTTCGATAATCAATCCTTGCAGATAGACTGGAACTGGCTTCTTTTTAGGTGCTTTGATTGGATATTTATCCATAGTTCCGTGCAAATAAGCTGCGCTGAACTCTTTTACAGGACTGTCTTCTGGATGAGGATTAACAGGAGCTTCAATATCCGACCCCAGATCCATCAGCGCTTGATTAAAATCTCCAGGTCTGCCTGGATCAATCAGAATCTCCATCATAGCCTGAAATACCTTCCGATTGCTAGGTTGGCCAATATCTAAATCAACTTCAAATAATCGACTCAGCACCCGCATGACATTGCCATCTACCGCAGGCTCAGCTAATCCAAAGACAATACTAGCAATAGCACCAGCCGTATAAGGTCCAATTCCTTTGAGGCTAGCAATTCCTTCATAGCTATCAGGAAATTTTCCAGCGAAATCTGTCATTATCTGCTGGGCTGCTTTTTGCATATTTCGCACCCGCGAATAATAGCCCAACCCTTCCCAAGCCTTGAGCAGTCTATCCTCTGGCGCCTGAGCTAACTCAGCTACAGTCGGAAACCAGTCAAGAAAACGCTCATAGTAAGGAATCACCGTATCAACTCTAGTCTGCTGCAGCATAATCTCAGAAACCCAGATATGATAAGGATTATTTGTTCTACGCCAAGGCAGATCACGTTTGTTTTCATCATACCAAGTTAATAATTTCTCTCGAAAAGAGGCGATTTTATTTGCCTCCCACATCTCAATTCCGTATTCTTTCAAATCTAACATAAATCTAGTATAGCATAAGGCAAGAAAAATAGGAGAGCTTACGCCCTCCAATTGTTTCCTATCGTTTAATAATGACCAACAGCCTGACTGGCTGTAATCAAAGTCAGTTTGTATACGTCATCCGCATTACAGCCTCGAGAAAGGTCATTAACTGGGTGGTTAAGTCCCTGCAGGATAGGACCTACTGCTGAAAATCCGCCCAAACGCTCTGCCATTTTGTAACTGATATTTCCAGCTTCGATACTTGGAAAGACAAAGACAGTCGCTTGACCGGCCACAGGGCTGCCAGGTGCTTTCAGTTCAGCTGTTGCAGGGACAAAAGCTGCATCAAACTGTAATTCACCATCGATAACCAAGTCTGGACGCATTTCCTGAGCCAGCTTAGTCGCTTCCACTACCTTATCAACCTTTTCACCGAATCCAGAGCCCTTGGTTGAATAGCTGAGCATGGCAACTTTGGGATCGATACCGAAAATTTGTGCTGTCAAAGCTGAGTTAACAGCAATTTCCGCCAAAATATTGGCGTCTGGATCGATATTGATGGCACAGTCACTGAAAATGTAGCGTTCGTCATCGCGCACCATGAGGAAGGCTCCTGAAGTACGAGAGACCCAAGGCAGGGTCTTGATGATTTGAAGAGCTGGCCGAACAGTCGCTGCTGTAGAGTGGATTGCTCCTGAAACCATCCCTTGAACCTTGCCAAGATAAACCAACATGACCCCAAAGTAGTTGACATCTTCCTTGAGCAACTGACGTGCTTCATCTGCAGTGATTTTCCCTTTTCGACGCTCAACGAATGCTTCTACCAGTTCCTCAAAGCAAGAACAGTTTGAAGGATCAATAACCTGATATCCTTCTTTTACTCCCTCAATTTCTAGATAAATACGGATTTTATCAGGATTACCCAAAAGAACTGGTGTAATATCAGTTTCTTTCACCAAACGTTTAGTTGCTTGCAAAATCCGTGGCTCTTCACCCTCCGGCAAGACAATTTTTACTTCCTTATCTTTCAAAGCTTCACGAATTGAATCAAAAATTTTCATGTCTCTTAAAACTCCTTTATCTCTTATTCTTTTAATTTCTCAATAACTTGTTTAAAATCTTCTGGCAAAGGACTGGCACGCTCAACTTCCTGTCCGCTAAATGGGTTATAAAATTTCAAAGAATGACAATGTAAAGCCTGACGCTCTATTCCGTATTCCAAACTCCCTCCATAAAGGTCGTCACCCAAAAGCGGAAAGCCAATATGTGAAAAATGAACACGGATTTGATGAGTCCTCCCAGTATGCAGATGAATATCCACCAGATAGACATCTCCAATTCGCTCTATGACCTTGTAACTGGTATGGGCGTACTTACCATCCTCTGTCACGCGCCTCGTAATGATACTCTCAGGATTGCGTCCAATCGGAGCAATAATCTCACCTTGCTCTTCTAAGTCACCAGTCCCCCGAACTAGAGCGTAATAGCGCTTTTCTATCAGCTTCTTCTGCAACTGTTTGTCCAATCTGGCATGAGCATAGCCATGCTTGGCAAAGAGCATGAGCCCACTTGTATCCTTATCCAGACGCGTCACGATATGCACCTGCTGGTTTTCATAGGCATGACGAATATAGTAAGCCTTAACAAAGTTTGCCATAGTATTGGAATGATTAACACTGGGAATACTGGCCACCCCTGCCGGTTTATCCAAAACCAAGAAATGCTCATCCTCGTAGACGACAGACAAGTCCTTATCAACAGCTTTCAGACTCTCAAATCCTTTTTCAGAAGGAATGTCAATCGTCACTTTATCGCCAATATCCAAGAGATAAATAGCGTTCTGAGGCTGATGGTTGACAAGAATGTTTCCGCCGGAAAATTTTATCTTAGCCAAGAGGCTTTTGGAAACTTCGTGTCGCTTCAAAAAGGTCTTTACCTTGACATGCTCATCAGCAATAAACTCAAACCTCATTCCTTGCACTCTCCAATAAAGGAGTCTCTGACACGATTCCAAAAGCTGGTATGGCTTGGTGAAGCCACAAAATGTATCTTATGATTGTCAATCTGATACTCAATGCGGACAATGTTTTTGAAAGAGAAAGTCTGATTATCGACCGCAATAGTGTGATAATCACTGCGGGTCGGCACTAACTCAATCTTATCCTTTTTAGGAACAATGACCGACGAGCCCAACGTCCGATAAACCCGATTGTTTAGACTGGCAATCTCTGTCACCTGCAAGGCTTCGATTGTCGGATGCAATACCGCTCCACCCAGAGATTTGTTATAGGCTGTACTGCCTGTCGGAGTAGAAACGGAAATCCCATCACCTCGGAAGCGCTCGAAATGAACCCGATTGATAATGACATCGGCTACCATAGTCCGATCCGAACGCTTGATTGTTGCTTCGTTCAAAGCACGAATGGTGCGTGTATCACCATTTTCAAAAGTGATTTTCACATTTAAAATTGGATAAGAAACCTGAGCGCCAGTATCCAGTTTAAGATTTTCGACCAGCTTATCCAATTCAAAATCACGGTAGTCCGTATAGAAGCCAAGATGGCCAGTATGCACACCGACAAAGCGGACCCGATCCAGCTGTTCTTCATACATATGAAAAGCCGATAGTAACATGCCGTCACCCCCCACCGAAATCACGATGTCGGGATTCTTAGGAGTTAAAATAAAGCCATTCTGTTTCAGCTTCTGCTTTAAATCTTGATAAACTTGTTCACTCTGTCTTTTCCGATTGCGGATAATCGCTATTTTTTTATCTGTATTCTTCATCTGTATCATCACTATTTCCCACACCGTCATTCAACTTACGGTGAAGAGGATCAAAGAGAGCCTGCGCCTCCTGGATAGCATCACGGATAGCACCCATCTCCTCATCAAGCTGATAGGCAAGATTAGCTGTCGTTTCCAAGCGGCATTTGATTTCCTCGGGAAATTCTCCTTTATACTTGTAATTCAAAGAATGCTCAATCGTAGCCCAAAAATTCATCGAAAGGGTGCGAATCTGAATCTCAGCCAGAATAAGCCTATGACCATTAATCGTATCAACTGGATATTCTACAATAACATGGTAACTCCGATAGCCACTGGCTTTTTTGTTTTTGATGTAATCCCTTTCCTGGACAATACGCATATCAGTCCGATTTCGCAGGACTTCTAAAACTTCATCAACATCATCGACAAACTGGACCATGACCCGTAAGCCAGCGATATCCTGCATCTCCTGCTCGATATTTTCCTCGCGAATGCCTCGCAGAATCATCTTTTCTTTAATGCTCTCAATCGGCTTAACACGTCCGGTCACAAACTCAATCGGAGAATGACGTTGCTGCTTGCGGTATTGCTTTCGCACTCCACGAAGCTTAATTTTCAGCTCTCCAACCGCTTGAATATAGGGGTCTAGAAACTCTTCCCATTCTATTGTCATACACTTACCTTGTCATATCATTATTTTTTGTATAAAATAAACACAACTGTTATTATAACATAAATCGCTTTCAAAAAAAAGAAAAGGATATGAAAATGAATCACTTAGAAATTGAATTCAAAACCATGCTGACCAAAGAAGAGCACGACCGTCTGCTCCAGTTATTTGCTGATATTTCGCCTATTAGCCAGACCAACTACTACATCGAGTCAGATCAACAGAGTATCCGACACGCTCACATGGCTTTTCGAGTACGAACTTTTAACTATCACGAAGCTGAGCTGACGCTCAAGATTCCTCAAGAAGTCGGATCCTTGGAACTCAATCAAAACCTGACACCAGAAGAAACCGAAAACATTTTGAAGAACAATGAATTTCCTACGGGAGAGATTTTAGAGACGCTGCTTCAGAAAGAAATTCCCATCCAAAACTTGAAGATTCTTGGCTCTCTAGAGACCATCCGCTATGAAAAAGAAGACGAAATTGGCCTCCTTGCTCTGGATGAGAGTCACTATTTGAACAAAACTGACTTCGAACTCGAAGTCGAAGTTGAAGATTTCGAAAAAGGAAAAGAAAATTTCCTCAACTTCCTAAAACAGCACAAGATCGCCTACAAACCCGGCAAGAGTAAGATAGCAAGATTTTCTGAAAACTTGTAAATCAACGACCATAAAAAAGCTGAAATAATCTAATTTTTTTGGTAAAATAAAAGGTAGCAATCTAAAGTCTATTGAAAAATAAATTTCATGGAGCATTAGATATAGAAATGAGACAAAAAGAGGACGGTCCAACTCATGTCAGATAAAAAAAATATGAAGCTTTTTTCCCTCAACTCTAATCATTCCATAGCTGAAAAAATCGCTGAGGCGGCTGGGGTTCCATTGGGGAAACTTTCCTCCCGCCAATTCTCGGACGGCGAGATTCAGATTAACATCGAAGAAAGTGTTCGTGGCTATGATATTTACATCATTCAGTCTACCAGCTTCCCTGTCAATAATCACTTGATGGAGCTCTTGATTATGGTGGATGCCTGCAAGCGTGCCAGTGCCAATACGATTAATGTTGTGATGCCTTATTTTGGCTATGCCCGTCAGGATCGGACTGCTGCTCCTCGCGAGCCAATCACAGCTAAACTGGTTGCCAACATGCTTGTCGGCGCTGGCGTAGATCGTGTGATTTCTCTGGATCTTCATGCCGTGCAGGTCCAAGGTTTCTTTGATATCCCAGTTGATAACCTCTTCACTATCCCACTCTTTGCCAAACATTATTGTAATATGGGGTTAACGGGAGATGATGTCGTTGTCGTCAGCCCTAAAAACTCTGGTGTAAAACGCGCCCGCAATTTGGCTGAATATCTGGATGCCCCTATCGCTATCATTGATTATGGCGAAGATGAGGCGGGTCGCTCTGAGGGATATATTATCGGAGATGTCGAGGGCAAGAAAGCTATTCTGATTGACGACATTTTAAATACCGGTCGGACTTTCTCTGAAGCAGCTAAAATTGTCTGTCGCGAAGGCGCAGTCGAAATCTATGCTGTATCCAGTCATGGTCTCTTTGCGGATAAAGCTGCGGAATTGCTGGATAATTCTCCTATCAGGGAAATACTTGTGACAGACTCTGTTGATACCAAAGAAAAAACACCTAAGAATCTCCACTACATTACAGCAAGTGAACTGATTGGTGATGCCATTGTCCGCATCCAAGAAAGAAGACCAGTTAGCCCACTCTTTGCCTATCAAAAGAAATAAGGTAACCGGAGTGATTTATTTAGATAATGCCGCTACAACTGCTTTGTCGCCCGCTGCAATCCAAGCAATGACCAAGACGATGACTGTCTTTGGGAATCCTTCCAGTACGCATAGTCATGGCCGAGAAGCTAGTAAACTGCTCAGACAGGCGCGTGAGGATATTGCTCAAGCTCTGCATACTCAAAGCAATAAGATTCTTTTTACTTCAGGCGGCACTGAAAGCAATAATACTGCTATCAAAGGCTATGCCCTTCGTCACCAGAACCGAGGAAAGCATATTGTGACCACTGCTATTGAACACCATGCTGTCTTAGAAGTGGTGGAGTACCTAGTAGATAAATTCGGCTTCGAAGCTACTTTTGTTCAGCCGGTAGATGGTCAGATTCGAGCGGAGGATATTAAGAAGGCTCTTAGACCTGACACTATTCTTGTGTCCGTCATGGCAGTTAATAACGAGACGGGTGCCATGCTCCCCATTAAGGAAATTGGTGAATTACTGCAAGAACATCCTGCTGCCTTTCACGTTGATGCCGTCCAAGCAATTGGTAAACTTCCCATCTACCCTGATGAGCTAGGGATTGACTTCCTCTCTGCTTCAGCGCATAAGTTTCATGGTCCCAAAGGCGTTGGCTTCCTTTATGCCAAGAAGATGGATTTTGACAATTTCATGCACGGTGGCGACCAGGAAGAAAAACACCGGGCCGGAACTGAAAATCTAATCTCTATTACAGGTGTGGCAGCGGCTCTGTCAGAGAGCGTGGAACATCTAGAGGAAAATCTAGAGCATGCGCAAGACTTAAAAGACAGCTTACTTGCTGACTTATCAGACATTGACTTTTACTTAAATGAAAGTCAGCCCAGCTTGCCTTACGTCATCAATTTGGGATTTCCCAATCAAAAGAATGACCTGCTTCTGCTTCAAATGGATTTAAACGGATTTTCCATTTCAACAGGCTCAGCCTGCACAGCCGGAGCTATACAACCCAGTCATGTCCTGCAGGCTATGTATGGCAAGGATTCTGACCGCTTGCATGAGTCCATTCGGATCAGCACTTCGGACCAAACGACTCTGCAAGAGATTCAATTATTTGCAAAGAAATTAAAAGAAATTTTAGGAGGATAAGATGGCCTTTCAAACATCTGTTAGCTTAGCAAACTGTGAATATTCCTATTCACTTCACCCAAATGTCAAGAAATTTACCTTGCGCGACAATACATTCGCTGAAAGCAAGGTTGGCAACTATGAACTCTCTCGTCTGCTGGAATCTGTACCCAACAGCGGAAATGGTTTTTTGCTTAAAATCATCGTCAATAAAGATTTGAATGGCTTCAAAATCAATATCACTGACAAATCAGGCCTGCGCTTGGTCAATATTTTCAAATCAGAAGACCATCACATTATTCAGCAAAAATTCTATTTCTTGATGGATAGCCTGGTTGAAAGAAATATTTTTGAAAAGACACCACAATAAGCAAGATTCTCGCAATTTTGCTTTTTTGATTTAGACTCTTTAAAAAACCAAACAAGCTTGACTTCTGCTTAGAACTCTTGAAAATATCAAATGACTAATCGAACCCAAAGAAAGGATTAACAATGGTTGAACTGACCTATTTGGACTCATATAAGGTGAAACGAACACTTTCCTATGAAGACTTCGACGAATTTCTTCTCGCCTTCTCTGGCTGCGTCACGGTTCCTGACTCTCTCAAAGTACTTTCCATCACCTATAATGGACACCAACTGCCATTTACAGGGTTAATCGGCGACTTATACCGCCAGATGTACCAATTAGACTTGACGCCCTACCAGAACTAATCCTTCGCAGTTACAACATAACCAAAACTTCCACTCTTTTCTTTTTTAATGAATCAAACACTCTTAATTAGTTGATTTTTTCACAAACTTCCTATAAAATAGAATTAGAAAGGTTGTGATTTTGTGAAAACTGAAAAAAATACTACAATTCCCCGAGCTACTGCTAAAAGGCTATCGCTCTACTATCGTATTTTTAAACGTTTTAATGCTGAGAAGATTGAGAAAGCCAACTCCAAGCAAATCGCTGAAGCCATTGGTATTGACTCTGCTACTGTCAGACGAGATTTTTCTTATTTCGGTGAACTTGGCCGCAGAGGATTTGGTTATGATGTCAAGAAATTGATGAACTTTTTTGCTGACCTCTTAAACGACAATGCTATTACCAATGTCATGATTGTGGGTGTTGGTAATATGGGGCGGGCTCTGCTGCACTATCGTTTTCATGAGCGCAATAAAATGAAGGTTGTAATGGCTTTTGACACAGATGACCATCCAGAAGTTGGCAGCACAACCAGCGATGGGATTCCTATCTATGGAATTTCCCAAATAAAAGAAAAAATACAGTCAGGAAATGTGCAAACCGCCATCCTAACTGTACCTAGCGTAAAAGCTCAAGAAGTCGCATCTATCTTAGTTCAGGCTGGTGTCAAGGGCATTCTCTGTTTCTCACCAGTAAACCTATCCCTGCCTAAGGATGTGGTTGTCCAGTATGTTGACCTGACTAGCGAACTGCAGACTCTGCTCTACTTCATGAGAAAAAATGATTATTAATTTGAAAGAGGTATTAAACACTCTATGAGTAAACCTATTATTGGAATAACCGGAAATGAAAGAGAAATCCCAGACGATCACTTCATCCATATGAGCTATACAGCGACAGGATTCGTTGAGGGTGTCAAAGAAGTTGGCGGAATTCCAATGATTTTGCCAATCGGTGATGAAGAAATGGCTAAACAGTATGTTTCCATTGTCGACAAATTAATCATCACAGGTGGTCAGAATGTATGCCCTCAATTCTATGGTGAAGAGAAAACCATTGACAGCGATGATTATCTACTCAAACGGGATATTTTTGAATTAGCTTTAATCAAAGAAGCTCGCCGTCAAAATAAACCAATCTTCACCGTCTGCCGCGGAACCCAACTTTATAATGTCGCCCTAGGCGGTACTCTTTATCAAGACATTGAAGATCATTGGCAGGATAGCTCTGCTGAGTACACGACTCAAAGCATGGTGACCAAAAATGGCTCTATTCTGCACGAAATCTATGGCCCTGCATCTGAAATCAACTCCTTCCACCATCAGAGCATCAAGGATTTAGCGGCTGGCCTAAAAGTCATCGCCTATGATCCGCGAGATAAAATTATTGAAGCCATCACTTCTACTGATGGTAGTCCTTTCCTTGGCGTCCAATGGCACCCAGAGTTCTTGTTTGGCTCCAGAGAAGGAGACTTAGCTCTGTTTGATTATGTTGTAAATATTCTTTAAAAGCCTCTATTCCTAGATAAACTTCTGTTCTACACGAATAGAAGTTTTTTATATTCAAGTAAATCAAATTATATCATATCTGTCTCCTCTCGGTAGCTATAGTAGTTGGACTTGGACACAATCAAATGATCTAAAAGAACCAAGCCCATCATCTCACACGCTTCTTTCATATGCTGCGTCACTTCATCATCGTTTCTGCTAGGAACGACTGATCCAGATGGATGATTGTGTACCAGAATGATAGATGTCGCCAGGTGCTTGAGAGCGTAGTGGAGAATTTCTCTCGGCTCAGCAATGCTTCTGCTTACCGTCCCCATGAAAATAGTCTGCTGGTGAAGAATTTGATTTTGACTATTAAGATAAATGGCAACCAAGCACTCCTGCCTCATATCTCCCAATTCCTGCTGCATCTTCTGGGCTAATTTTTGACTGCCCATAATCTGCTCTTTCTGCAGAACCTCTGCTCGGTTAATCCGACGCCCTAATTCGATAATGGCCTGCAGCTCCACAGCCTTAATCGGACCGATTCCAGAAATAGTCTGCAATTCCTGCAAAGTTAAATACTTGAGATCGTTCAAACTGGAAATCGATGATAAAATTCTTTGAGAAACTTGAAAAACAGTTTCTTTTTTGTTACCTGTCCTGAGGAAAATTGATAGAAGCTCCTGGTTACTGAGTTTTTCAGCCCCTTCTCTCATCAAACGCTCCCGCGGCATCATGCTAATATCATCTTGAAAAGAAATGCTATACATAGAAACCTCCTTACCTTATTATTCGGAAAAAGAGTTAAAATCAGCAAGAATTGATATAAAAAAACTCCAAAAGTTAGAGTTTTTCCTAACCTTTGGAGTGAAATGTTTTTTGTCTTTAAATCTGCATTTGATTATAGGACTTACTAAAAGATTCAAGAACTTCCTTAGGAGCCTTGTCATACTCGACAGAGCCCTCTAACGTTCCCTTGACAATAGTCCTGTTGGTTGCCGCAGCATCCTCACAAGTAACCAAAGTAATCTCTGTAACGCCTTCGGTATCCTCAATCAAATCCGTTCGATCTGGAGTTACCGTTTCAACACTGGTGATTACATAAGTATAGACATGCTCTTTATCGGTGATATAAATCTTCATACCAGCCTTAGCACGATCCAGTGGGGAAAAGAGCATGTTACTAGCCCCTGTGATGCCAAAGACGTGGTGGCTAGCCAAGGCATAATTTCCCTGCCCCATCTGCTGGGTCTCTTTCATCGTACCAGCACCATAATATAATCCAGCATTATCCAGTCCTTTGAAGATCGGCAAATTCATGGATACTTCTGGAATTGAGATGCCTCCGATAACAGGCAGTTTCTGAGCTTTCCACTGAGCATTGATAACTGCTTCTGTAGAAAGCGACTCTACCTTATTAAAATCAAAGCTAGTTTCAGCATTTTTATTTTTATTAATAGAGTCTTTGGAAACCTTGCTGACCTGATATTGGTTGGTATGCCAAACCATAATCATGTTTCGGATTTGCGCATTAAAGATTAAGCCAAGAGCCACAATAATTAATAATGTCGCAACAATATTGATAAAAATATTTCTTTTACTTCTTTGTTTTCTTTTTCGACTTCTTTTTCCTTGTACCATATAGAGGTCCTCTTTTACGATTAGTTTTCTTCCTCTGCTACATCTTCCTTATCATCTGCTTCGACGCTTGTAAAGGTGACAATCTGTGCATTTTGGTCCAGACGCATGACCTTAACTCCCATAGTTGAGCGGCCAGTCTGAGAAATATTCGCCACACTTGTCCGAATGATGACACCAGTATTAGTGATAATCATCAAATCTTCCTCGCCAGTTACGGTCATCAGACCGGCAAGAGGTCCGTTTTTATCAGTGATATTGGCTGTTTTAATCCCTTTACCACCACGGCCCTTGGTTGGATACTCGCTGGCAAGAGTACGCTTACCATAGCCTTTTTCAGTAATAACAAGCACTTCGTCTCCCTCAGCAATCACACCAGCTCCAACGACCTGGTCACCATCTCGAAGATTGACCCCGCGAACACCAGTCGCTATACGGCTCATGCTCCGAACAGCTGTCTCATTGAAGCGGACAGAATAACCAAACTTAGTACCAATGATAACGTCTGCAGCACCGTCCGTCAGAAAAACATTGATTAACTCGTCTTCATCCTTCAAATTCAAAGCCTTGAGTCCGTTCTGACGAATATTAGCAAATTCCGTTACACTGGTCCGTTTGACCACCCCATGACGGGTAGTAAAGAAGAGATAGGAATCATCACTTCGGTCTTGCTGGACATTAATAATGGTCTGAATAGTCTCTCCTTCATCCAACTTTAAGAGATTGACCACCGGCAAGCCCTTAGCTGTCCGACCATACTCAGGAATTTCATATCCTTTGAGACGATAGACTCGGCCTTTGTTAGTAAAGAAGAGCAGTCTATCGTGAGTACTAGTTGAAACCAGCTCTTTGACGAAGTCATCGTCTTTGACGCCAGTTCCTTGAACACCGCGGCCTCCGCGTTTCTGAGCAGTGAATTCAGCCTGATTCAGACGTTTGATATAACCTTTATTAGACAGGGTAATCAAAACATCTGCTTCCTCAATCAAATCTTCATCTTCAAGAGAAAGGACTTCTCCCACCATCAGCTCAGTTCGGCGGTCATCCGCAAATTTACGTTTGACCTCGTCTAACTCTTCTTTGATAATAGCGATAACGCGCTCTGGCTTAGCCAAGATATCAGCCAAGTCCGCAATCAAAGCAATCAGCTCATCGTACTCTGACTGAATCTTATCACGTTCCAAACCAGTCAGACGACGCAGACGCATATCGAGGATAGCCTGACTCTGGCGCTCAGACAGCTCAAACTTAGCCATCAATTCAGCTTGGGCTTCTGCGTCCGTCTCGCTATTACGGATAATGCGAATCACTTCATCAATGTGATCCAACGCAATCAGCAAACCAGCCAAGATGTGAGCTCGCGCTTCCGCCTTTTCTTTATCAAAGGCCGTCCGTCGAGTCACCACTTCTTTTTGGTGTTCAATGTAGGATAACAAAATCTCACGAAGAGACAGAATCTTAGGCACACCATTTTGAATAGCCAGCATATTGAAGCTGAAATTGGTCTGCATCTGAGTTAGCTTGAAAAGATTGTTTAGAATGACATGAGCAGAGGCATCACGACGTACCTCAATGACAAAACGAACCCCTTCACGGTTGGACTCATCACGAACAGCTGTGATACCGTCAATGCGTTTTTCCTGCACCAGACGAACAATATGCTCATGAACCTTAGTCTTGTTAACCATGTAAGGAAACTCGGTTACGACAATTCGCTCTCGGCCATTTTTCATCTCTTCAATTTCAGTGCGAGAACGAAGAACAATCGAACCCTTCCCTGTTTCATAAGCCCGGTGAATACCAGACTTACCCATAACCAGTGCACCTGTAGGAAAATCTGGTCCAGGCAGGACTTCCATGATATCACGAGTTGTTGCATCCGGATTGTCCATAACAAGCTTAACTGCATCAATAGACTCACCAAGATTATGCGGTGGGATATTGGTCGCCATCCCAACTGCAATCCCTGTCGCACCGTTTACAAGCAAGTTAGGGAAGCGAGCAGGAAGAACTACAGGCTCTCTCTCACTGGCATCATAGTTATCGATATAATCAACAGTGTTTTTATTAATATCACGAAGCATCTCCAGAGCAATCTTGCTCATTCGTGCTTCTGTATAACGCTGAGCAGCGGCTCCGTCTCCGTCCATAGAACCGAAGTTTCCATGGCCATCTACAAGCATATAGCGATAGCTCCACCATTGAGCCATCCGCACCATCGCTTCATAAATAGAGGAGTCACCATGCGGGTGATACTTACCCATGACATCCCCTGTGATACGAGCTGATTTCTTGTGAGGCTTTTCAGGCGTCACACCCAGCTCATTCATACCATAGAGAATCCGACGGTGAACTGGTTTGAGACCATCACGAACATCTGGAAGTGCCCGAGCCACGATAACACTCATTGCGTAATCGATGAAACTAGTCTTCATTTCACTAGTCAGATTAACATTTACTAAGTTTCTGTCTTGCATTAAAAAATGCCTTTCTTTCATATTAAACTATCCTATATTATACCACATTTTCTTTAATTTTTCAGTATTTTGAGCTGTTTGTAAAAACGTTTACATCGCTAGATACACAAGTTGACCGTGACAAAATATGTCAAAAGTGGTAGAATGAATGTGTATGGGAAATATTCCCTAAAAAAATAAGGAGATGTTTAGAAATGACTGCTACTAAACAACATAAAAAAGTCATCCTTGTTGGTGACGGTGCTGTAGGTTCATCTTACGCATTTGCTCTTGTAAACCAAGGTATTGCTCAAGAACTTGGTATCATTGAAATTCCTCAATTATTTGAAAAGGCTGTCGGTGATGCTGAAGACCTTAGCCACGCCCTTGCCTTCACTTCACCTAAAAAAATCTACGCTGCTAAATACGAAGACTGTGCTGATGCTGACCTTGTTGTTATCACAGCTGGTGCTCCTCAAAAACCAGGTGAAACTCGTCTTGACCTTGTAGGTAAAAACC
>CAUSZI010000051.1:0-14960 GCA_963536045.1 uncultured Streptococcus sp.
TAGAGTACTTGGTTTGGGACCAAGGTGTCGCAGGTTCGAATCCTGTCTTCCCGACTAGATAACATCGAAGATAGATGTACTGATCTATCTTTTTTGTTTTTGAGAAAACTGTTTATTCATTATCCTAAACTTAGCTAACATATGTTGTTGTTGAGCTCTTTTAGTTATAGTCGGATTTAATTAGAAATACAATCTTTTATAACTACTTGTCTTCTCTCTTTATATAATCCTATTTGAAAGCAAGGGATTTGATTACTTAACCAGGTTTAGTTTGATTTTAAAGTTTAGTATTCTGGGAGTTTAGGCTGTATCAAGTTGCTGAAATGTACTTTTCATTTGAGATGAGTAATATTAAAGATAAAAACCTCTGATAGCAGTGAATAGTTGCCTTCAGAGGTTTTTTATATGTGCTGAGTTTGATTTACTACATCAAAGAGTATTCATCAGATAGCATAATGGTTTCTTTACCCTTGTTATCAACGATGTAGACTTTTCTTGGAAAGAAAGGGTCAAATTGATAGTTTAAGTCAAATGAAATAATGGTGTTGAAGTTTTTTTGTGAGAATCGTAGAGATACTCTTCCTTGGCGATTGATGATTTCAAATTTAAGGACTGGGCGAAGTTCAAAGACACCTTTGAGATTGTTATCAATGATATACCAGAATGAGTCGACAATTTCTTCAGGGAGGCTCGTCATGATGCCAAAGCTGGCATATCGGCCAAGAGTATTTGTAAATGCCATAGAGACTCCTTTCTTACAGTCTGGATTTTCTTATATGATACCCGAAAACGCTTGAGATTGCAAGAATTTGACCTCTGGCGAGGTCGAATTAAACAAAAGAAAAAGAGCTTGCGCTCTTTGACAACTTTATCGATTCTTTAGTTCAACATAACGTTTGTACCAAATATTGACATAAGCATCTGAAAATGGACCTCTTCCGTTGTTAATCCAATCAACTAGGATTTTGACATTTTCTTTGAGAATGAAATCCAAATCATCAGAATAGTGCATCTGTTTTTTGTGGCGTTCATATTCTTCTACATCCAACAGGCGTTTTTCACCATCAGCAAAGACTTTGACGTCTAAATCATAGTCAATGTATTTTAGAGCTTCATTATCCAGATAGTAAGGACTGGCTAGGTTGCAGTAGTATGAAGTTCCATTGTCGCGAATCATGGCAATGATATTAAACCAGTATTTTTTATGAAAATAGACAATGGCTGGTTCACGTGTTACCCAACGTCGGCCATCACTTTCTGTTACCAGTGTGTGGTCATTAACGCCAATAATGGCGTTTTCTGTTGTCTTTAGTACCATGGTATCTCGCCAGGTGCGGTGAAGATTCCCATCATGCTTATAACTTTGAATTGTAATAAAGTCGCCTTCTTTTGGAAGTTTCATAACTTACCAACTTTCTACAATTTATAAGTTCATCTTCTATATTGTAACATATTTTCATAGAAATGCATAAGTTTTCATTGGAAATCTTAAAGATATTCTCTCAGGGCGCTAGCGATGTCGGAGAAATCATAGCCTTTGCGTGCTAGAGCTTGGGTCAGACGCTGTTTTAAGTTATAGCCGTCGTATTTTTTTGAGTACTTGTGGTATTGCTTGTCTAGCTCTTTATAGAGCAGATCTTGCTGGTTTTCTTGGTCTTCTTCGATTTCCAAATGCTGATAGGCGGTTTTGGCTTGGCTGTATGAAAAACCTTTGTTTATCAAGGATTGAAGTATTTTATCTTGTAAGGCCTTGCTGGGCAGTTTTCCTTGGTGTTTTTTGAGCAGCTTTTCGGCAACCTTGTCTGTTAGTTCAGTAAAATCAAACTGGCTCAATTCTTCCTCTATGATAGTGCTAGAAATTCCTTTTTGACTGAGTTTTTGCTTTAGAACAAAAGCGCCTTTGTCCCCAGTGAGAAGGTTGGATTGGATAAAAGAATGAGCATATTTTCTATCATTAATCCAATTATCCTTTTTTAGATTGTCCAAGGCCTGACTGATGATTTCTGGTTGAATGTCGTGCTGCGTTAAGTAGTCTTTAACTTCCTTAGCAGTTCTTTGCTTGAAGGAGAGATGATAGAGGGCTAGATTTTTTCCGTAGGAGAATTGGGCATAGTCTTGAATTTCTGATAGCTCCTGCTCTGTGATTTCCATTCCTTTGGACAGCATGAAGCGAACGATGGTGTCTTCTGTGATATAGAGCTTTTCACTGTAGTCCAACTCCAAGAGGTAGAGTCTTTTTTTCTTTTCAATTTTTGTGATTTTCATAGGGGATTTTGGTAAAGTCCTTTCTTTTAGCCAAATACTTCAAAGGCAGCTATCAAACGCAGTTTGTCTGTATCAACATCCTTCCGGCCATAGTAGTCAAGAAAGAGATCTGCATATTGAGGGTCAGATAAATTATAAGTAAGAGACCAGATGGCCCAGTAAAGGTCAATGTGGCGATCACTAAGGCCGGAGAGACCAACGTCGATAAAGCAGGAGAAGGTTGCTGCGTCTTTCAGAATGAAATTAGGCAAGCAGGCATCTCCGTGGATAAAGGCGTCTGACGTCAGTAGGTGTCCCTGCTCTTGGATAAGCTGGTAGGCTTCCTCTCGACTTTGGATATAAAACTGAGGCAGCAAGGCTTTTTGATAAAAGCAACCTTTCCGATAATTTTTCTCTGCTTGTTCTTTATAGTGTTGGAGGCGATGCTGGATTGGGAAATGCTGGGGTTGGAGGCTGTGAAGTTTTTTGAGTGTGACAGCCATCGTTTGGCAAAGTTCTTCTGGCTGTTGGAGAAAGGCTAGGGCGTCCTTGCCCTCGGCTTCTTTAGTCAGCAGGTAGTCTTTATCTGCTGTCAGGTAGTGAATGACAGGTACACCGAGTCCTTGTTTCTCAAACCATTTGGCAAGTGTGGCTTCTTGGGCTAACTGGCCTTTTTGGTCAATTTTCAAATAATAGCCTGTATCAACATAGAAAACACTGGCTGCAGAATGTGAGGAGCTGTCGTAAAAGTTGGCTCCCTCTAGATAAGTTCGTATTTGCTCAGGGAATTGGGCTAGTGGAAGGGATATTTTTTCTGATTTCATACTTTTATTGTAACATAATCTCAACTAATGCGAGGCAGCGTGGTATAATAGAAGCATGAATGTGAAAGTGAAACAAAGAATCCCTTTGAAAATTAAGAAAATGGGGATTAATGGTGAAGGGATTGGATTTTATAAGAAAACGCTGGTCTTTGTGCCAGGGGCTTTGAAAGGTGAGGAAGTCTACTGTCAGGTGACTAGGGTTCAGCGTAATTTTATCGAGGCCAAGCTCTTGACCATCAACAAGCGGTCGAAATTTCGGGTGGAAGCGCCTTGTGAGATTTATGATAGCTGTGGGGGCTGTCAAATCATGCACCTCCACTATGACAAGCAGTTGGAGTTTAAGGAAGATTTGCTGCGTCAGGCTTTGAAAAAATTTGCGCCAGCTGGCTATGAGAACTATGAGATTCGTCCGACCATTGGTATGCAGGAACCGCTCTATTATCGGGCCAAGCTGCAGTTTCAGACTCGAAAATTTAAGGATGAGGTCAAAGCAGGGCTCTATGCCCAGAATTCCCACTATCTGGTCTCGCTGAAAAATTGTCTGGTTCAGGACAAGGTAACGCAAAAGATCATCAATAAGGTGGCTAGGCTTTTAGGCAAGTATAGGCTGCCAATCTATGATGAGAGGAAGACTGCCGGAGTGCGTACCGTTATGATTCGCAGAGCCAGAAAGACAGGTCAGGTGCAGATGATTTTTGTGACGGGGCGTAAGCTAGACTTTTCTCCAGTCGTTCGAGACCTAGTGGCGGAATTTCCAGAGTTGGAGACAGTGGCGGTCAATTATCATACGAGCAAGTCCAGTGAGATTTATGGGGATAAGACAGAGATTATCTGGGGCAAGAAGGCCATCCAAGAAGGAGTGCTGGACTATGAGTTCTCTTTGTCGCCTCGAGCTTTCTATCAGCTCAACCCTGAACAGACAGAGGTGCTCTACGGGGAGGCGATTAAGGCGCTGGATGTAACGGAAGAAGACCATTTGATTGATGCCTATTGCGGGGTTGGGACCATCGGCTTTGCCTTTGCTAAAAAGGTCAAGTCTCTGCGGGGCATGGACATCATCCCTGAGGCCATTGAAGATGCCAAGCGTAATGCGAAACGGATGGGCTTTGACAATACACTCTACGAGGCTGGAACGGCAGAGGATATTATTCCTTGCTGGTATGCTGAGGGCTATCGGGCGGATGCCTTGATTGTCGATCCGCCACGAACAGGTCTGGATGATAAGCTACTGGAGACAATTGTCCGCTATGCACCTGAGAAGATGGTCTACGTTTCCTGCAATGTCTCAACTCTGGCTCGGGATTTGGTCAAACTCTGTCAGGTCTATAATGTCCACTACATCCAGTCGGTTGATATGTTTCCGCATACCGCTCGGACAGAGGCAGTGGTGAAATTGTCCAAGAGAAATAGCTCTCGTTTGAGTTAATCGGAAACGGCTCGCGAGAGTTGATAAAATCATTCTAAAAAAGACTTGGTTTTCTGTAATACAGAACTAAGTCTTTTCTTTTGTCAAAATTGCAATGGTTTTATCGGAAGTGTAAGTTTGGAAGGTCAGTCTCCACCTAATCAATTAGTCACAAAAAGAGAACACTCGTCAAGTGTTCTCTAATGGTAATCAGTTATATTAGAATAAGCCAAAGACTAGGACTGCAAGGACGGCACCAATGATTGGTCCGACAACTGGAATCCAAGCATAGCTCCAATCACCATTTCCTTTGTTTGGAATCGGAAGGAGACTGTGCATGATGCGAGGTCCTAAGTCACGAGCCGGGTTGAGGGCATAGCCAGTTGTTCCACCAAGTGAGAGACCAATTCCGACAATGAGTGTTCCGACTGCAAAAGTGCCAATGCCTGCTTGCAGTTTATAAAGTCCAAGAGCGAAGATAGTCAGCACAAGGACAAAAGTTCCAAGGATTTCACTAATCAGGTTAGAGAAGGTATCTTTGATAGCTGGACCTGTGCTAAATGTACCCAAGATGTTGGCTGGATTTTCTTCAGCCAAATAGTGAGGTTTGAACTGTAGGAAGACGAGGAACTGTCCGACCATAGCACCTGCAAACTGAGCGAGGATGTAAGGAAGAACAGATGCCCAAGGCAAATCACCTTTCAGAGCTACTCCGATAGTTAGGGCAGGGTTCAGATGGGCTGGGCCAAGGTTGCCAGATACAAAAGCAGCAATGGCAACGGCAATCCCCCATCCCATGGTAATCACAATCCAGCCTGCATTGTGACTCTTAGTTTTGGGAAGAACCACACCTGCAACTACGCCATTTCCCAGAAGGAGTAAGAGCAGTGTTCCTAAAAATTCGCCAAATATTTCTTTCATCATTTATGTTACTCCATTTAAAAGAAGGGGAGGCAGACAGTTCTTGGTCTACCGCCTCTTCTCGTATTTTCTATTTTTTTAATTCTTCTAAATCGTTATTTGCAAGGGCAGCTTGTACGTCTTTTCGATAAGCTGCTTTTTCTGCTTCTGTCCAGTCGTAGAATCGTCCCATTTCATCCAGAACAGGCTCAACAATAGCGTCTAAACCATCTCGCATAAAGAGCATGTGGTTTGTCCGGCGAAGCAAGAAGTCAACTGGGCTGAGTGCTAATTCGTTACGCATTGCATAATGCAGTGACAAGGTATCGGCTAAGCTAAGACCTGGTGCTTGTTCGATGCTGTGTGCGAGGGCAAAGACTTTAGGAGCATTCGAACCGTAAAGGTTTGCAAGATAGAAGGCTTCTTTGCTGTCTAAGCCGCGTGATACACCAAGTTGAGCAAAGGCTTCGATTTCGGAATCCACATTAGCTGGATTGAGCTCTCCGCCTGAAACAGGGTAGGTCTTAGAGTTGATGAGCTTGAAGCTGCGGTCAAATTCTGCTTTGAGGATTTCAACCACACGCTCCATAGCGCCTTCAGCCATCTTACGATAGTCCGTAATTTTACCGCCAGCAAGGGTCAAGAGGCCATTGTTATCACGTTCCAAGCTGGAACCGCGGGACACAGCAGATGGGTCCAAGTGTTTTTCAGAAGTGCTGCTTTCGAGTTGCGTAACAGCCGCTTCAACATCCTCACGGGATTTTTCTTTAGCCAAATAGCTTTCAACGGTCGCAATCAGTGCATTGAAACTTTCATCGCTAATGGTACCGTTGTTTCCGCCGTTATAGTCAGAAGCGCTGTTTCCTGCGATCAGAGGACGCAGACCTGCCCAGCTGCTTTCGATGTCGTCAATCGTGATGTTTGCTTCTGGGAAGCGATTATTGACAATGCCCAAGAGGTAATCCACATCTTCTTGTGTTACTTTTGGATGCTCTAGGTCGCCAGTGTAGTCAGTGTCAGTCGTACCAAAGTAGGTTTTATTTTCACGTGGAAGAACAAAGACCATCCGGTCGTCTCCCAAGCCTGTGTCAAAGTAGACTGGCTGAGAAACCTTGATCTTGCTAGAGTCAACTACCAAGTGAACACCCTTGGTTGGACGCATTTGTGAGTATTGCTCACCGTCATTTGATAGATTGCGCACCTTATCGCTCCAAGGTCCAGTTGTGTTGATGACCAAGCGAGCCTTGATTTCAAAGACTTCATCCGTCAAGAGGTCACGCGTAACAACGCCTGTAATCTTTCCAGCTTCATCAAAGAGGAAGCCTTCTGCTTTGACATGGTTGGCAATCAGGGCGCCGTCTTGGTTGGCACGTTTGATATTTTCAATTACGAGGCGCGCGTCGTTGTTGCGGAAGTCAAGATAGACACCGCCACCGACTAAGCCTTCCTTCTTGAGTTCAGGCTCCCGTTCTAGCACTTCTTCCTTGTTCAAGACCTTGTTGGCAGCAGGAGTGTTGTTGACACCAGCCAAGAGGTCGTAGAGGTCCATAGCCACTTTGAGGCGGAAGAGGCTGAAAGTAGCTCCATCTTCTTCATAGACAGGAAGTAGCATAGGATCTGGTTTTGGAATATGAGGGGCAATTTGCTGAACCACAGCACGCTCAGAAACTGTATCTGAGACAACCTCTACGTCGAATTGTTTGAGGTAACGAAGGCCACCGTGAACCAGTTTGGTAGAACGGCTAGAAGTTCCTTCTGCAAAGTCCTGCATTTCAATCAGACCGGTCTCCAGGCCACTAGCTGCTGCTTGCAAGGCTACCCCAGCACCGGTAATCCCACCACCGATAATCAAGAGGTCCAAGGTGCGTTCCTGCATTTTTTTTATCGATAATTCACGTGTTTTCTTTGAAAATTCCATAATTACACACTTTCTAACTTAGTCGTTTCCTGCTTTTACTGACTTTTTTATCAAAAATAAATCAGTATCAGTCGTCGATTTCTGCAAAGGCTTGAGTTGCCTTAACGGCTTTTTTCCATCCTTTGTAGAGTTGTTCCTTGCGGGATTCATTCATAGACGGTTCAAAGAGTTCTCCAGTTTCATTGAGAGTGCGGAGTTCGTCTAAGTCTTTCCAGTAGCCTACTGACAGTCCTGCCAAGAAGGCTGCACCGAGAGCAGTTGTTTCTAAGTTTTTAGCACGGGCAATATCGATTCCCAAAATGTCAGCCTGGAACTGCATGAGGAAGTTGTTCATAGCAGCACCGCCGTCGACTTTGAGGACTTGAATAGCAGTCTTGGCATCCACCTGCATGGTATCGATGATATCTCGTACTTGGTAGGCAATGGATTGCAGAGTAGCCTTGATAAAGTCTTCCTTGCTGGTTCCGCGGGTCAAGCCAAAGACAGATCCACGTGCATTTTGATCCCAGTAGGGAGCGCCTAGGCCTGTAAAGGCAGGTACGACATAGACTTCGTCATTGTTGTGAGAATTGAGAGCATATTTTTCAGATTCTGGTGAATTTTCAACCATCCGAAGACCATCGCGCAACCATTGAATAGCACTTCCGGCAATGAAGATAGAACCTTCTAAAGCATAGTAAACTTTGCCGTTGATACCGTAGCCGATGGTTGTTAAGAGGTTGTTTTCAGATAGTTGCATCTCTTCACCAGTATTCATGATAATGAAGGAACCAGTTCCGTAAGTATTCTTAACCATGCCAGGCTCAAAAGCTAACTGTCCAAAGAGAGCTGCCTGCTGGTCACCAGCCATACCAGAGATTGGAACTTCTCCACCGTAGAAATGGAATGGAGCAGTTTTACCATAGATTTCTGAGTTAGAACGAACTTCTGGAAGCATAGCCTTTGGAATGTTAAGGATTTCCAAAATCTCATCATCCCATTTGAGTTCTTTGATGTTATAGAGCATGGTACGGGCTGCATTTGAGTAGTCGGTCACGTGAGCCGCGCCGTCAGTTAATTTCCAAACCAGCCAGGTATCGATGGTACCAAAGAGCAATTCGCCCTTTTCAGCTCTTTCTTGTGCTCCCTCTACATGGTCCAAAATCCAGCGAACCTTGGTAGCAGAGAAGTAAGCGTCAATAATCAAACCAGTCTTTTCATGGAATTTTTCCACATAGCCTTGGCTTTTCAGCTGTTCAGCTAGAGGAGCAGTCTGACGAGACTGCCAAACGATAGCATTGTAGATAGGAAGACCAGTATTTTTATCCCAGACGACAGTTGTTTCACGCTGGTTGGTGATTCCGATGGCTTCGATTTGATTAGGTTTGACTCCACTTTCGATGAAGGCACCTGCGATAACGGACTGAACAGAGTTCCAAATTTCATTGGCATTGTGCTCAACCCATCCAGCTTGAGGGAAAATCTGAGTAAATTCTTTTTGACTGGAGCTAACTTTTTCTCCTTTTTTGTTAAAGATGATGGCGCGGGAACTAGTAGTTCCTTGGTCGATGGCCATGATGTATTTTTCTTGTGACATGAACTGTCCTCCTAGTAAAAATCTTGAGGATGTTTCCTCTACAGTAACTAGTATATAAAATAAAGCGCTTTCTTGCTCATCAACTTTTTTTAAATTTTAAAAAAATTTGAGGAGATTGTGCGAAAATCACAAAGAAACCTGGATTTCTCCAAGTTTCTCAATGAAATATCATGTTCCGAATTTTTGCTAAATCTTCCAAATCCAGGTCATTTTTTAAATAATAGATGGGAGCCTGCTGGGTTTGATGGATAGGATTGTTGGTGATGATGAGGTCATAATTTCTAGTAAGGTCGTAGGATTCAATCGTAATAAAGCGATTGTACTCTAAGTACCGCCTTAAAATGGCTGTCATCCTAGAAACAACGATAAAGCTATCTGTTAAGTCCATGCCTATCTTGATGACTTGACCGTCATTTTCAGCAATGTACTCCATCAGCTGGAGCCATTCCCACAACACCTTTTTATCCAGAGATGTTCCCTGCTGGAAAATAGGCAGTTTGCTAAAAATAGTGTCTGCCACTTGTCGATAATCGTCTTCGCTCCATAAGTAAGGATGGCGCAATTCCAAATCATGCTTGTATTTGTCTTGCAAGAGACAGCCTTTGAAAAGAAAGACATGGGCGCAGAGCTGACTGAGTTCGTAGGTCACTTGATCTTCGATGTAGTCACCAAGCAAGTCCTGGCCCTTCATCTCTTGAATGAGTTTCGTAATCAGACCGGCAATTTCACCGCCAAAGCCCAGAATATACTCCATGGTGTGCAGAGGCAGAATCCGATGGGAAAGCAGAAATGAAAAGAAAATCATCATTTCCCCATCTTCCTGACTTAGAGTGATGTGCAGTCCGGCAAAGAAATCATTCGTCCGGCGATGCAAGCGCTGGTAGAAGATATTTTTAAAATAGCCCTGCATTTTCTGCTCAATGTTTTGGAATTGACAGGCATTGACTCTTAGGCGCTGTTGGGTAATATGCGCCCAAAGGGCCAAGTCCAATCGCTGACCTTGAGAGAGTTGGGCTCCGCAGAGTTCTTCTAAGACGGCAACTTCCTGCCTTCTTTCTGATTTTTGAAGTTCTTTTTCCCAATCTTGACTAGACCAAACCTTGCGAAAGAGGCAGAAATAAAAATAGCGGATCTGGTGTTCAGGCCCTTTCAGGCGGCCATTTTGGATAGATAGCTCAAACTCTGATAAAATCTGATTTAGCCCAGATATATGGCGGCCGAGTGTTGCTTCACTGATCATGAGCTCTTGAGCTAATTGATGGGCTAAAAACTGCTGATGATAGAGCAAGTGATTTAAAATCTGGTATTTAACAGCATTCCCCAAAAAGAGTCTGCGAATGTCCCGTCCCTTGGTATCCGGTCCGATGGACAGACTGAGTGTTTCGTCTTGAAGCTGGATGGATAAGGTTGCATGATGGTCCATAGCCTTGTCGTTAATCAAGCTAATGTACTTGGTCAAGGTTGCTTTCGAGAAGCCTGTTTCAGACATGACATCCTTCAAACTGGATGTAGAATGCTGCTGTAAATAAGACAGGACAATAAACTGCCCCGCTTCACTCTTTTCCATTAAGTCTGCAAGATACATACGAAAACCCTCTCAATTCACTAATCTTAGCTTATCACAAAAGGGAAAAAAGACGAAGCAATGTGCTTTATATTTTCTTATTGTTGCTCGAGGCAATAATGGAAAGCAGAAGTCTGTCATCATGTCTATCTTAATTCGCTATTCCATTTCTTTTGAACAAGTATAAGAGGAGCAGATACTCACACTTTTTTTGCTTTGAGTCTGATCGCTTTTTTATGGTATAATTGTAGAAAAATGACGACGAGGGAGCAGCTATGGATAATGTGATTGATTTGTCTATCCCAGTGGCAGAAGTGATTGAGAAGCAGCCAGAAGTTTTGGATGTTTTGGTCGAGTTGGGCTTTACGCCTCTGGCCAATCCTGTCATGCGCAATACAGTCGGGCGCGTGGTTTCTATCAAAAAAGGAGCTGGTATGAATGGCATTGACCTGAATAAAATCAAGCAAACTCTGGAATTAAACGGCTATGAAGTGGTGGGGATTTAGGAATGGCTACTGAACGCATTGAAGTCCTCAAGTCTATCTTGCTGGACTTACATAATGGAGCTTCAGCAGAATCTGTTCAGGAGCTTTTCAACGAGCATTTTGCAGGTGTATCCGCTATTGAAATCAGCCTGATGGAGCATGAGCTAATGAACTCAGATACGGGAGTGACCTTCGAAGATGTCATGTCCCTCTGCAATGTCCATGCCAACCTCTTTAAAGGAGCCATTCAGAATGTGGAGGTGGCGGATACCGACCATCCAGGCCATCCTGTTCAAGTCTTCAAGCAGGAAAATCTAGCGCTGCGGGCTGCCCTCATGCGGGTTCGTAGGCTCCTATCTACCTATGAAAGTACAGAAGATGAGGAGCTTCTTCCAGAAATCCGCAAGGGACTCCAGCGCCAGATGAGTTTGGTGGGACAGTTTGATATCCACTATCAGCGTAAGGAAGAACTCATGTTTCCCATCATGGAGAGCTACGGCCACGATTCGCCGCCCAAGGTCATGTGGGGGGTAGATGACCAGATTCGAGACCTTTTCCAAGAGGCTAAGTCTGCTGCAGAGCAGCTGCCTGATACTTCGATTCAAGAAGTCAAGGACAAGTTTGAGACTTTTGCTGCAGAGTTTGAAGCAATGATTTTCAAGGAAGAGTCTATCCTTCTCATGATACTCCTCGAGTCCTTTCATCAGGATGACTGGCTCAAGATTGCTGAGGAGAGCGATGCTTATGGCTATGCTATTATCAAGCCGACAGAGAAATGGATTCCTGCGCGGCACTCATTCTCGGAAGAGGAAGCTGGGGATGCTGCTGATGAAGGAAGCGAAGCGCCAGCCAGTAGAGAACAGGCTAGTGATGGCAGATTTGAGCAGGTTATTGATACGCCGGATGGTCAGGTCACCATTTCCTTTAAGCCTAAGGAAAAGAAGGAGCAAGCCTTTAATCGGGAGTCCCAGCAGCCTTTTGGTCATGGCTATCTGTCGGTGGCGGAGGCTAATCTGATTTTGGACCATCTGCCCATGGAGATTACCTTTGTCAATAAGGACGATATTTTCCAGTATTATAATGACAGTGTGCCGGCAGACGAGATGATTTTCAAGCGGACGCCTTCCCAGATAGGGCGCAATGTCGAGCTCTGTCACCCGCCCAAGTTTTTGGACAAGGTGCGGCGGATTTTCAAGGCTCTGCGTGAGGGAGAGCGGGACAAGTTTGAGATGTGGTTCAAGTCGGAATCGCGGGGCAAGTTTGTTCATGTGACCTATGCGGCGGTGCGGGATGAGGCTGGTGAATTTCAGGGGGTGCTGGAGTACGTACAGGATATTCAGCCCTTCCGCGATATTGACAGTGATTTTTACCGAGATTTGGACTAGGTATTTGCAGTTAGAAAGTGAGAAAAATGAGTTACGAACAGGAATTTTTACAGGAGTTTGAAGCTTGGGTCAAGACCCAGGTCATGATTAACGAGATGGCCCTAAAGGAGAGTCAGGCGGTCTACGAGGCGGACCAGGACGAGCGGGCAAAGGAAGCAGCCATTCGCTATGAAAGTCGTCTAGATGCCTACCAGTTCCTTTTAGGGAAATTCGCTAACTATCAGTCGGGCAAAGGCTTCCACGACCTGCCAGATGGACTTTTGGGGGAGAGAAATTATTGATTTTTCACTGGAAAGGTGATAGAATAGGTTCATCAGAGGTGTTTTGAGTCAAGCATTTTACAGAAAGTGGCGGTGCTGAGAAGTCCACAAATGCGTCAAAGCTGGTTGCTGATGAGATGAAAAATTGAAATAAATAAAGTTGCGGGCATCTGCCCGAAATTGGGTGGTACCGCGGATAAATACATTCGTCCCTGTCATGTAGATGGCAGGGGCGATTTTTTGTAGAAAGCGAGGGAGGAAGATGGAGCATGCACAATTACCAGAACGATTAGAAACCGATCGGCTCGTCTTGCGAGTCCGTACAGTTGCTGATGCCGAGGATATCCATGCCTACGCTAGTCTGCCAGAGGTTGCCTATCCAGCAGGCTTTCCACCCGTCCAGACCTTGGAAGATGAGATTTATTATCTAGAGCATATTCTGCCCGAGCGCAATCAAAAGCAAAATCTCCCAGCAGGTTATGGGATTGTTGTCAAAGGGACTGATAAAATCGTTGGCTCTGTTGATTTCAACCATCGCCATGAAGATGATGTGCTGGAGATTGGTTATATCTTGCATCCAGACTATTGGGGACGTGGTTATGTGCCCGAAGCAGCGCGTGCCTTGATTAATGAGGCTTTTAAAGAACTGGGTCTTCACAAGATTGAGCTGACTTGCTTTGGTTATAACCTGCAAAGTCAACGAGTTGCGGAAAAATTAGGCTTTACCCTCGAAGCTCGCATCCGAGACCGCAAAGATGCCCAAGGCAACCGGTGTGATGGTCTGATATATGGCTTGCTGAGGAGTGAGTGGGAGGAAATTTGTGGATTATAGGGAGAAAAGAAGAGATGTATTGGATTATTATTTTATTTGTAATAAGTTTAATTTTGGGATTTTATAAATTTTATCAAGATAAAGGTAGAGATTCTAACAACTCTAAAGAATTTACCGAGAATAATGATTGTGAAATATTAGCAGTTAATGAAACTTTTTTGTCATTAATGCCCCAAATTGACTCCTTGTCTGCCGATGTAAATTTGGACGAAGCCAAGCTCAGTGAGATTTCAGATAAAAATGTTGTTGCTAGGCTTGATGCGCTTGTCCCTCAAATAACTAACAGTTTATCAAATTTTGTTAGTAACAAAGTTGTCGAAAATATATCAACTCAAATAAGAGAAGGAAAAATTTTTCAAGTAATTATTCCAGAAGGAGCAAAACTTTACAAGTCCAAAGAATTGCAAGGAGCATATAGAGGTGGTTATAGTATAGGTGGCAAACTTACTGGTCAAGCAAATCTTGTACCATTTGATATTACTAAAGGGCAAAATATTAGTTCCATCACTAATGCAGTTGCTAATGTGATGAATGTTTCCTCTATGGTTGTAGGTCAGTATTATATGGCTGAAATAAATAATAACATGGAGAAAATGTTGGAAAGTTTGGATAAAGTATTCGATTTTCAACAGATGGAGTTTAAAGCTCGAATTTTAGCTTTGATAAGTAAAGTTGGAAAAGTTTCTAAATTTAATGTTGAAATTATTGAAAACGATGAAATAAGAAAACGTGCTTTAGATAATTTGGAACGCCACGAAGATGAAGCGGTCGAATTATTACAACAAGTGAATTTATCAATTGAAAATTTAATTTCGAAAAGTAAAAATTGTGATTTTGATAAGTATAAAGAAATCATTGATGAGTTTGAAAAGTTAACAAATTACCAACAATATTTACTTACTATTTTAGAAGAAATTGGCCGATTAATTTATCTGTTGAATAAAGGTGCTATTTCATCTGAACAATGTTATTATTCGTTTCGAAGCTATGTTGAACAATCAAATGAAGCCAGACACAAATTGGCTAAGTGGCACAATGAGAACATAACAAAATTTAAAATTGATTTACAAAAAAGCAGACTTACTAAGAAAGGATTGGAAGGTTTTGCTTATAAAATACCCGCCTTAATAAATGAAGATTGGAAATATAATAGTTTATCCAATTTGATTGTTAAGAAGATAAATAAACAATTGAATGCTTCACTTGAAGTTGAAAATGTAACTGACGACTTATTAGATAAAGAAGTAAGAATAATTTCTAAAAATGGAAGATATTATTATTTAGTAGAATAAAGGAGAACTAAAATGACAGAACTTTCACCTAAATACAATCCAGCCGAGGTTGAGGCTGGTCGTTACCAAAAATGGCTTGAGGCTGATGTTTTCAAGCCTTCAGGAGATCAAAAGGCTAAGCCTTATTCGATTGTGATTCCACCACCAAACGTGACTGGTAAACTTCACCTTGGTCACGCTTGGGATACGACCTTGCAGGATATTATCATCCGTCAGAAGCGCATGCAAGGCTTTGATACGCTTTGGCTGCCAGGGATGGACCACGCGGGGATTGC
>CAUSZI010000052.1:0-14928 GCA_963536045.1 uncultured Streptococcus sp.
ATTTTAAAAGTTGTCAAAAACTGCTCCATCTGGCTCATATCGTTGTCAAGATCCAAACTGATACGAACAGCAGTCTGAGCGAGAGATTTCTCAACGCCCATAGCGATTAGGGTTCCTGCTGGCTTTCCAGCCTTAGAAGAGCAAGCGCTGGTAGTCGAGATATAAATCTCGTAGTCTTCAAATGCATGAACGACAACTTCACCTCGCACTCCCTTGATACCAAAGGTTAGTATATGGGGCGCAAAATCTTCCATGTCTGAGAAAATGACCACATCTGGATACTTCTGCAGCTCTTCAAGGAGAATCTTCTTCATCTGAGCCGTCTGCAGGGCAAATACTTCTTGCTTTTCCATGGACAGCCGGAGAGCCTTGGCCGTCGCTGCAATACCAGCTAAATTTTCCGTCGTTGAGCGCTTGTCCGACTCCTGACCGCCACCGGTCAAGAGGGGACTGATTTTCTTGCCAGACTTGATATAGACAAATCCTACGCCTCGAACACCATGAAATTTATGACTGGAAAATGTCGCAAAATCCACGCGATCCGTCAGATAAGCAGCTGTAGGAATCTTCGTAACAGCTTGTACTGCATCCACATGAAAGGAAATAGTCGGCTTGTCTGCTAACAGTTCAGATATTTTCTGAATGGGCTGAATACTGCCGATTTCATTATTGACAGCCATGATAGAGATCAGAGTGGTGTCTGGTCGAATCAGCTCCGCTAGCTTGTCTACATCAACAAAACCTGCCTTATCAACTGGGGCAAAATCTATTTCAAATCCTTGACTCTGCAGCCAGAGGGCTGATTCTTTAACCGCGGGATGCTCAATGTTGGATACGATGATGTGTTTGCCAAAAGGAATCTTTTCAAAGGCAACTCCCTTAAGCACCCAGTTGTCTCCTTCTGTCCCTCCTGACGTAAAAAAAATCTCCGAAGAAGACTTGCCTAAAAGCTCTGCTATTTGCCGGCGAGAAGCTTCTAAAAGACGGGTTGCCTGACTGCCTAAACTGTGCAGACTGGATGGATTTCCCCAGATTTTAGAAGCTACTTCTGTGTAAGCGGCCAAAGCCTCAGGATAAGGCTTGGTTGTCGCTGAATTATCTAAATAAATCATGTTCTTTCCTCTAAATTTCAATACTCCTATTGTAACACGAAAGAGAAGCTGGAACAAGAAAGAAAAAGCCCTAAATTCTGTTAGAACTTAGGACTAAACATCACCAGTCATAAAACTCATGCAGCAAGCCAAAGAGTTCCTGTTGTTGAGCTAACAAGCTCTGACCGATGGTAGTAGATTTGATGAGGGTTCGTTCCTCTACATTTTCAACCACCTTTTTCAAAGAGGTCTGAGCAAAAGGCGCCTCCACAATCTTTTGGGCATTTTGGAAAGGCTGATGGGTGACCAACTGAAAACCGTAGGAATTATTGAGCAAGGAATAGCCCGCCGTACCGGTCTTCTTTTGATAGGCTTCACACAGACCGCCATCAATGACAAAGAGCAAACCGCCACCACGGATGGGAGATTCACCCTTTCCTGTCTTGACTGGAGTATGGCCGTTTACCATTCTAGAGTCTTGAGAAAAGAGACCAAATTCTTCCAAAATCAGCTGACAGACTTTCTCAGAATTACGATAAGAAAAATAAGAATTTTCCACTTCCTTGTGGGTTTCCTTATCTTCAATGAAATAGCGCTCCAAAGTAGTCATCTTTTCTTTGCCAAACAGGGGCGATAGCTTACCTTTCCAGCAATACCAAATCAAATCAGTCGACAAATCATCGCCCACTTCCTTGTCCTTGGCCGCCTGCCGAATATGATACTCGAAGAAATCCAGCAATTCCTTGCCCGCATAATGGGCTTGATTGAGAATGAAAGGCTGGAATTCTCCTGACGGCTCCAGAGGAATGCAGCCGTGGAAAAGCAAATGCTTATTGTAGATTTTATACATAGAGCCCTTGTTCATCAGAAGACTCATATGCTCTGCCATCTTAAGAGAACTTTGGAACGAGGCCAGCATACTGTCTACAGCTTGATTTTCTTCTGGTGTCAATGCTGACGGATTTTCTGGATTGATAGTTTGGAAGCAGGTGTTGACTAGGGCATGCTTGGTATCGTCAATCGTAACACTTTCTTCCCAATAGTCAATCTTGTCTAGCATCACATGGTCCTGCATCTGGAATTCAGGCCGTCGTTTGATGAGTTGATTTTCCAGCTTGAACTGGATAATCGCTAAGGCTTGGTGAACCTTTTCCAGCTGCAGAATTTCCTCATCTGAAAACTCCTGCTCTCTGACGCCTAGTATGGGTCTAAACTTAGGATTAGACTGGTAAGTCTTGTCCGCAAAAAGAGTCAAGGAGCGCAGGTTTAAACCATAATCTTTCTCGATATCCCAGAGATAGCCATAGCGAGCTGCAATGCGCAGCACATTGAGCAAGCAAGCCTTGGAACCAAAAAAGGCTCCCATCCAGATAATGTCGTGATTGCCCCACTGAATATCAAGCGAGTGAAAATGCTGCAGTTCATCCATGACCTGAGCACTGCCAGCTCCTCGGTCAAAAATATCTCCAACCACATGCAGATGGTCGATCAACAACTGCCGAATACTTCGGGACAAGCCTAGGATAAAAGGCACAGCTTCCCGCAATTCAATCACATAAGTCAGGATATTCTCAAAATAGCATTTTTTATCAGCTAGTGCCCTGTCACTATAGAGCAACTCCTCGATAATATAGGCATACTGTGGCGGCAAGGCCTTTCTGACCTTGGAGCGACTGTATTTCGCACCTGCAAAAGCCAGCAAGTTCAAGAGCTGGGGAATGGTTTCCTGATACCAGTCTTTGCCTTTAGTTTCTTCCCCCAGCACAAGCTCAGGATAGGAAACCAGCGCTGACAGGCGGTCCTTATGAGCTTCTGACAAGGTGTCCCCAAAACAGTCCTTGATCTTCTCATTGAGGATACCTGCACAGCTTCTCAAAATATAGTCAAAAGCAGCAAACTCCCCATGAATGTCACTGATATACAGCTCCGTCCCTTTGGGCAGATTCAAAATTGCCTCTAGATTGGTCAGTTCTGTAATAACCTTCTGCCGAGTATCAAATTCTTTCAGTAAAATACGCTTATATTGCTCCATCTTCTGCCCTCACTCTATAACCGCTTTTTGCAATCTTCTCTCTTATCTCAATTTCTTCAAATGATCTTCAATCAAGAAAGCCGTCTCCTCAATTGATTTATCCGTGATATTGATGACATGGGCCCGATACTTTTTAAAGACTTCTTTTGAGTAGTCTAGTTCTTCGTATATCTTTTCCAAATCTGTGTAGCTGGTCGACTGGGTTAATCCCAGAGAATTCAAGCGATTACTGCGTATCTTAGACAGTTTTTCTGGCTCACATAAGAGGCCGATAATCCGCTCCGGATCAACCTTATCCAAGACCTGAGGCAGAGGGACTTCTGGAATCAAAGGCAGATTAGAAACCTTGTAGCCTTTATTAGCCAGATAAATACTGAGTGGAGTTTTGGATGTACGGGAGACGCCCAAGAGCACCAAATCTGAATCTAAAAATCCTTGCGGTGCCTTGCCATCATCGTATTTGACCGCAAACTCAATAGCGGAAATTTTATTAAAATACTCAGTGTCCAGGCGGTGCAAGGTACCCGGCACCTCTATAGGACTGGTGCCTGTCTTTTCTCTGATAATCTCAAAAAATGGATGCATCAAATCCAAATAAGCAAGGCCATTAGCCTGACTGAACTCTCTAGCTACAGCTGCTAGCTTGCCATCGACCAGAGTACTAATCACAAGGGCATCATCCTTGATGGCATCACGCAGAATATCCAGCAATTCTTCTTCCTTGTTGATAAATGGAAAACGATAGCTGTTATTAAAAATAATATCTGGGTACTGGGCTGTCACCGCAGACAATAGCTTCTGCGAAGTCCCCCCCAAAGAATCTGAAATGCTGTAAACAATAATTTCTTTCTTCATGTTCATTCCTCTTACCTATTAACCTCAGCGCTTCTGGCCTCTTGAATAATATAATCCAGCAGAGCTGACTTGGTCACAGTTCCTAAAAGCTTACGTTCATTATCCTTATCCACTACCGGCAGTGAATCAATCGCAAAATCCTGCAAAACTGCTGCCGCTTCCAAAATATTCATATCCTTGTAGCAAGTTTTAATATGGGGCATTCGGGTCATGCAGACCGCTACAGGCGTGCTGTCAATGTTAGTATTGAGCGAAGCCCGCAGCAAGTCCTTACGCGACAAAATCCCCAAGAGCAGCTTATGCTCATCAATGACATAGAGAACATCCGCATCATACATAAATAGGGTAATAATGGCATCTTGAATAAAGGAATCATGCGATACCAAAACAGGAGATGTCATAATCTCTGCCACTTCCTTTCGAAAGGTATCGAAAAAGAAAAGCGTCTCTAAATCTGAGCCCGAGTATGTGTAACCAACTTTAGGCGTAGCCTTCAAAATCCCAACCAAGGTCAGAAAAGACAAATCCGAACGCAAGGTCGCCCGAGAAATATCGAGTAATTCTGAAATTTTCTCACCGCTGAGTGGCTGGTGTTCTTTTACAATTTCTACAATTTTCTTTTGCCGTTCACTTAATTTCAAATAGGTCTGACTCCTTCTTTCTTTATGTAGATGATTGGCCTGATTTCGCTTAAAATTTAGGAATTATTACTCATATTTCATTTTCAGACGTTTAAATAATCATCATTTTGTAACACATTATAACAAAAAAAGAAAAATTGTCAATAAAACAGGATACTTTTTTCGGTTGACAAATATATGTGATGTATATTAAAATGTAGTTGTCCTACAATATGACACATATTTCATAATTTTGGAGGTAAATATGGCGAAATGGATTTACTCCTTCGAGGAAGGATGTGCAGATGATAAGGCTTTGCTTGGCGGAAAAGGAGCCAACCTAGCTGAAATGACCAATTTGGGACTGCCTGTCCCTCCAGGTTTTACTATCACCACAGAAAGCTGCATCGAATATTTAGAAAGTCCTTATTTCTTTGAATCTTCTTTAAAAGAAGATGTTTTGAAAGCGGTTACTAGTTTAGAAGAAAAAACTGGTAAATATTTCAGCGGCAACGACTCAGCCTTGCTCTTAGTGTCTGTTCGGAGCGGAGCCAAGTTTTCCATGCCGGGCATGATGGACACTATTCTCAATCTAGGCCTGAATGATTTAAGAACCCAGACTCTGGCTGAGCAGACCAATGCTGACTTTGCCTACAACTGCTACCGCCGTCTGCTGCAAATGTTTGCTGATGTGGTTTATGGCATTTCCAAAGACGAGTTCGATGACCTCTTGGGCTATTTTGAAAGGAATGCTGGCAAACAGGCCAAGGATTTCACATTGGATGAACATCAATCATTAATCGACCAGTACAAGCAGCTTTATCGTGAGCATCATCAAACCTTCCCGCAAAGCTCTAAAGAACAACTCTATGCTGCTATCAAGGCGGTCTTCAAGTCTTGGAATAACCCTAGAGCTAAGGTTTACCGCAACTTGAATGATATTCCTCATGATTTGGGAACAGCGGTGAATGTCCAAGCCATGGTTTTCGGAAATAGCGACCAAGCCAGTGGTACAGGAGTTGTCTTCACGAGAAACCCTGCCAGCGGTGAGCATAAGCTATTTGGCGAGTTCTTACTCAATGCACAAGGAGAGGATGTCGTAGCCGGCATTCGGACCCCTGAGCCTATTGCTACACTTGAGACAGCTCTCCCTCAGGCCTATGAAGCCTTCCAAGACTATGCTAAGATTCTCGAAAACCACTATAAAGATATGCAAGATATCGAATTTACCATCGAAAAGGGTAAACTCTATATTCTCCAAACTAGAAACGGTAAACGGACTGCCAAGGCATCTTTGAAAATCGCCTTGGATCTTGTAGACGAGGGCATTATCAGCAAAAAAGAAGCTCTACAACGCGTATCTCCTGCTACGATTAGCCAGCTCATCCATCCTGTATTTGAAGAAAAAGCTCTGCAAGATGCTCCTTTCTTGGCTCAAGGATTGCCAGCCAGCCCTGGTGCGGCAACAGGCGGGATTGTCTTTACAGCTGAGCGCGCCAAAGACTACCACTCCTTGGGCAAAAAGGTCATTTTAGTACGGCAGGAAACTTCCCCTGAAGACATTGATGGCATGGTGGTCAGCCAAGCCATCGTAACCAGTCAGGGCGGTATGACCTCTCATGCAGCTGTCGTAGCTCGGGGAATGGGAACCTGCTGTGTGGCTGGCTGTGGAGAGCTAACCATCAGCGAGGAAAGCAAAACTGTTTCCTGCGGAAGTCTTGTTTTGACTGAGGGTGACGTCATTTCAGTAGATGGCAGCTCGGGGCGCATTTATAGAGGTGAGATTCCGACCGTCCTAATCGAAAATGACCAAGAACTCCAACGACTGCTTTCATGGGCAGACGAAGTCGCACAGCTCAAAGTCCGTGCCAACGCTGAGACCGTTCAGGATCTGAAAACAGCTATTAAGTTTGGGGCAAAGGGCATTGGTCTGGCTCGTACCGAACACATGTTCTTTGGTCAGGAACGGATTCTGGAAATGCGGCGCCTGATCCTGGCTGACAATGAATTAGAAACCAGATCCGCCCTCAAAAAACTGCTGGAATTCCAAGAAAATGACTTCTATCAAATGTTCCAAGCAGTTCAGGACAAACCTATGATTATCCGTCTTTTGGATCCACCCATGCATGAATTTCTACCTAAAGATTCACAGGAAATCAAAGCTTTGGCTGATAAGCTGCACAAATCGCTAGAAAAACTGACTCGCCGCATTGAGCAACTGCAAGAAAGTAATCCTATGCTGGGTCACCGCGGCTGCCGTCTGGGGATTACGCAACCAGAGATTTACAAGATGCAGGTCGAAGCAGTCTTCAAGAGTGCTATCAAGCTGAGTCAGGAAGGATTGACCGTCAAGCCAGAAATCATGATTCCGCTGATTGCGGACAAGGCTGAGCTGGACTCTGTCAAAGCCTTTCTCACCCAACATATCAACAAGCTCTTTAGGCATCAAGGTCATGAACCTTTCCCTTATGAAATTGGCACCATGATTGAACTTCCACGTGCCTGTCTGGTTGCAGACCAGCTGGCTCAGGAAGCAGACTTCTTCAGCTTTGGTACTAACGACCTGACCCAGATGACCTATGGCTTCTCACGGGACGATATTGGAAAATTCATCGGCAATTATAAGGAGAAAGAAATCCTTCCTTTTGATCCTTTCCAAAGTGTCGACCAAGCCGGTGTTGGTGAATTGATGCGGATAGCTATCAGCAAGGGCCGTCAAGTCAAGCCCGACCTTTCAATCGGCATCTGCGGTGAGGTCGGTGGTGATCCGGCTTCTATTCCCTTCTTCCAAGAAATTGGTGTCACCTACGTTTCCTGCTCTCCTTATCGGGTTCCAGCTGCAAGGCTAGCTGTCGCTCAAGCGGCACTCCAAGATGAAAATGCGTAATTACTTTGCTATTCTAGCTCAAGAAGCTGCTCAATCCAAATTTGAGCAGCCTCTTTTCTTAACAGCAATCTTCTGTGTGCGTTTTCATAGATAAAAATTTGATTTTTTTAAGACATTTTTAGATAAAAAACGTATAATGAGAGATGAGACATCAATTGAAATTTTAAAAGGAGATTCTTGCAAGCATGGAAAACTATTCTCGCAGCAATAAAAATAAGACAAAATCATCTAAAAAACCTACTAAACAGCATATTAAAACCGGCCTTTCAGCCTTCCAAAAGACCATCGCTACGATTGCCAGTATCTTGTCCATCATCATTGCCAGTATCACGATCATGAATCTGACCAGTCATAAGGATGAAAAATCCAAAACTGATACCAGCAGCTCTACTGCAACGACAACTATTATCAAGGAAATCGAAAAAGAAACAAGCAGCCCTGCTTCAACGGCTGCAACTGATACTGCTGCTTCCAGCAGCGATACAGCAGCGGTTGAGACTAGTGCATCCAGTTCTGCAGCAGATACAGCAGCAGGCGACACTACTGCCTCTAGCTCTGCGACAGATACAGCAACCAACACTCAGACAGAAGCTTCAAACTAAGCAAGCAGAAAACGCCCAGCTCATTGAGCCAGGCGTTTTTTTGTATTCATCAAGTAACCTTGTTTATCTATCATTTCCGATACATCTTGACTTGAAGATAGAGGTCGTTGTAGGTCCCCAGCCATTTAGGGCCCAACTGCTCATAAACTTCCAGATGTTTCATCGTTTCCTCAGTCGGATAAAAAGCCTCATCTTCCTGAATTTCCTTAGGCAGCATGGCCTTGGCAGGAAGATTTGGTGTCGAATAACCAACATAAAGGGCATTTTTATAAGCATTCTCCGGTCTCAGCATAAAGTTAATAAACTGATAGGCCGCTTTTTTATTTTTGACGGTTTTTGGAATGACAATATTGTCAAACCAAAGGTTGCTGGCTTCTGTTGGCACGACATAGCGCAGGTCTTCATTGGCCTCCAGCATCTGACGAGCCTCACCAGAAAAGGTCACACCGATAGCTGCATTGTTCTGAATCATATAACCTTTCATTTCATCAGCCACAATGGCCTTGATGTTTGGCGTCAGAGTGTAGAGCTTATCAACAGCCTCCTGCAGCTGATCTGCATCTTTGGAGTTGAGACTATGGCCATCCGAGTTCAGACCAATTCCCATGACTTCGCGGGCTCCATCAATCATCATGATGGAGTTTTTGTATTCAGGTCGCCAGAGATCATTCCAATGCTCCGGAGCTTTATCAACCATTTTTTCATTGTAGACAATGCCCAGCGTTCCCCAAAAATAAGGAATTGAATACTGATTTCTAGGATCGAAAGGCTGGTCTAAAAAGTCAGAACCGATATTTTCCAAACCTTTAATCTGGCTATGATCTAGCTTCTCCACCAAGCCTTCCTTCATCATCTTGGCAATCATATATTCACTGGGAATAGCAATGTCGTAGGTTGTGCCGCCCTGCTTCACTTTCGTATACATGGCTTCATTGGAGTCAAATGTATCATACTGGATTTGGACACCAGTTTCCTTAGTAAACTCAGTCAGCAGCTCAGGATCGATATAGTCACCCCAGTTGTAAATGACCAGCTTATCGCTCTCCTTGCTCTGCGTCCGACTTTCGATCTGGTAACTAACACCCCACAAGACTAAGATAATCAGCAGAATCCCCGCTAAAAATGAATAGAGCTTTCTCATACGGTCTCCTCCTTCTCACGGGTGATAAAGTAATACCCAATTACCAAAGCAATGCTGAAGAGAAAGACCAAGGCTGACAGGGCATTGATTTCCAGAGAAATTCCCTGCCGAGCGCGGGAGTAAATCTCAACAGACAGAGTAGAGAAACCATTGCCTGTAACGAAGAAAGTCACAGCAAAATCATCTAGCGAATAGGTAAAAGCCATGAAATAGCCAGCGATAATGGCTGGAGTCAGATAAGGCAGCATGATTTCTTTCAGCATTTGCAATTGGCTGGCGCCTAGGTCATAGGCAGCCTTAATCATATCATCATTCATTTCCTTCAGACGTGGAAGAATCATCAGCACCACAATCGGAATGGAAAAGGCCACATGGCTAGCCAGTACAGACAGGAAGCCCAGCTGAAATTTTGCAGTGGTAAAGAGAATCAGAAAACTGGCGCCAATCATGACATCCGGTGCTACCATGAGGATATTGTTGATAGACAGAAAGGCATCCTGATATTTCTTGCGGGCTTGATAGATATAGATGGCTCCAAAAGTTCCAATCAGCGTCGCAATCAATGAAGACAGGAAAGCCAGAAAGAAGGTCTGAACCAAAATCAGAATCAGCCGTGAATCCTCAAAGAGATTTTGAAAATGACTAAGACTGAATCCTGTAAAACGATTCATGTCTTCCGCAGCATTAAAGGCATAAGCAATCAAATAGAAGATGGGGATGTAGAGCACCAAAAAGACAAAGGCCAGATAGAGATTTGCAATTTTTTTCATCGCCCTCTCCTTTCCTTGGTTGCCCACATGGTAAAGAGCATAGCAACAATCAGCACCACTCCGATAGTGGAGCCCATGCCCCAGTTCTGAGTAGTCAGGAAGTGCTGCTCAATAGCAGTTCCCAGAGTAATCACTCGATTACCACCGATTAAGCGGGTCAGCATGAAGAGGCTGAGACTAGGGATAAAGACAGACTGCACTCCACTTCTGACACCATTCAATGACAAAGGGAAAACAACCCGACGGAAAGTCTCCCAGCGATTAGCTCCCAAGTCATAGCTGGCATTGATAAGATTTGGATCCAAATCATCCAGAACGTTGAAAATGGGCAGAATCATAAAAGGCAGCTCAATGTAGCTAGCTACAAAGATAAATGAAAAGTCCGTAAAGAGAATCTGCTGCGGGCCTACTCCAATAAAAGTCAGAAATTGATTGATTGAGCCATTCTGACCAAAAATTCCGATAAAAGCATAAGCTTTAAGCAGGAGATTGATCCAGGTCGGCAGGACAATCAGCATCAGCCAAAGCTGCTTGTGCTTGAGCTGAGTCAAAAAGAAGGCGGTCGGATAGGAAATCAGCAGGGTTACGAGAGTAATAATCCCTGCATAAAGGACCGAATTCAGACTCATCTTGAGATAGGTCCAGTTCTGCGATGTAAAGTAGGTCTGGTAATTTTCCAGAGTAAACTGTCCTTCAATGTTAAAGAAGGATTTCCAGATAATCATGACAACAGGTGCCAGGACAAAGAGGAAAATCCAGAGCAGGTATGGCAAGAGAAAAAGATTAGAGGTTGTTTTCTTCATCGCGTTCCTCCTCAATGGCATTGATCAGACCCGCTTCCTGCTCTTCTACTTCAACATATTCTTCGATACGGGCATCGAATTCTTCTTCTGTTTCATTGAGACGCATGATATGGATATCTTCAGGTTCGAAATGCAGACCAATTTCTTCACCGACAATCGCCTTGCGAGTCGAGTGAATCATCCATTCATTGCCCAGTTCATCATAAGCGATAATCTCATAGTGAACACCACGGAAAAGCTGGGTATCAACTTTAACCTGCAGCTTGCCTTCTTCTGGCAGAGTAATCCGCAAATCCTCCGGCCGAATCACTACTTCAACAGATTCATTTGGGCGCATCCCGCCATCCACTGCTTCAAAGCGCTTGCCATTAAACTCAACCAGATAGTCCTCAATCATCTTACCTGGCAGAATATTGGACTCGCCAATGAAGGTTGCGACAAAGTGGTTAATGGGCTCGTCATAAATATCGACAGGTGTTCCCGACTGAACAATCTCACCGTCATTCATAACGAAAATCCAGTCACTCATGGCCAGGGCTTCCTCTTGGTCGTGCGTGACAAAGACAAAGGTGATACCCAGACGCTGCTGCAATTCCCGCAGCTCATACTGCATGTCCGTACGCAGCTTCAAATCCAGAGCAGACAGAGGCTCATCCAGCAAAACGACCCGCGGCTGATTAATGATCGCCCGCGCGATGGCTACACGCTGGCGCTGACCACCCGACAGTTTGCGAATAGAACGGCGCTCAAAACCTTCCAGCTGAACCATTTTCAGTACTTCAGCAACCCGCTCTTGAATTTCTTTTTTTTCAACCTTGCGCAAACGCAGTGGAAAGGCAACATTTTCAAAAACATTCATATGCGGAAACAGTGCATAGGACTGAAAAACCGTGTGAACGTCTCGTTTATTAGTGGGAATATCATTGATGCGGACGCCATCAAGAAAAATATCCCCGTCTGTCGCGTCCAAAAGACCGGCAATAATGTTCAGAATCGTTGATTTTCCAGATCCGGAAGAGCCCAGCAAAGTATAGAACTTTCCCTCTTCCAGCTCGAAATTAATATCTTTCAGAACGACAGTATTATTATCTTCAAAAACTTTTGAAACGTTTTTAAACTCGATGATTGGTTTTTTCAATTGTCATAAATTCCTTCTTTCTCGTATTAACAGATTAAGGGTTCTGTCAGACCGCTGCTACCTCGTTAGGGCTGTAAAGGCCCTTTATAAATTCCGTGTCGATAGGCTTTCACCCCCTTACTAAGTTGCAGCCAGCTGCAGTCCCTTATCCAGCATACTTTTACTGGAAACCAATCTGTCTTACAGAGATTCACCAATGATGCGGACTTCGCGCTCCAGAGTAATACCTGAATTTTCCCGCACGCTTTCAATCACATGAGCAATAAGATTTTCGTAATCTTGAGCCGTTCCTCTATCAACGTTAATCATAAAGCCAGCATGTTTCTCTGATACCTCTACACCGCCGATACGATGACCTTTGAGACCTGCTTCACTAATAAGCTGACCAGCAAAGTGACCCAAAGGACGCTTGAAAACAGAGCCGCAGGATGGATATTCCAAAGGCTGCTTGAGCTCCCGCAGATGGGTTAAGCGCTCCATTTCTTGACGAATAGTTCTGTGAACACCAGGCGAAAGAGCAAACTTAGCAGAAATAACAATGTCGCCTGTTTCCTGAACTAGTGAGTGACGATAGCCAAACTTCATATCTCTAACGTCCAGCGTTTTGACCTGTCCCTGAGGAGTCAGTACCTTACAAGATACCAAAACATGAGCAATCTCGCCGCCATATGCCCCAGCGTTCATAAAGACAGCTCCGCCGACGCTACCAGGAATTCCACAGGCAAACTCAAAGCCAGTCAGACTATTCTGCAGGGCAATATGGGTTGTCTGAATTAGATTAGATCCAGCCTCTGCCTCAATCATATAGCCATCTACCGCTACATTGTTGAGTCTGTCAAACATAATCACGAAACCTCGGATACCACCATCTCGTACAATGATATTACTGGCATTTCCCAACACCATCCAAGGAATGTCTTCTTGATTGGCAAAATTGACAATACGAGCCAGCTCATAACGATTGCGGGGAAAAACTAAGAAATCGGCTGCACCCCCGACCTTTGTGTAGGTGTATTGACTCAAAGGCTCATTGAAGCGAATGTCGATTCCTTCTAATTCAGTTTTTAATTTCTCTAGTTTTTGCATGATTTTCTCTCTTTTATGTAAACAAAATACACTCTATTATATCAAAAATCTATGGCATTTACGATAGATTACAAAGAAAAAGCTGAGAAAGGTCAGCTTTTTAATGCTTATAATTGTCTAGTAGTAAAACGCTGTGTTTGAGTAGAAAGAGCATTTCTGATAGCACCGAAAGCCCCAGCTCCAGTGAAAACATAGAGCAAAATCAAGTTGAACCAATAGTTATCTGGGATGATTCCATTAAAAATTGATTCGTTGACAACTGAAAAGGCATCAAATACATTTGCGTCTGGATATTTTCGAACAAGTAACAAAGCATAGTCAAACTGATTGACTAAGAAAGTCACCAAGACCATAAACACGATACTAATAGCAATACCTGCTTTAGATAGCTTTTTACCCAGCAACTCATACCCTTTGATAGTACAGTAACCCATGGCCAACCCTCCAGCAACAGCCACATAGTTCATCTGCGCAATCAGTAAAATTACTGCTCCTCCGATGAGACTGCCGACAAAAGCACCGACAATACCACCAACGATACTTTCTTTTTGATTATCATAGATCTGATTTTCCAGCGAAAGACCTGAACTCAGACTTTCAAAGCTTTGTCGTGACAAAATCAGGATATTTCCTCCCAATTGATAGACATCAATCTGCCCAGGCTCACCACTCTGTTCACAAACATTTACAAAGCCTCTTTCCTTGAAAAAGATAAGTGCTTCTTGAACAGCTTGTGCAAGAGCTTGATTGGTCTTGGCCTTAGCATAAAGTACCAGCTTGTAGTGATTCATTTGGCTACCGGTGAGAACCTCTGAGTTTTTAATCAAATCATCAAAGGCATTTGGCGCTGTAAAAGCATCGCCAGCCTTAACAGAAAAACAAATCCTATATTGCTTTCTTTGCTCTGTAGGCTCAATATAGAGCGTGTAACCATCTATCTGTCCGAAGACAAGAGACGAAAATTCATCAAACTGTAAGCCTAGCTCACTCGCCAGAGCCTGTAATTCTAAATGATCCATAAAGTGAATTATCCTCCTTTAAGCTAGACCCATTATAGCACAGTTAGGTATAAAAAGATAGGGATGTCAACAAATCCTTATTTTACAAAAAGAAAAAAGAGGTTCATAGAAAACCTCTTGATGATTTATTTTTCTACTCGGACACCCTCAGTATCCACCTGAAGTCGGAAGATTTGCCCCTTGAAATTCTGTTTTTGCAAAAGCTGGTATATCTTTTCCGTCTTGTACTTAGGCGAAAGGACCATCACGGTCGGTCCCGCTCCTGAGATATAGGTTGCATAAGAACCGTTTTTTCTGGCCAAGAACTTAATATCTGAAAATTCCTTGATCAAAGGCTGACGGTATTTTTCGTGGAACAAATCAGACTCGATAGCCCGACCAGCGATTTTCATATCACCTTTTAAAAGGGCTGCAATCGCAACATTGGCAATGGAGCTAGCTGCAACAGCTTCCTTGTAAGAAAGCCGATTTGGTAAGACTTGGCGGCTCTCAACCGTCCGAAGCTCATAGTCTGGGATATAGGCGATGAAGTCTGCGTCCGGAAAGTCCGCTACCACAGCAGATACCTGATTCCTAGACGAGCTAGATACGACCAAATTACCATAAATAGCCGGCGCAACATTGTCAGGATGGCCTTCAATCTTGGTAGCGATTTTCAGTTTCTGATAATCCGACAAATTAAGATGAGCCAGCTGGTTGGCCAATTCAATCCCAGCCACAATGACCGAACTAGAAGACCCAAGCCCACGAGCCAATGGAATATCACTGGTCATTTTCAAACGGCGTGGCTGAATATCTGGAGCCAACTGCAGGGCAATCTTAACCAGTAAATTGCGTCGGTCCTTAGGAATTCTCGGATTGAGGTCATGCTCAATCACCCACTC
>CAUSZI010000053.1:0-14791 GCA_963536045.1 uncultured Streptococcus sp.
GCCCGGCGAAATTTCCTTCTCATATACTGTTCCAACTTTAAAGGAGCCATCTTTATCTAGATTTCTCAGTGATTTAGTATCACCAAAATCTAGCCAGTTCACTTGCTTCATCAACTCATCAGAGCGTTTTCTTACTGATTCTTCCAGTGTTGGTTTAGAAACTGTAGGATTAGGTGTTGCATCTTGTATAGCAGAGCTAGCTTGACCAGCAGGACTTGTAGTACGGAATGATGTTCCTGTCTCCATTGGCTGGCCGTTACGATCAGACCTTGGCATAGCCGCAGAACTTGGTTTTGGCGTATATTGCACTGAATAAGAGCGCGTCCGACTAGCTTCAGCTGGTCTGGCTTCATTAGAGGTCTCAGCTGTTTGATTAGCTTCTTGCGCCTTTTCAGGTGTCGCTTGCTCTGGGGCAGCAGCTGGGCTTACCAGCTGATTTTGATCAGCACTTGCTTCTGAGTTAGCTGTTTCAGGAACAGCAGATGTTGCTGTATTCTCAAGAGCAGGCTGACTGACTGGCTGACTCACAGCAGAGTCCGTCGGCTTTTCTGGCAGTGAGATATTTTCATCTACAGATCCGCTGGCAGTTTCATCTGCATTGACCGTAGCCGCAGTACCTAAAAGGAAAACGGTAGATAATAATACCGAGCAAACTCCGACATTTAATTTTCGAATTGAAAACTTATTTAAATGGGGGTTAAATAATTCTTTTCCCATAGAATCTCCTATATTAATATTTAATAGCAATTGGTATTATACAACATTTATATATAGTTAGCCATGGATATGACTGTAGTTGAGGGGCATAGTGTCCAAAAATAGACACATAAAAAAAAGACTCCATTTTTATAGTAAAAAAAGAAGACTCGCAAACGAATCTTCTCACTTTTAACCTTCTGATAAAACCTTATCTAATTTTTCCTGTAGGGCTGCTAATTCCCAACCATCAATTTCTTTTAGCTCATGATTGGTTACTGCCAGCCCCTCATATTCGAGTCCGCAGTTCTGGCAAAAGCGGCTCATCACGTAGTCCAGCATTTCAATTTCTTTGCTGGGCTGAGAACCTTGCAGGAGGAAAAACACCCTTTTGCCCTTGAGTACTTCCTGAGGCTCATGCACATCAGCCAATCGGTCCAACAGGGTTTTTAGCAGACCCGAAAAAGACCACCAATAAATAGGACTGGTAAAGACCAGTACATCAGCCTGACTCAGTTGCTCATAGACTTGAAAGAACTGGTCGTTTTCTGCTGACTGGCCATATTGCTCAATGTGGTAGTCCACTAATTGAAGAGCCTCATAATCTCTATCCCGCAGAAAAAAGTGCCCCAACTTAAAACTATTACCATTCCTATTCGGGCTGGCGTTTACCAAATAAATCATAGCTTCTTTTCTCCTTTATTTTTTCCAATTATATCAAAAAAGAGGGAAGCAAACAATGCTCACCCCTACTATTTATTCCGACTTTTCCATATCTTCTTTCATCTCATCCATATTAAACTTAGCAAAGAGATACTTACGATCTTGTACTGGGAAACGCTGATCCAGCTGGTCTACAGCACCCAACTCGACGACACCTTCCTTGATAACAAAATCCATAACATGTCCGCCAAAAGTCAGATCGTCTGATACAAAATGCAGATGATAACCTGCCAGACTGACTCCGTGAAAAATCTCTGGCGTCCAGATACCAACGATGGTCCCCGTGACATTTTCCTTACGATACTCAGGCTGGTTGACTGCTACTTCTGCAAACTTCCGTTCCGTCGTAGACTTGGGAATCATCCGAACATGCATGCGGGCGAAATCGCCATGAATCTTGATAGAGCGGAAAAGATTTTCGCCATCATAGTAAGACTCAATCCGCTTTTCCAACTCCTTGTCATCCATCTCAAAGCGCTGACGGAAAATGACCTCCGCTTGGTGAGGAACCACTGCCGCATAAGGTACTGTCATATCCGGTGACACCTCAACCACTTCTGGCACTTCTCCAGAGCCCTTTGCTTGATAAGCCTTACCATCGAGAATAATAAGCTCACCATCAATAGAGTCCAGTGTTCCCAAGCCCAAATCTCCATACTGAAGCAGCTCTCCAACAGTCATACTGCCATCGTAAAGACCAGCCATCAAGGCTCCCAAAGTATTATATTGAAATAATTTGATTGGTTCTGCCATTCTTTTTCCTTAATCTTTCTCTTCTTATAAATATTATTGCCCATCCAGCTAAGTTTTTTCATCTTTATTACAGTGGCTTACTGAATTTCTACGCCAATCATTATACCATAAATCGCGGGAAATGGCTGAGCGAGTGCTTCTTCAGCTGTTATAAGCTTTCATAAAGCTCCTGCATACTCCCATCATCAGGTACCAATCTCAGGTAAGAAGCCGCAGCCCTTTTAGCTTCTTCAAATCTGCCTAATTCTCGCAAAAGATAGATATACTGCTCTAGAAACTCTGGATTATCATGCAATTCACGAGCCAGTTGATCATAGAGTTCCTCTGCTTTTTCCAGATTTTCCAAGGCCTGATAAGCACGCGCCAGATTCCAGCGGGTCAAGGCATTATCGACTTCTTGCTCAGCAAATTCTAAAATATCCTCATAACGCTCCTGCTCCAAGTAAAGAGTAGTCAGTCGCAAGGCAATCTCTTCCAAATCATCCGCATCTTCCTGAGCCTGCAAAAGATAATTTTCAGCCGCTTTCTCATCATGAAGTTCATAAGAAAGCTGTGAGGCTAAAAGCAAGAGCCGAGTCTCAAAAGGATTCTTAGCCAAGCCCTGCTGGGCAAGGGTCAGGGCTTCAGCCGTCCGATGATCCGCATGAAGAGATAGGGCATAGCCATATTCGTAGCCTTCAAAATCCGGTGACAGAGTATCCAATTGCTTGAAATAAAGATTGGCCTTTTGGTATTCTTCTTGGTCCGCTAAAATAGTCGCCAGCTCATAAACCGCTGCATCGTCATACTCCAGCTCAACTGCTTTTTCCAAAAACTCAATAGCCGCTGCAAATTTTCCAAGACTGGCATAACAGACCCCAATCCGCTGATAAGTTGAGACGCCTGTCTGCTCAAAGATTGTACGATTGTCCAGCTGGGCGTATTCCTTAATCGCCCGAGAAAAATCCCCCAGCTCCAAATCTATCTCAGCCAGACCAAAGGTTACCAAAGGCTCATCAGTCAGCTCTGCTGCCTGAGCTAATTTTTCACGAGCTACATCAGGAAGCCCCTCTAGCTGATAGAGGTCAGCCTTAGCCAAGAGAGCAGCAACATACCAGTCACTGTCTGGCTGAATCTCCTCCAGATAGGCAAAAGCCTGCTCCAAGTCCCCATCGTCACTGGCAATAGCTGCCAAGCTGATATAAGAAGCCGGATAGTCAGGAGCCAACTTTTCAAAAATACGCTTGGCCTGAGGGAAAAAGCCGATACTCTCTAAGTAATCGGCTAAATCCAATAATTCTTCTTCGCTGTCTGTAGTCAGGGCTTGCTCGAAATAGCGATCAGCCAGAGCTAGGTCCTGCTCCTGTAAAGCTGACAACATTTGCTCACTCTTGCTCACTGATTTCTCCTTCTTGTTCAAAATCGGCTTCATAGAGGCCACTTACTTTCTGATACCACTTAAAGATGGCTGCAATAGCTACCTTGGCTGAAGCATAGGCGGGAATTCCCAGGAAAACGCCCCAAATGCCAAACATAGTACCAGAAGTCAATAATACGAATAAAATCGTAATTGGATGAATGCTGAGCTGACTGCCCAAGACCAAAGGAGAAACAAAACGCCCCTCGATTGTTTGCTCAACGATGAAAACGACAATGACCTTAGCCAGCATCACTGGACCGCCAGCAATCAAACCGATTGCCAGAGCCGGAAGCATGGCCAAAAAGCTGCCCAGATAAGGTACCAGATTGAGAACTCCTGCAATTACTCCAAGAGTGACACCATAGCGCAGACCAATAATCTTGAAGAAAACAATAAACATCAGAGCTACAATGATAGCAACCGTCACCTGACCTCGCACATAGTTGGCCAGCTGGCTGTTGATATCCGTCATCACTTGACCAAAGGATTCTCGGAATTTAGTTGGCAGAAACTGGGTCACATAGCCTTTCAGGTTTTTCCCGTCTCTCAGCAGGTAAAAAAGGATAAAAGGCATGATGATAATAGCCACGATAATCTGCGAAGTTGTACTAATCAAGTTCCCTGCCCAATTAACTGCCCGCGATGAAAAATTGCTGGCCCAATCGGTAATCTGACTAGACAGATTGCTAGTGTATTCCTCAATCTGCGGCTTAAAATCTGCCGAAATATACTTAGTCACGACATCATCGATGAACTTGTCAGCCTGCTTCAGATAAGCTGGAACATTTCTGACAAAGGCCATGACCTGATGCTGCAAGCTAGGAATAGCAACAGCCAAGCCCCAGATAATCAAAAAAGCAATTAAAACAAAGACAATGGTAATAGCAACCAGTCGATTAATCTTGTGCTCTTCCATCCAGTCAACAATCGGATTTAACAGATAATAAAGCAGGCCAGCTAAAATAACCGGCAGCATAATCACTCCCAAAAATTCAATGACTGGACTAAAAATAAAACTGATTTTACTAAGTATAAAAATATTTAGCCCAATCAAAAGGGTTACTAGAAATACTGTAATGGCCTTGTTATCCAAAAACCATTTAAAAAACCAAGATAGGCTAAAATCTTTTTCTTTGTGCTCCATATTCTCCTCCTTTAACTTGTCATTTCATTGTAACATTTTTCAGAGAAAAATTCTCTGCTCAGCTATAGGGAAAAGCAAAAAAAGAGAGGAGCCAGAAAACTTGTATTTTTCGCAAAATACAGCTTCTGACTTCTCTCTTCTGCTCCTGCACAGCCAGCTAGAACGCAAGGCTATTTCTCAATAGATGGCAGAGAAATGCTAAAGCGCATCTTCCGCCCATCAACGGCTTCAAACTGATATCGCAGACCATGCTTATCCAAAATCTGCTGAACGATAAAGAGTCCCAGACCAGTTCCGCCATCCTTGCGATTGCGACTGTAGTCTGGCCGATAGAAAGGCTGAAAAATCTGCTGAATTTGGTCTTTGTTCAAAACTCGTTCCGCCTCATTTTCGATGACTAGCTTACGCTCTTCCAGCCTAAGTAGAATCTGTCCACCTTCTACTGTATAATGAAAGGCATTGTCCAGCAAATTTTTGATAGCCTTGAGCAGATAGGTGCGGTTCCCCTTGACCTTCGCTTCTGCCAGCTCAACCTGAAAATGGTAGTGTCTGACATCTGCTAAAACTCGATAGGTGCTCAGATTTTCCTCCAAGACCTGCTTGAGTGAAAAGACTTCCTGTTCAGTTTCAGTCTTCATCTCCAGTTTAGAAATGGCTAAGATAGACTGGACTAACTCCGACTGCTCCTCTAGGATTTCTCGGCACTTCAGCAAGTACTTGTCGCGATCCTTGAACTCTCCTACACCATAGATCATGCCATCAACCATTCCCATCATGCTGGTAATGGGCGTCTTGAGCTCATGCGATGTCATTCGCAAAAACTCAGCCTTTTCCCGCTCGCTTTCTGCTACCTTTTCATTTTCCAGGCGCAGGGCCTCGATACTGGTCAGCAGATTAGCATAGAGATGATTGATGTCTTGGGCCAGTTCGGCAATCTCATCACGCCCCTTGACCTGACAGGTCACATCTGGCGCCAGACTCGTCATTTGACGGGTGCTCTTAGAGATGGCTTTGATACGCTGACTGGAAGTCCGGCTGTAGAGATAGGCTGCCAGACCACCCAGACTCAGAGAAACGATCAAGACAAATGGATAGAGATTGAGCAAAATCCGACTAGCATCAGAAACCGGCTGTAAGGAATATTCACCTCTCAGGACAACTTCTTTACCATCTGAAGTTCGAAAGCTTTCTGATAAACTCTTGCTCTCATAGTCACTATTGGCAATCGTTGGAACGATAGTCAGCTGCAGAGAGCTTTCATCGCCAGCTTCAAGAGAGGGATAGAGGATCGTATTGTCTTTGGCCAGCAGGGTAAACCAAATCAGATTACTCTTTTTACTATAATCGCTCAACAGCTCGCCGATTTCCTGACTGGACTTTCCCTTGACCTGCTTGGAAACTTGGTCAAATTCTCTCTTAGCTTCTCCACTCTTAACCTGCTGATAATACACTGGCATGGCAAAGTAAAGACTGGCTAGAACGATAGTCACCACCACGAAAATGATGGACGAGGTCAAGAGAAAGTTCTTTTTGACAATTTTCACTTGTCTTCTCCTCCAAGCTGGTAGCCCATACCCGTAATGGTTTTCAGTGGCACACCAGGAATCTTTTTGCGGATATTCTTGATATGATTGTCCAGTACCCGACTATCCAGCTCGCTGTAGCCCCAAATGGTATTCATCAGCTGATCACGGGTCACCAAGTGGCCCTTCCTCTTAGCTAGAGTCTGCAAGATTTCATATTCTTTCTTGGTCAGAGGCATCTTCTCACCCTGCCAGTAAACCGTGCAGTCATCAATAGAAACTGTCAGGTCACCAACAGCAATCTCTGAAGCAACAGTATTTCTGCGCAGAATATTCTCAATCCGTTTGACCAAGATTAGCGGTGAAAAAGGCTTGGTTACATAATCACTGATGAGGTGATTAAAGCTGACCAGCTGGGTATACTCGTCATCAAGTGCTGTCAAGATCATGACCGGAATCTGAGAAGTCTTGCGGATTTCCTTCAGTACTTCCAGACCGCTCTTGGTCGGCAGCATCATATCTAAAATGACCAGATCAAAGGGCTCTTCTTCAAAAGCCTGTAAGGCCTCGCCTCCGTCAAATACTGGCCTCACCTCATACTGACTTTCCTTTAAAAACTCGCAAATAACTTGATTAATCGTCGTATCATCTTCCACCACTAGAATCTTGTGCATACTTAGATTTTTCTCCTTTACCTATTCAAATCGCAGGGCTTCGATCGGATCCAGCTTGGATGCTTTCACAGCTGGCAGGAGCCCAAATACTACTCCTATTATACAACAAAAGAGCAAACTTACAAAGACAGAAAAGAGGGATAGAATATACGGATAGGCTAGAGACTGGGTGATGGCAAAGCCCGAGGCGATACCAGCCACCACGCCAATAATTCCTCCCATCAGAGTCAGGATAACTGCCTCAATCAGGAACTGCTTGAGAATGATCTTCCGCCGAGCTCCCAGAGCCTTTTTAATCCCGATTTCACGAGTCCGTTCTGTTACTGACACTAGCATGATATTCATAACACCGATACCTCCGACTAGAAGGGAGATGCTGGCAATACCTGCTAGCAAGACGAAGTTAGATTTGTTGAGATTATCCAGCTGCCGTTCAAATTCCTGCAGGTTGAGCACACCAAACATATAGTCTGACGGTGGCATTTGCTGATTGAGATAATCACTGACCTTCTTGGCCACCTTCTTCAAATCATCAGCCTTGTGGGTTTGGACAGTCACTTCTGGACTGACATTAATGGTATCAAAAATCCGATGCCACTGCTGCAGGGGAATATAGGCCACCTTTTCCGCACCAGCTGTTAAGCCACTCTGCTCAGTCGACTCAAACACGCCAATAACCTTAAAGGGATTTCCCAAGACTTCCACATACTTGCCGATACCATCACCCTTTGGAAAAAGACTGTCATAAAGTGACTTTTCCAGATAGGTCACTTGCTCTTGATTTTTAAAAGCTTCTGAGTCAAATCCTTCACCTTCCAGCAGACGTTGCTGCTTGATGTCAGCAGCTGTCTGCGAAACAGCCTGAATCTTCCCAGATGACTTTTGGCTCAGATAGTAAATCTTCTCATCTGTACCATAGGTCAGCATAGCATTCTTGACTCCAGAGATTTCCTTAATCTTACTCAACACATCCTCTCCCATAAAGGGAATATAAGAAGGCTTCTGAGCTTGAGATTTCTCTGGAATGGTCGGATCGATGGCGCTTTTCTTGTCATAGACGACCTTGATTGTGTTATTATTCCCGCCAATGAGCTGACGCTTGGTATTTTCCGTATTTCCCTCAATGATGGAAAAGATAGCGATAATAGCGCCTATCCCGATGATAATCCCCAACATGGTCAGCATAGAGCGCATTTTATGCGACAAGATTGAATTCAGAGCTACAAAAATATCTTCCATACAGCTTCCTTTCTATCCTATCGCTTTGCTCTCTATATTACCGTCCCGCAGGATAACCGTCTGCTTGCAGAGTTGGGCTACTTCCGGCTCATGGGTAATGATGACAATGGTCTTGCCCTCATCATTAAACTGCTTGAAAAGATCCATAATCTGCACACTGGTCTTGGTATCCAGAGCCCCCGTTGGTTCGTCACCAAGGATGAAACTGGGATTGGTTACCAAGGCTCGCGCAATGGCTACCCGTTGCTTCTGACCACCGGACAGCTCCATAGGTTTGAAATCACTTCTTTCTTCCAGCCCGACCAACCGCAGCATTTCCAGAGCCCGCTCCCGTCTCTCTTTTTTAGGTATTTTCATGTAAGTCAGAGGCAGTTCCACATTTTGACAGGCCGTCAGCTTGGGCATAAGGTTAAAATTTTGAAAAACAAAGCCAATCTTCTGATTGCGCAGATCGGACAGCTGATTGTCAGACAGCTCAGACACATCGGTCCCTTCAATATGATAAGTCCCTGAACTTGCCTTATCCAGACAGCCGATAATGTTCATCAGAGTGGACTTGCCAGATCCAGACGGTCCCATGATAGCCAGAAAATCCCCCTCTTTCACATGCAGATCAATTCCTTTTAAAATTGGAAATTCCTGACTGCCCTGCTGATAAGATTTGTGGATATCCTTAAGCTTTAACATGCTGTCCTACCTCCATCCCTTCTTCCATACCTGCTCTCGGTGTTGAAATGGTATCCTGCATAGTCAGACCTTCTGTAATCTCTACCAAACGGTCAGAAACTTTCTTGGTCTTAACTTCCTGCAATTTCAGAGTCTTGCCTTCTACCTTCCAGACATAGGTCTTGCCATTTTTATTGAAAGTATAAGCCTTATTGACAATTACCTTTCCTGCCTCGGGAGCATTCTCCACGATGTTGACATAGGAATGGGAACCCACCAACGGCATTTCACCACCTTGATCCAGCTCTACGGTATAAGGATACTTACCTTGGTTGGGATTTTCCTGTTGCTTATTCCCACCATTATTATTGGAAGTATTTTCTGCTGTCAGACTACCGACCTGAGTTACCGTACCACTCCAGCGTTTCTTAGGATCCTTGCGATCCACCACTTCCACTTTCTGGCCGACACTCAGCTTTTCACGGTCAAATTCACTGACAGTACCTTTGACCAGAGTTTTGGACTTGTCCATAATCTCAATAAAGTTTTCTTCTTCTTTCTTGGCCTTGGACTGATTAGGCAAATCTTCATTCATAGAGGTAATTGTTCCTGCTGTATCGGCAGTCACAGTATCATACTTCATCCGGTCTGATTCAGTCTGAGCTGTCACCTGAGCCTTTTCAGCCTCAATCTGAGCTGTCGTCACTTCACTATCCGCAGTCTTAGCATCGCTCAGTGCCTGAGCCAGCTCGTCTTCAGCTGACTTTATCTGCTCCAGCAATGACTCATCCTGACTGGAATTGTATTTGTCCTTGAGTGAGTTTAAGCTGGCCAACTTGCGATTATAGGTTTCCCATTTAATCGCAGCGCTGTTTTGAGCCGCTGTAATGCCATTAGCCTTGGACTGGGCATCATATTGAGCCGACTGGGCTGTCAATTGCTGCTCTGTCGCATAGGAAAAGAGCGGCTGTCCTTGTGTAACGGTATCACCATTTTTGACAAATACTTCCTTAACTTCCCCTTTAGAAGGATCAATCTTGACCTTACTGCTATTGTTGGCAACTACTTCCCCAGATAAAACCAGGCTTGTTTTTTTGCTGTTATTGACAGCTTCTTGGACTGTCAGCGAATCAATCGTCTTATCTGCCATTTTCATGGCCTGTTGTTGATTGATCTGTCTAAAATACAGATAGCCTCCCAGCCCAGCACAAGCGAGAATGACCGTGCTGCCCAATAGAATGGTCTTACGATTCATTTTTTTTCTTCGAAACATATTGCCTCCAACCTACATGTTTTAATCTTTATTCAGCTTCTGAGCTAGATCCTGATCCACCTTCTGGGATTTCCTCACCATCTGCTGGGATTTGGATAACATTTCCATCAGGCATTGTGTATTCTGTCACTTCCTTGCCATCGACTGTCTTGGTCTTCTTATCAACAGCATCCTTCTGGAAGTCCACTTGTTTCCCATCCTTAATTTCTGAATTATCTGCTTCTTTATTTCCGCATGCGGCTAAAAAGAATCCTGACATTCCGATAAGGGCAACGAGCATAGCAATTTTTTTAACGTTCATTTGATTTCTCCTTTGTTTAGCAAGCAGGAACTTTGTTGTTTCCTGACAGTAATTGTTTTTTTGAACAATTCTATTCTAACAAAGCCATCTATCCCCTTCCTACCCACTATCTGTTTTTTATCTGTTTTTTCGAATCAATACTATTCTTTTGAAAATCAAGCATATCCTTCGCTCTCAGGCCTATTATCTGCTTTTATGATATAATAGTAGCAAGCAATTTAAATATACACGAGGTAATGTCATGACACAAACAGTTTACTTTGGAACCTATACTCGCAGAGATTCCAAGGGAATTTACAAGGCAGATTTTAATTCTAACAAAGGAACTTTAGAAAACTTAACCTTGGTTGCTGAAGAGCCCAGTCCAACCTACCTAGCCTTTGACAAGGCTGGGCATCTCTATTCTGTTGGAGCAAAGGACGGACAGGGGGGGATTGCAGCCTTTGACCAGGCAGGTCAGCTCCTCAACCATGTCGTTGAAGAAGGGGCTCCGCTTTGCTATGTCGCAGTTAACGAAGAGCGTGACTTGGTTTACGGTGCCAATTATCATAAAGGGCAAGTTCTAGTCTACAAACGACTGGCTGATGGCAGACTGGAACTGGCTGACTCAGCTAGCCATCAAGGTCAAGGACCACACGCTAATCAGGCCTCTGCCCATGTCCACTATGCTGACCTTACACCAGATCAATACCTGATCACCTGCGACTTGGGAACTGATGAAGTAACCACCTATGATGTTGCTGAAGACGGAAAGATTACCTCTCTGGATACCTACAAGTGTGCCACTGGAGCTGGTGCCCGCCATATCGTTTTCCACCATCATTATAAAATCGCATATTTGATCTGTGAGCTTAATTCTACTATTGAAGTCCTAATTTACGATGGAGTCGGCCATTTTGAACACTTGCAAACTGTCTCCACCTTGCCAGAGGACTTTGAAGGAGCCAATGGAACAGCTGCTATCCGCCTGTCTGCTGATGGCAAGTTTCTCTACGGTTCCAACCGCGGCCATGACTCTCTTGCCGTTTACAAAATCTTAGCTGACGGCAGTTTGGACTTAATCCAGATTGCACCTACCAATGGCAAAAATCCACGTGACTTTAACATCATACCAGACCAAAACTATATCATTGCGGTCCATCAAGACTCTGACAATGCAACCATTTTCAAACGCGATGCAGAGAGTGGAAAATTAACAGAAATCTCCCATGATTTCTACGTTCCCGAAGCTGTTTGTGTGACCTTTAAATAAGCAGAATTCTTGTCTTTCTATTAAAAATTTGATTAAATAGTATAAAAATTACTAAGGAGCAACAACTATGAATCCAGTAGATTTATTTAACCAAGTAAAAGAAATGATTGAAAAGAAAGACTTTGATGGCGCTAAAAAGTTTATCGAAGAAAACAAAGACAAACTCGGTGAATACCTTGATCAAGCTAAAAAACTAGTAGCTGGAAATGAAATAGCTAGTGACGCTATTGATAAAGTTAAAGGTTTGTTCGACAACTAAAAAAACAAAAACGCTTGAAAAATCAAGCGTTTTTTGTGTATTCTTTTTTATAAAATCAATGGTAAGAAAATCTGAGCTAAGCCTAGAAAAGCTAGATAACCCAATACATCTGTTGCCGTGGTAATGAAAATGGTCGAGGCTAGAGCCGGATCCTGATTCAGGGTCTTGATAATCAGCGGTATAAAGTAACCAAATAGAGCACCACATGCTAGATTGATCATCATGGCCAATACCACAATCACAGACAGATAGAAATTTTGATAGAAGACAAACATGACAATCGCTGCAATCAAGCCAGTAAAGAAACCATTAACCAAAGCTAGCACGATTTCTTTGAATACTAGATTCCGATCTTCTTTCAGATCTAGTTTCCCCAAGGCAATTCCCTGGATAACTAAAGCAAGTGTCTGAGAGGCAGAATTTCCGCCCATTCCTGTGATAATAGGACTAATCGCTGCTAATGCTACAACTTTTGAAATCGTATCATCAAAAAGTGCTACTGTCGCAGAAGCTAGAAAGGCTGTTACTAGGTTAATCATCAACCAAGGTAAGCGTTTCTTGAGTGATTCTTTGAAAGGTCCTCCAATTTCTTCACTTTCTTGGACACCACCCATCCGCAAGATATCTTCTTGATACTCTTCTTGCAAAACATCGACGATATCGTCAATAGTGATGATTCCTAACAATACCTGCCGATGATTGACGACCGGTACGACAGATAAATTATATTTGGCAGAAAGCTGTGCCACTTCCTCTTGGTCAACCTCTGGCGTTACACTCACTATCTGAGTATTCATAAATTCACTGAGTTTCATCTCCGCATCATGAATAAACAAATCACGGATATCAATCCAGCCAACTAGCGAATGATGCACATTTCTAATAAATAAGGTATCAATAACTTCCGTATTGGGCGAAATCTCCCTCAATTTATTGAGAGTTGCTGAGACGGTCAGATTTTCATTTAAGGTAATGAATTCTGTCGTCATCAGACCACCAGCTGTCTGAGGATCGTAAGCCAACATAGCTTTCAAATTCTCTTGACTGGTATTTTTCATCATACTTAAGTATTGCTTACGCAAGTCCACACTCAAGTAACCCAAAATATCTACCACATCATCATCTGGCATAAGATGAAAAAGAGTGCTGGTACGTTTGAAAGAAATCGATTGGATAATCTGCCGTTGCAAGTCTGGCTCGGCTTCTTTTAAAATCTCTACCAATTGATCATCACTAGCCATTTCTGTAAAGGTTTTGAGAAGATTCCCTTCCTCATCCTCCAAAGCCTCCAAAGAAAGAGCAATATCAATGGGATAGTAATCGTCAAATATCTGATTGAAAACTTCCCTATCCTGTGATAGTAAGACCTGATTTAATAATTCTTCCATTGTACTCCTCCTTCCACTTTGCTAGTATACCATAAAAGACTGATTTTGATACAAAAAAGCTATAAAATCCTCAGTAAATCACTCACTTTTTCAACCATGTAGTCACAAGGAAACGCAGGGTTCTCTTGATTATGTTTTCCTAAACCTTGTCGAATCCAGATTGTTGTCATTCCTAGCTTTTTAGCAGGAATCATATCATTGTCAATACGATCTCCAACGTAAATAGCTTCCTGTGGAGAAATACCTGCTTTTTCCAAAGCGTATTCAAAAATAGCTAGATCAGGTTTACTGAATCCAACATCAGCAGAACCTACAACTACTCCAAAATAAGAGCCTAGTTCAAATCGTTCTAAACGCTCTGCTAGATTTTCTTGCTGATTGGCAATGATGCCAAGGCGATAAGATTTACTCAATTCTCCCAAAACAGTTGCTACATCTTGAAAGAGAATATCTGTTGTATGATCCCATTTGGGACGTGAAAGAGCACTCGGTGCAAAGAAAGTCCATGTCTCCTTAACAGGATCTTTATTTTCCTTAGCAAAAGCTATCATTTTAGCCTCAAATTCCTCAAGAGATAAAGTATGCCCAGCCTCACATAGAACTTCTATGCAATGTTCTCGGAAAAGATGATAGGTCTCCCTTTCATCAATTAGGGTTGACCCTAAATCAAAAAATATCCATTGTTTCATCTTTCTACCCCAAAAAAAGCTAGGACTAAGTCCTAGCTCCTCTTATATCTTGTTAGATTATTTTTTCAAGTTATAGAAAGCTTGAAGACCTTTGTATTGAGCAACTTCCCCAAGTTGATCTTCGATACGAAGCAATTGGTTGTATTTAGCAATACGGTCTGTACGTGAAAGAGAACCAGTCTTGATTTGACCTGCGTTAGTTGCAACTGCGATGTCAGCGATTGTTGAATCTTCAGTTTCACCTGAACGGTGTGATACAACGGCAGTGTAACCAGCTTCTTTCGCCATTTCGATAGCGTCGAATGTTTCAGTAAGAGTACCGATTTGGTTAACTTTGATAAGGATTGAGTTAGCAGCACCTTCTTGGATACCACGTGCAAGGTAGTCAGTGTTTGTTACGAAGAAGTCGTCACCAACCAATTGAACTTTACCACCAAGACGTTCAGTAAGAGCTTTCCAACCGTCCCAGTCGTTTTCGTCCATACCATCTTCGATAGTGATGATTGGGTATTTGTTAACCAATTCTTCAAGGTAGTCGATTTGTTCTGCAGATGTACGAACAGCAGCGCCTTCACCTTCAAATTTAGTGTAGTCGTATACTTTACGTTCTTTATCGTAGAATTCTGATGATGCACAGTCAAATCCGATAAATACGTCTTTACCTGGAACATAACCAGCAGCTTCGATAGCAGCGATGATAGTTTCTACACCATCTTCAGTTCCTTCAAAACGAGGAGCGAATCCACCTTCGTCACCAACGGCAGTTTCCAAACCACGAGATTTAAGGATTTTCTTAAGAGCGTGGAAGATTT
>CAUSZI010000054.1:0-13515 GCA_963536045.1 uncultured Streptococcus sp.
CTAAGACTGAAGTTATGGCTTCAGCAGTTAAAGATGCTACAAACTCAATGGATATTAAGTTGGTAGTTACCCTTACTAAGACTGGTCACACAGCTCGCTTGATTTCTAAATACCGTCCAAATGCTGATATCTTAGCTATCACTTTTGACGAATTGACTCAACGCGGTCTTATGCTGAACTGGGGTGTAATTCCAGTGACTACAAACACTCCATCTAATACAGATGATATGTTTGACATCGCTGAAAAGATTGCGGTTGAGCAAGGCTTGGTTGAATCTGGTGATGATATCGTTATCGTTGCTGGTGTGCCGCTTGGTGAAGCAGTTCGTACCAACACAATGCGTATCCGTACAGTACGTTAATCTAAGACAATAAAAAGAACCGTTGATTGAAAAATCATCGGTTTTTTCTTGTCAAAGTGATGACCATTATCTTGCTTGAGAAGGAGGACACGTCAGCGTTTTGATTTTTGAAATAAGATTGTCCCTTTGTCTATTTCGTCTAAAAATGATATAATGGTATAAAAGAGATGGGAGAGACGAATGTTAAAGAGAGATTTATTAAGAAATGTCATTATTTTTTCAGTACTGGCAGCTATCATTATAGGGCTGAGAGTTTTTATTTATACGCCTTATCGGGTGAGTGATCAAGACAGCAATGCTTATTTGGCAAAGAATGACTTGATCTTGGCGACGAGAAAGCAAGACATCAAGCGTGGAGACTTTGTCCTCTATGAAGTGGACGGCAAAGACTATGTCGGCCGGATCATTGCCCAGGAAAAAGATCAGGTAACCTATATGGATGATCTTCTTTACCTGAACGGCCAGGTCATGTCGGAAGAATACATTGAGAAAATGCGCGAGAAATATTTGGCTTCAGCAGGAAGCTCTGGTTACTACACTCATGATTTCTCTATTATGGATTTAAAAGACTCAAAGTCTGATAAAATTACTAAAGATTCTTATCTGATTCTTAACGACCGACGTGAAAATACCAAGGACAGCCGAGAATTTGGACTTATAAAAGCTAGTCAAATCAAGGGAGTGGTGGAGTTCCGACTCTCACCGCTGAGTAAATTCGGATTTATCGAAACGAAGTAACCCACAGTTGCTTTGTTTTTAAAAAAAATCTTTTTAGAAAGAAAATTACTGTTTACAAAAAAAACAACTAGACAGCCTGTCTAGTTGTTTTTTCGTGTCTCTTGGTGAAAGATATTTTGCCACACTTCGTGGCGGCGCCAGAGGCTGGTATGGATAACACCGTCCATTTCATAGCGGATGAGCTTGGTTTTCTGGCTGACAGAGAGCAGTTCAAAGTTTTTGATAGGTGTTTTTGAGGCTCTTTCTGTCTGAAACTCAGCCTTGTTCAGCTGTCGGCCATCTTGGGAAATATAGAGAAATTCTGCTGACAGAAGTGTATCCAGTTGGCTGCCTTGCTCAACGAGCTGCTCACGCATGAGTAGGTTTGGGTAAAGATTTTCCAATCTCTCATCTTCAGGAATGGGAGCGGGCTCGATATGAATGTCAATGTCAAAGACCCCGAAGCGTTCCATTAACATCTCTTCAACTTGATCAGCAATCTCATGGCTCTCAAAAACAGACAAATCGGGATTCATTTCCAAGATAATATCCAGATAGATATTACTGCCATAGGTCCGGCCCCGCTGGGATTTGACCTGAGTGATTTTAGGAATTTCTAGGATGGCTTGCTTATAGTCTTGGAGCAGGCTTTCATCAAATCCGTCGGACAGGCTGAAGGAAGATTCCATAAAGATATCATAGGCCGTCTTGAGAATGAAGAAGGTAATGATAATGGCTGCCAGCTTATCAACGATTGGAAAGTTAAAGGCGCTGGCAATGATAGCAACTGAAGTTCCGATAGAAGTGACAGCGTCTGACAGGTTGTCCTTGGCTGCGGCATCCAGAGCCTTGGAGTGAGCTTTTTTAGCCAGTGTTTTATTGTAAAAATAAACACCCAACATAATGATTGCCGAGATGATTCCGACCACGGCACCAACAGGGTCAAGCTTGGTTTCTTGATTGGAAATAATCTTCTGAATGGTCTCAATCAGGACATCAAATCCAACGAAAAACATGATAAAAGATGTGATGAGACTGGCCAGATCTTCTATCTTCCAGTGGCCAAAGCGATGGTCACGGTCGGCTGGTTTTCTAGCCATACGCAGGCCAATTAAAACGGCGATATTAGCCACGATATCAGAGACGTTGTTGAAGCCATCGGCCGTCAGACTGGAGGACTGGAGGGTCGAGCCTGCGATAATCTTGACCGCTGAGAGAATCAGATAGGTAGCGATGGACAGGATGGCTCCTCTCTCCGCTAGCTTCAGATTGTTACTAGGATTTTTCATGACAGCCTTTCTTTCTAGTGGGGCAGCAGAATGGAAAAGAGACTTGCGAAAAAATGTCATCTCTGGACAGGTACTCTAAGTCTCATATGGGCATATTATAGCAAAAATAGGCCTGATTTTCAATTTGAATCGGGCTTAGGGTGCCTTAAATGACTTTGCCGAAAATCTAATCTAAAATCAGAAATTCCTCTTCTTTCTGGTTTAGCTTCATCAGGATTTTTGTTATAATAGTAGCATTGACTTTGAAAGAGGAAGAAACATGCATCCTTTATTAAACGGTATGAATGACCGTCAGGCTGAGGCGGTTCAGACAACAGAAGGGCCTTTGCTGATAATGGCGGGAGCTGGTTCGGGTAAGACCCGTGTCCTGACCCACCGCATCGCCTATTTGATTGATGAGAAGATGGTCAATCCATGGAATATCTTAGCCATTACCTTTACCAATAAGGCAGCGCGGGAGATGAGAGAAAGGGCTGAAAAACTTAAAACGGAAGCCCAAGATTGCTTAATCGCTACCTTCCACTCCATGTGTGTGCGCATTCTGCGACGAGAAGCAGACCATATTGGCTACAACCGCAACTTCACCATCGTTGATCCAGGTGAACAGCGGACTCTGATGAAACGGATTCTTAAAAATCTCAATCTAGATCCTAAAAAGTGGAATGAGCGCGCCATTCTAGGTACTATTTCCAATGCTAAGAACGACCTGATTGACGAGGTGGCCTATGCAAATCTAGCTGGTGATATGTACACGGAGATTGTGGCCAAGTGCTACACGGCCTATCAAAAGGAATTGCGCCAGTCTGAGGCTATGGACTTTGACGATTTGATTATGCTGACCCTGCGGCTTTTTGATCAAAATCCTGATGTTCTGACCTACTACCAGCAACGTTACCAGTATATCCATGTGGATGAGTATCAGGATACCAACCATGCTCAGTATCAGCTGGTCAAGCTCTTGGCTTCCCGCTTTAAGAATATTTGCGTAGTCGGAGATGCTGACCAGTCTATCTATGGCTGGCGGGGAGCCGATATGAAGAATATCCTGGACTTTGAAAAGGATTATCCAGAAGCTAAGGTAGTTCTGCTAGAGGAAAACTATCGTTCCACCAAGACCATTCTTCAGGCAGCTAATGAAGTCATCCGAAACAACCGCAACCGCCGTCCTAAAAATCTCTGGACTCAAAACGAAGACGGTGAGGAAATTGTCTACTATCGGGCTAATGACGAGCAGGACGAGTCTCTTTTTGTTGCCCGAACTATTGATCAGCTGAGCCGAGAAGGATACAGTCATAAGGATTTTGCAGTTCTTTACCGGACCAATGCCCAGTCACGGACGGTGGAAGAAGCCCTGCTCAAGTCCAATATTCCCTATACCATGGTTGGTGGAACCAAGTTCTACAGCCGCAAGGAAATCCGCGATGTTATTTCTTACCTCAATCTCATCGCCAATCCTAGCGACAATATCAGTTATGAGCGCGTGGTCAATGAGCCCAAACGTGGTGTCGGTCCAGGAACGGTGGAGAAGATTCGAAATTTTGCGTCCAGCCAGGAAATCTCCTTGCTAGATGCGTCGGCCAATATCCTGCTGTCACCGGTCAAGGGCAAGGCGGCTCAGGCAGTCTATGATTTTGCCAATATGCTTCTCGATTTGAGGGAGCGTTTGGATGATTATACAGTGACGGAGCTGGTAGAAGCTGTATTGGAAAAGACAGGTTATGCTGCTTCCTTGGCAGCCCAGGCAACCTTGGAGAGCCAAGCACGGATTGAAAATATCGAAGAATTCCTGTCTGTGACCAAAAACTTTGACGAAAGTCCAGACAATCCTGCTGATGAGTCTGGTCTTGACAAGCTCAGCCGTTTTCTCAATGAATTAGCCTTGATTGCGGACACAGATGACGGTGATCAGGAGAGTTCCGAAGTGACTCTGATGACGCTTCACGCGGCCAAGGGATTGGAATTTCCAGTCGTCTTTCTGGTTGGTATGGAGGAAAATGTCTTCCCTCTAAGTCGGGCATCTGAAGATGAGGATGAGCTAGAAGAAGAGCGGCGTCTGGCCTATGTCGGCATTACCCGAGCAGAAAAGGTTCTCTATCTGACTAATGCCAATTCCCGTATGCTTTATGGTAAAACCAGCTATAATCAACCTACTCGCTTCTTGAGAGAAATCAGCTCAGACTTGCTAGACTATCAGGGACTGGCTCGGCCGGCAAACAGCTCCTTTAAGGTCAGCTATACCAATAGCGATACAAGCAAATTCGGTCAGGGCATGAGTCTAGCACAGGCTCTACAAGAGCGGAAGCGTCAGGCAGCACCAAGTTCGATTTCTACAGGCAGTCTGCCTTTTGGCAAGAACAGTCAGAGCCAGCCATCTAAGCCAGAAGTTGCTTGGGCTATCGGAGATATTGCCCGCCATAAGAAATGGGGCGATGGGACGGTTCTGGCAGTCTCTGGCAGTGGAAATAGTCAAGAGCTTAAGATCAATTTCCCAGAAGTCGGTTTGAAGAAAGTACTGGCCAGCATAGCGCCGATTGAGAAAAAATCATGATAAGACAGTCAATTGAAGCCTGGATCTATCATCCAGAGGAGCGAGAAATCTTGCTCTTGAAAGTGGAAGCTGAGAAAGTTTCCTTTTGGCAGCCCATTACTGGTGGGATTGAGAGTGGTGAGAGTCCAGAAGAAGCCTGCCTTCGTGAAATAAAAGAGGAGACCGGCTTGCTCTTAGCTTGTTCAACTCTGACGGGTCTTGGAGATTTTACGGTAAAGATTGATGAAAATCTGACCATCCACAAGAATCTTTTTCTAGCTCTGACAGAGCAGAAAGAAATCCAAATTTCTGATGAGCATGTAGGAGCTCAGTGGGTAGCTTTAGACAAAGTTTCGTCGCAGTTGTACTGGCCCAGCAATCAAGCGACTTTTGCGATTATAACCGAGAAGCTATAAGATATAGCTTCTCTTTATTTCTTTTGATAAAGAAATTCTATTAGTCAAGCGAGACGTTTAGTGGTAGACTTATCACATAACTATAGTGAGGTGACCTTATGACACGTGAATTTAAATTTGAAACTCTGCAGCTTCATGCCGGACAGACAGTTGACCCGACAACTAAGTCGCGGGCTCTGCCGATCTACCAGACAACTTCCTATGTGTTTGACGATACTCAGGAGGGAGAAGATCTCTTTGCTCTACGCAAACCGGGCAATATCTACACTCGGATTACCAATCCGACCCTGTCTGCTTTTGAGGAGCGGATTGCGGCTTTGGAGGGTGGAGTCGGAGCTCTAGCAACAGCTTCTGGTATGGCGGCCCTTACCTATACCATTTTAGCCTTGGCGCATGCTGGCGACCATGTAGTGGCAGCTTCTACCATCTACGGCGGCACCTTTAATCTGCTCAAGGAAACCCTGCCTCGCTATGGCATTACCACGACTTTTGTGGATATTGAAAATCTAGCTGAAGTAGAGGCAGCCATTCAGGACAATACCAAGCTGGTTCTGATTGAAAGCTTGGGCAATCCTCTGATTAATATCCCTGACTTTGATGCTTTGGCAGAGTTGGTTCATGCTCATAAAATTCCGCTGATTTCCGACAATACCTTTGCTACTCCTTACCTGATCAATGTCTTTTCTCATGGAGTGGACATTGCGGTTCATTCTGCGACCAAGTTTATCGGCGGTCACGGAACCAGTATCGGAGGTGTAATTGTGGACAGCGGTCGCTTCGACTGGGAAGCTTCTGGCAAGTTTCCGCAGTTTGTGGATCCAGACCCGAGCTATCATGACATCAGTTATACGCGCGATGTCGGAGCAGCAGCTTTTGTCACTGCTGTCCGGACCCAGCTCTTGCGCGATACGGGCGCAGCCATGTCCCCCTTCAATGCCTTTCTCTTCCTGCAGGGGTTGGAAACTCTCTCTTTGCGTGTAGAGCGCCATGTGTCCAATGCCGAGAAGATTGTAGATTTCCTAGCAGAGCATCCTAAGGTTGAGCAGGTCAATTATCCCAAGCTCGCTGGCAGTCCTTACCATGCTTTGGCAGAAAAATATTTCCCTAAAGGTGTGGGCTCTATTTTCACCTTTAATGTCAAAGGTGGAGAGAAAGAAGCTCGTAAGGTTATTGACAGCTTAGAGATTTTCTCTGACTTGGCCAATGTAGCAGATGCTAAGTCCCTGGTCGTCCATCCAGCTACGACGACTCACGGTCAGATGTCACCAGAAGCTCAGCTGGCAGCAGGCATTACACCAAATCAAATTCGTCTCTCTATCGGCTTGGAAAATGTGGATGACTTGATAGAGGATTTGAGAATCGCCTTGGAATCTATCTAATTTTCAAGGCCTCTAGACTGTGAAAATGAGAATAAAACTAGGTTTTCGCCTAGTTTTTTGTTATAATAGGATGAAATATATAAAATAGTAGGAGATTAAAATGACAATTTCGGTGATTGTTCCGTGTTTCAATGAAGAAGAGTCTATTCCTCTGTTTCATGAAGCTATGGAAGCGGTCAAATACCAAATCCGTGACCAGTTTGAATATATTTTTGTCAATGACGGATCGACAGACCGGACCTTGGCTGTTTTGCGTGAGCTCAGCAGTCGCTGTCCAGACGTGCACTATCTGTCCTTTTCTCGCAATTTCGGAAAAGAAGCAGCCCTCTATGCTGGTTTGCAAGAGGCGAGAGGGGAATTTGTGACGGTCATGGATGTAGATTTGCAGGATCCGCCTGAGCTCCTGATTGAGATGAAGGCCATGCTGGACTCGAATCCTGAGCTGGACTGCGTGGGGACTCGTCGGACTACTCGCGAGGGAGAGCCACCTATCCGGAGCTTTTTTGCCAATCTGTTCTATAAGCTGATTAACAAGATTAGTCAGGTAGAGATGGTAGATGGTGCGCGGGACTTCCGCCTGATGCGCCGCCAGATGGTAGAAGCTATTCTGGAAGTTTCAGAGTACAATCGCTTCTCCAAGGGGATTTTTGCCTGGGTTGGCTTCAATACCGAGTATTTGGAATACAAAAATGTTGAACGAGTGGCTGGTAAGACCTCTTGGAATTTCTGGTCTCTTTTCAACTACTCTTTGGAAGGCATCGTCAATTTCTCTGATGCGCCGCTCAACATCGCCTTTTTAGGAGGTATCCTGTCTTGGATTTTAGCCTTCATCCTGATGGCAGTGATTATTATTCGTACCTTGGTTTTTGGTGATCCGACATCGGGTTGGCCGTCTCTTATGACTGTCATTCTCCTTATCGGCGGCTTCCAGCTGCTGACCATCGGTATCCTAGGCAAATACATCGGCAAAATCTTCATGGAAACCAAGCATCGCCCGATTTATGTGATTAAGGAGAAAAGTAAATGATTTTCCGGAAACGTTTTTCTGATTTTAAAAACTATCTTCTTTTAAATAAATCGTCTGCCCTAGTTATTTTTATTATTTATTCAGTAGTCAATATTAATATCGGTTTAGCTGAGTATCCCTATATTGATGATATTGGAAGACAATTACAAGGCTATTCAAAATTCTCTGAACATTATTCAAGGTATTTAAGTGAGTATTCCGCTCGATTAATACAAGGTGGGGATCATTTGACAGAACTAGGCTTGACTTCAAATATTCTGTCCGCTTGTTTTTTAACTTTAGCGAGCTTAATTTTATTGTTTGTCTTATATCCCAATAAGAAGATTTCTTTTATAACAGCATGTGTTTCAACTATTATAGGGATTAATCCGTGGTTTTTAGAGCCATTAAGTTTTAGATTTGACAATCCTTTTATGACTTTAAGTATATTAGTTTCCATCATTCCATTTATTTTCTGGGATAATAAAAAAATATTTGGAGTTATGTCAGTTGTTGGTATATTCTTAATGTGCAATTCATACCAAGCTTCTTCAGGAGTGTACATTATTGTAACCATGACGCTAATATTTTTAGAATTATTGCAAGGAAGTTATTTTAAAGATAAAATTCCTAAAATTGTTATTTCTATCTTGTCATATGTAATTGGTTTGCTTTTATATCGTATACAAATTTTTATAAAGCCACCGATTTTTGCTGATCAAGCTGATATTCCAAAGGGATTAGAGATGATTAAAATAATTGGGGTGAATGCTACAGGATATTTGAACAATATATTTTTTCAAAGTTCAACTATCTGGGTTTTATTAACGATAATTGCTATATTTCTCTTAACTATCAGTGTGATTCGCTTATCCAGTACTAAATTCCTTTTAAACTTTGTTTACATGCTGATTTGGCTAAGTTTAGGAAGTGTATTTAGCTATGGAACCTATTTGATTTTGTCTAATCCTTATTATCTTATGAGACCAAGATATGAATATGGTTTCGGAATTTTTTTAGCGATTATCTTAATTGTTAACTTAGAGTGCGTTGAAAAGAGTAAAATTCTACGTAGAGGGAAGTCCTTCGTCTCGGGATTATTAGTTTTTTATTTCTTATCTTTCTCTTTTACTTATGTGAGCAGTTTAAAACAACAAAATGAAATGTTCAAAGCGCAGAGCATATTGCTAGCTTCCTCTCTAAACAAGTACATTACACCCGAAAAAACAGTTATTAATGTGAACCGCTTTCTTTCTGATTCGCCAGTATTTACCAATACAGCTTCTGTTTATCCAATGTTAAAAAGTTTGATTATGCCAAATACAAATGTTTCTTGGGATATGACATTGAGATTTAATAGCATAACAAACTTAAACGTCGATTTCAAATTAATCGATATTGCTAATATAGATTTTAGTAGTGAAAATTATACATTACTTGAAGAAACAAAGTTATATAATATTTATCTTGAAAATAATGAATTATTTGTTATCATGAAGTAGAATCTTTCTAAGAGAGAAATAAAGAAAAGATTCATTTTAATGTGATTATGCATTGTTAAAGTTTATACTGTCAATTTGAAATGATGCTAAGTTTTCTGATTATCACTTGCATAATTTTTCGTCATTTATATATGGAGTATAAAAAGTATGAGATTTTATTTTCTAAAAATGACTAGAGGCATGATTCGACCAAGCAGATTTTTTCTGCTTTTTTTGTTATAATAAACTCATTGAATGTTTATGATGTGAAAGGAAAGACAAATGATTTTAATTACAGGTGCGAATGGACAGCTGGGTACAGAGCTTCGCTATCTTTTGGATGAGCGCAATGAGGAGTATGTGGCTGTTGATGTGGCGGAAATGGATATTACCAATGCGCAAATGGTGGACAAGGTCTTTGCGGAAGTCAAGCCAAGCTTGGTTTATCACTGCGCAGCTTATACTGCAGTTGATGCGGCTGAGGACGAAGGAAAAGAGCTGGACTATGCCATCAATGTGACCGGGACCGAAAATGTTGCAAAAGCAGCAGAAGCACACGGAGCGACCTTGGTCTACATCTCAACAGACTATGTCTTTGACGGACAAAAGCCTGTCGGAGAGGAATGGGAAGTAGATGACCGGCCAGATCCGCAGACTGAGTATGGCCGTACCAAGCGCATGGGTGAGGAGCTGGTTGAGAAATATTCCAGCCGTTTCTATATTATCCGTACTGCCTGGGTCTTTGGTAACTACGGTAAAAACTTTGTCTTTACCATGCAAAATCTTGCTAAGACGCACAAAACTCTGACTGTAGTCAATGACCAGCATGGCCGTCCGACTTGGACTCGTACGCTGGCTGAATTTATGACTCATCTGGCTGAGAATCAAAAGGAATTTGGTTACTACCATCTGTCTAATGATGCGGCTGAGGACACGACATGGTATGACTTTGCAGTGGAAATTCTCAAAGATACAGATGTGGAAGTCCAGCCGGTTGATTCCAGCAAATTCCCAGCCAAGGCTAAGCGGCCTTTCAACTCAACTATGAGCCTGACCAAGGCTAAGGCGACAGGCTTTGTCATTCCAACTTGGCAGGATGCCTTAAAAGAGTTTTACAAGCAAGAGAAGAAACAGTGATTTTCTTTGATGTTGATAAAAGCGACAGAACTTAGTCTCAGACTAGGTTCTGTTTTTTTTCTTCTAGCAGACTGAAGAAGTGATTTTGAGGTGCGTGCTCTGGTGGAGAAAAAGCTGGCTTGAAGATGCGAATGGAAAATGATAATGAGAAGAATTTTCCACAGATGTTATCCCCTTAAAATAAAGATGTTTCAATTTGATGAAATTCTGTGGATAACCTTTATTATTTCATTCAACTGTGTTACAATGTTACTATAAATAAAATAGAAGAGGTGTGTGAATATGTCACGTAAACCATTTATTGCTGGTAACTGGAAAATGAACAAAAATCCTGAAGAAGCAAAGGCTTTTGTAGAAGCGGTTGCTGCTAAGCTACCTTCTTCAGATTTAGTAGAAGCTGGTATCGCTGCTCCAGCACTTGATTTGACAACTGTTTTGGCGGCAGCTAAAGGAAGCAATCTTAAGGTAGCAGCCCAAAACGCTTACTTTGAAGATGCAGGTGCCTTCACTGGTGAAAACAGCCCTAAAGTTCTTGCAGAAGTTGGAGTTGACTACATCGTTATCGGTCACTCAGAACGCCGCGATTATTTCCATGAAACAGACCAAGACATCAACAAAAAAGCGCATGCTATCTTCCGCAATGGTCTGGTGCCAATCATCTGCTGTGGTGAGTCGCTTGAAACTTACGAAGCTGGCAAAGCTGTAGATTTCGTTGGTGCTCAAGTATCAGCTGCTTTGAAAGACTTGACAGCTGAGCAAGTTGCATCATTGGTTATCGCTTATGAGCCAATCTGGGCTATCGGTACTGGTAAGTCAGCAACTCAAGACGACGCTCAAAAGATGTGTAAAGCAGTTCGTGACGTTGTAGCAGCTGACTTTGGTCAAGAAGTAGCGGACAAGGTCCGTGTTCAGTACGGTGGTTCTGTTAAACCTGAAAATGTTGCGTCTTACATGGCTTGTCCAGATGTTGACGGTGCTCTTGTTGGTGGTGCATCACTTGAAGCTGAAAGCTTCTTGGCATTGCTTGATTTTGTAAAATAAAAAATGTTGAAAAAAGACTTGTCCTCCCAAAGGTGACAAGTTTTTTAAAAGTTGGAGAGAAAAGTTGAAATCGAAAGAATTAGTTTATTTAGCGAGTACGGCTATTTTGTTGGCAGCGACTGCCAATGTTGCAAAAGCCGAGGAACATACTATCGCTGAGTCAGAAGTTTTAAAAACAGAAAGGTCTGTTAGTTCCCAGAATCAGACAGTGAATGCGGCCGCATCACAAACGTCTAATCAGCCGACTGTAGCAGTATCATCTGCAGAACAGTCAGTTCAAGCTGTTAAGCAAGAGGAGGAAGCAACGAACGCTACAAGAACAGCTGTTGAGTCTGGAGGAGCAGCTCAATCAGTTCCTGTAGAAACTCAGGTAGCTTCTGCTAAGCCAGAAGGGCAAAGTCAGCCAGATGCAAATGCTTCTAATCAGAATGAAACTGCAGCTGATCAGTCAGCAAAAGCAAGTTCTTCTGTTGCAGATTCTGCTATTGCCTCAGAGCCCAAGGCTAGTCCTGCAGTAGCATCAGCACCAAAAGCTAGTAGTGCTGGAAAAACTGTATTTTATAATGCGGGGTCAAAGGCTCAGGCAGCCCGCGGGAATTCCCAAGCGGAGATAAAAGGCACATCCTTTGTAGATGTCAGCAGCCACAATGGCCATATCAGCGTAGACGACTATCGTAAATTAGCCCAGCAAGGGGTTGGCGGTGTCGTTGTCAAACTGACTGAAGGAACCCATTACACCAATCCATTTGCTGAGTCTCAAGTGAGAAATGCTCAGGGAGCTGGTTTACAAGTATCGACCTATGCCTTCTCGCACTATACTAACGATGAAGAAGCGAGAGCAGAAGCTCGTTATTACGCTGCCTTTGCTAATAGACTAGGCCTGCCTAAAAACACAGTCATGGTCAATGACATGGAAGATCCTAAAATGCAAAATGGGATTAACCAGCATACCCAGGCTTGGGCGGATGAAATGCGCAGACTGGGTTATTCAAACCTGATGTATTATACTAGCGCCAGCTGGCTGGATCAAAATAATCTTCGTAGCAAGGGACCGGTTAATACATCGCAATTTGGCTATAGCAACTTCTGGGTGGCTCAGTATCCGTCTTCTAATTTAAATCTTGATGGAGCTAAATCTCTCAAATACAATAGTGGTGCTGGAGCATGGCAGTTTACAGCTCAGGCTCAGCTGTTAGCTGGCAAGCATGTGTTTGACCATAGCGTTGACTACTCCGGAAGATTTACCCAGCAGTCTGCTCTTGCTAATCAGCCTTTGAAGGGTAACATCAGTATTCAGAATAAGAATAATGTCAACGGAAGCTTTGATGTTGTGATTTCAAACGTTTCTGCTCCTTATGGAGTGTCTGTTGTTAGTGTCCCGGTTTGGTCTGAAGCTAATGGCCAAGACGATATTATCTGGTACACAGCCACTCAGCAGGCCAATGGTACTTATAAAGTTTCTGTTGATTCTAGCAGACATAAGGATTCAGTTGGCAAGTACAATGTCCATCTCTACTATGTCCGCAACGACGGTCAATTAGTCGGTGTTGGTGGTACTACAACCAATGTATCTGTCATCAAGCCACAGGGCAAAATCAGCATTCAGAATCGCAACAGCGAAACTGGTGATTTCGATATTGTAGTTTCAGGTATCTCATCTCCGGGTGGTCTTAAGACTGTCTCTCTGCCAACTTGGTCAGAGGCCAACGGCCAAGATGATATCAAATGGTATACTGCTGAACGTCATGCTGACGGCACTTATCGTAAGCGAGTACGCATAAGCGACCACAATAATGTGCAGGGCGAGTACAACGTCCATCTCTATTATGTCCAAAATGACGGCCGCTTGGTTGGTGTAAGCGGCACTAAAACGACCGTTTCTCTTGGAAAACCTAAAGGCACCATCAGTATTCAAAATCGAAATAAAGAAACCGGCGATTTTGATATTGTAGTTTCAGGTATTTCATCTCCGGGCGGTCTGAAGGAAGTTTCCCTGCCAACTTGGTCTGAGGCTAACGGCCAAGATGATATCAAGTGGTACAACGCTGAGCGTCAAGCTGATGGCACCTATCGTAAGCGAGTCCGTCTGAGCGATCACAAAAATGTTGAGGGTGAGTACAATGTGCATCTCTACTATGTGCAAAATGATGGCAGCTTGGT
>CAUSZI010000055.1:0-13442 GCA_963536045.1 uncultured Streptococcus sp.
CAGGTTCAATCGAACTTCCAGCAGGTACTGAAATGGTAATGCCTGGTGATAACGTAACAATCGACGTTGAGTTGATCCACCCAATCGCCGTTGAACAAGGTACTACTTTCTCTATCCGTGAAGGTGGACGTACCGTTGGTTCAGGTATGGTTACAGAAATCGAAGCTTAATTCGATTCGGTTCCCAGATAACAATTATAGTCAGACACTAAACCCCGTGAAAACGGGGTTTTTTAATATGTATTGTAATTGTTTTTAAAAATAAGGAAGAATAGAAAGCAGTCGGTAATCTCCAGAGTAGATAGCTCGATTTTGCAGAAGCACCGCACCTTGAAGATGATTTAAGAGATGGGAAGGGAAGAAGTGTATATATAAGCTTGATAGAAGTTTTGCTCTTTTTGGCTAGGTTGGGGGAAGAAAGTATCATTTAAAAAAGAGATTCTTTCAGGAAGGATTTTCACTTTTCACTGAAAGTATAGTATAATAAGAAATAGAATACATTTGGAGAAGAAAAATGCCCTCAAAATCAGGATCATCACCTTATGCTAAAAATAATGACGGTAATAAAGAAATAGAAAAAATAATCTCAAAAGAAGGACTGAAAAATAACTATATATGGAACATGCTTGGAACGGTCTCATCCTCATTGATATCCGTCGTCTTGCTTCTACTAGCTTCTAGATTTCTAGATTCAAGAGATTCTGATATTTTTAGTATTGCTTATGCTCTTGGTCAGCAGTTCTTTGTTCTAGGTTATTTTCAAGTTAGAAATCTGCAATCTACGGATGTAAAAGAAAGATACCAATTTGCTTCTTATCATAACACGAGACTTTTTACAGTCTTTTTGATGATTTTAACATCGTTTATCTATACTCTATGGCAAGGGTATGATGTTTACAAATCTAGTATTATTTTATTGCTTGTTCTTTATCGGGCTATAGATGCGTATTCAGATGTTTTTCAAGGATTATTTCAGCAAAAAAATAGATCAGACTTAGCTGGAAAGGTGCAATTCTATAGGAGCTGGATTTGCATGTTAATATTTGCAATAGTCCTGTTGTTTACAAAATCATTGATGGTAGCTAGTATTGTTATTTGCTGTGCGAATTTCATTCTGACCTTCCCCTTAGATTTCAGAAACTGTAGATTACATTTTTCTCAGGAAATGTTTTCTCCTAAACTCTATGACGACAGAAAAAATGTGTATTCTATTTTGAAAAATAGTTTTCCCTTGTTTTTAAATGGATTTTTGATAACGTATATCTATAACGAGCCAAAAATTGATATTGATTACCTTTTGACAAATGGCTATTTTTCATCTGGGGTTCAAAGAGACTTTAATGTTCTATTCATGCCTGTCTTTGTCCTATCCCTTTTATTCTTCGTCCTGAGACCGTTGACTACACAGCTTTCTATTTATTGGACTGAAAAGAAATTTACACTATTTTTCAAACAGGTCAGTACCCTAAATCTAGTAATGACTGTTTTAGGACTTGTTATTGTTATTTTGGGCTATCTGATTGGTACAGAAGTGCTTAGTGCTGTCTATGGTATCCAATTACAGGAGTATAAGCTTCCTTTTACTATATTACTTATAGGCGGTATTTTGAATGTTTTTGCTCTAGTAGTTGATATCATTATGACCATCTTTAGAAAACAGCATTATCTGATGATAGCCTATTTATTGACATTTGCTGTTTCAAAATTTATTACGTTACCATTTATCCGCAATCAAAAATTGCTAGGAGCTGCTAATTCCTTTTTAATCTCTATGTGCGTTTTTTATGCAACAAGTCTGATTATTTATGGCGTTGCTAAAAATCAGGAAAAAAGAAAGAAGTAGGATTCTATGAATATCTTATTTACATTAAATGATTCGTTTGTACCTCAAGTTGCAACCTGTATGTGTTCTATATTTGAGAATAATAAATCTGCTAAGAATATTACAGTATATTTAATTGGCGAGAGGATAAGCCAAGAGAATCAAAATAAATTAAAAGGATTCGCTAAAAGTTACGATAGAAAAGTTTGTATTATTTCTATAAATAATATCGCAGACTATATTGACTTTGATTTTGATACAAACGGTTGGTCTTCTATTATTTTGGCACGTCTTTTTTTAGATAAGCTTCTTCCACAAGAAGTTGATAGGATCTTATATCTCGATGGAGATACACTAGTTCTAGAAGATTTAGGTTCATTGTATTATCGCGATTTAGGAGATAAGGTAATAGGTATGTGTCCCGAACCAACTGTGGATAAGTCAAGAAAGGAATTTCTAGCTTTGAAAGAGCACCCCTATCATAATTCGGGTGTCCTATTGATCGATCTAAAAAAATGGCGTAGGGAAGAGATTGGTAAAAAGGTCATAGAATTTTATCAATTTCATGAAGGAAAGCTATTCGCACCAGACCAAGATGCCTTAAATGGAGCCTTGAAAGAGCAAATTTTTACCTTGCCAATTTCCTTTAATTATTTTAATATTTATGATGTCTATCCTTATAAAACGTTGAGTGAATTAAGTAAGCCAACTAAGTTTATGTCACAGGAAGATTTTAATCATTTTCGGAAAGCACCTACAATTATTCACTATCTTGGTGAAGAGAGACCTTGGCGGAAGGGGAATACACATAGGTTTAAAAAGGAGTACCTATATTATCTCCACAAAACTCCATGGAAGGGTACACCAATGGAAGAAGGTTGGCAGCTGTATTTTGTTTGTTTTAGAATCTTTAATATTGTTATGAAGCCTTTTCCAATGCTAAGATATAAGATTATCAATTCCCTAATTCCGAGCTTTATGAAATATAGAAAAAAACAGTTGCAGAAAAACAAAAAATAATGTGATGACATGTTATAGAAAGAATAGATTAAATTAATGAAAGTTTTAATGATAATTCCTGCTTATAATGAGGAAGAAAGTATTTTAAATACGGTTATGAGCATTGTAGAATATCGGAAGAAAGTTGATTTTGACTTAGACTACGTAGTTATCAATGATGGGTCAGTTGACAGAACTAAGGAGATTTTGGACAGTCATCATCTGAATGCTATTCATTTGGTTATGAATTTAGGGATTGGCGGAGCTGTTCAGACGGGTTATAAGTATGCTCTTGAGAAGGATTATGATGTGGCCGTACAGTTTGATGGAGATGGTCAGCATGATATTGAGTCGCTGGATGCTTTGCTGGAGCCTATTCGTCGTCAGCAGGCTGATTTGGTTGTTGGTTCTCGTTTTATCGGTGACAAGTCTTCGGAATTTCAGACGACTTTTATGCGGCGTTTTGGCATTACCATTATTTCAGCTTTTATTAAATTAACAACAGGCAAAAGAATTCTGGATACCACATCAGGCTATCGTTTGGCCAATCGAGACATTATTCGACAATTCGCTGCGCGATATCCTATCAAGTATCCTGAGCCAGAATCAATCGTCCATATTTTGAAGCGGAAATATAAAGTGGTAGAAGCACCAGCCAATATGTTTGAACGTGCAGGAGGAGTCTCTTCAATTACTCCGATTAAGTCCATTCGCTATATGATTGAAGTTTGCTCTTCGATCTTGATCGCTGCTTTTATGAAAGAGAGTGAATAATGTCCATTTTGTCTATTGTTATGCTAGTGGCTTCAGTTCTATTCCTGTATTTTGTCTTTCGGAATATCAATCAAAACAATATTTTATTTGAGCAAGCCTTTATGTGGATTATTATTGGCTTTGTACTGATTGTTATCTCTATTTTTGATTGGATTCCCGTTTCGATTGCCAAATTGTTAGGTTTTGAACTGACCTCAAACTTTGTCATGTCCTTGGCCATCTTTTTCCTGTTGGTTATTGTTTTTTTACATACTATTTCCATTTCCAAGCAAAAGGAGCAAATCAAGCAATTGGTGCAAGAACTGTCCATCATGAAGCAAAGAATGTCCAAGTTAGAGAGTAAAAAAGATGAAAAATAACCATACCTGGGTGATTTGCGCCTATGGCGAAAGTGAATTTTTAGAAGCTTGTATCCTGTCTCTGCAAGCTCAAACCTTGCAATCAAAGATAATCTGCTATAGCTCAACACCGCTGGATTCGATCAAGCAGCTGTGCCAGAAGTACGGTATTCCTTTTTATACGAAAGAAGGCGGAGGTATCGGTAAGGACTGGAACAACGCCCTTTCCTTTGTTGGAACTTCTTATGCTACCATTGCTCATCAAGATGACTACTATGAGCCAACTTATCTAGAAGCAGTGATGCAGAAGATAGAGCAGTCGAAGGATATTCTCATTGCCTATACAGACTATTTTGAAGAGAAAAATGGAGTCAAAATTCCGGCTAATACCAATCTGAAAATCAAGACTCTTATGCTCAAAACCTTGAATCTGATGCCGGCCAGCCGTTTTTGGAGAAATCGGGTCCTGGCTTTTGGTAATCCCATTTCCTGTCCGGCAGTGACTTACAACATAGAGGCATTAAGGGATTTTCGATTTGATGAGAAAATGCGCGTAAGTCTGGATTGGTATGCTTGGTACAAGATTAGCGCCTATAAGGGTCGCTTCGCTTATATTTCCGAGAAGCTTATGTGCCATAGGATTCATGGAGAATCTGAAACAACCAAGACTATTTCAGATAATACTCGAACCAAAGAGGACTTGTTTATGTATCAGCTTTTCTGGCCTAAGTGGATGGCTAATCTGATAAATAAAGCATACATGAAGAGTCAAGATGCTAACTCAAACTAATAGAGTTATTTACAAGGAAAGTATATGAAAGATTTAATATCTGTTGTTGTAACTTGCTACAACCATCAAGATTACATTGAACAGTGTTTGCGTAGTATTTTTGAGCAGACCTATCGAAATATTGAGCTGCTCGTATTGGATGATGGCTCCTCTGATCATTCTGCTGAAATCATAGAGGCTGTCTTGGCGGATTCCCCTTTTCCGACGCGGTTTGAAAGTCACGAAAATATGGGGGTTGTCAAGACAAGAAACAAGGCTTTGCAGCAAATTCAAGGCACTTATTTTATTTTTGTGGATAGTGACGATTTTCTGGATTCGGACTATATTGAGAGCTTCTACACAAGCATGGTCCAAGAGGAGGCAGATATTGTCTATGGTGATTTGTATGATCCTGATAAAAAGGAAGTTTACCTTAAATCACGGCCCTATGACAAGCTAGCTTTCTTAACGGAGAATTATATTTCCAACTGTTCTCTCATTCGTCGTTCGGTTGCTGATGGTATTTATTATGATGAAGCTCTGAATCGTGAAAAACTGGAAGACTATGATTTCCTTTTAAACTTAATTATCAATCAAGGCGCGAGACCAGTTTACGATGCAAAAACAAAGCTGAATTACCGGGTCTTTGATAAGGAATCAATCTCTAAACGGGATTCTACGAGATATCATTACGAAATGTATCTGAAAATCCTGCGTAAGTATGTGAGACAGATACCAGATGAAATATATCAAGCTCTGGGCAAGAACATATTTACACTGGAAGGCCGTTTGGATGAATTGATTCAGCATATGGATAAAGTGAACGACTATGTTCTTGAACTGCAGGAGGAACAGCGGCAGTTACATAAAAATCTAGATTCCTTGAAATCCAGACTGAGAACGATAAAAGAACAGCGAGATGAGGCTATTCAGGAGCAGTTTCGTATTCGCCGCTCTATTTCCTATCGACTGGGGAATGGCATGATTACGCCATTGAAACGTCTGGCTCAGATAATCAAGAATCCTCGAAGTATCAAAGCTGTTTTAAGTCGGATTAAGCAACAGCTGGTTCGTTTGAAACGTAACGCTAAGTCTCCTAAGGTTTATTACTATCAAAGGCTGCGGAATTCTCAACGAGAAAAAGCTTTAGCTTCAGTTTCAAGTGGCGAAAAAGTCTTAGTCTATGTCATTTTTGAATCCGAGCCATGCATACAGCAGTATAAGACTATCTTTTTAGAAAAGTTAGCAGCTTTGGCTGATAAGACTCTCATCGTCGTTAACGGCGGACTGGCTGAAGAGGATTTAGAAATTTTAGGGCAGTATGGGCAAGTCTTGGTGCGGGATAATAGTGGCTATGATACGGCAGCTTTTCGTGAAGGCATTCTTTCCTTAGGAAAGGAAACGCTGCAACATTGTTCTCAGCTGATGCTCGTCAATGACACCAATATCGGACCTATGAGTGATTTGGCGGCTGTCTTTCAAACTATGGCTGGCAGAAATCTTGACTTTTGGGGAATTTCCTATGGTGAGACCCAGGAAGATATCACTGGTTTTAACCGCTATGGTTACATTCCCAATCACCTACAGTCTTATTTTTTGGTGATTGAGCCTTTGCTGCTTCAGTCCGAAGAATTCTACGACTATTGGCAAGTGCTGACTGACACGGATTCACGGGAAGAAGCTATCGGAAAGCATGAAACGACTTTTACCAAGTACTTTGCTGACTTGGGCTATCGTTACGATGCCCTGGTTCATGAAAATCGGGATTCGGCTATGTATATTCATCCATTAAGGATGTTAAAGGCGGGCAGTCCTCTGATTAAGTATACTTCTTTGAAGAATTATGATGATCAGCAGTTTTTATGGCAGGGTCTGGAAAGAGAGTCAGAGGTTCCTGATGTATTGGACTATGTTCGGGAGAAGACAGATTATCCAGTAGAAATTCTTGAGAACATTGTTCAAAAATTTAAAGCGGTGCCTCGAGAACAATATATTCTCATCATTGACGGTGTAGAGAATATCATTCCGCAGTGTACGCGCTACCGTGTTCTCAATAAGGCAGAGCAGCTTAGAAAGAATGGCTTTGCTGTGAAAGTGGTCAATGCGTCCGAGTTTAGTCTGGATCAGGCCCAGTATGCCAGCCATATCATTATCTACCGCGCTCCTTGGTCCGCCCAGCTCCAGCTTTTATGTGATTTGGCTCGGGAGGGGCATAAGCCAGTCTATTTTGATATTGATGATTTGGTCTTTGATACCCTTTATACGGACCAGCTGAGTTATACCCAAGGCTTGTCTGAGAAGGAAAAGTGCAATTACGATGCTGGTGTCAAGAATTACGGGAAAATGCTGGCGGCTTGTGATGGGGCGATTACCTCTACGAATCAGCTAAAAGAGGAATTGCTCAAATACAAGAACTCCGTCCTGCTGAATCGTAATTTGGCGTCCAGCGAATTGATTGCGGTTAGCTCACAGTTCTTGAAGGAAGACTTTGGTGCAGACGACAGAATCAAAATCGGTTATTTCTCTGGATCTATTAGCCACAATGAAAATTTTGAGCTCATCAAGCCGGCTATCAAAGAAGTGCTAGACAACTACCCAACTGTGGAGCTTCATATTGTAGGGCACTTGGATATCCCGCAGGATATGAAACAATATACACAGCGTATTGTCGTCCATGAGTATGTGGACTGGAAAGCCTTGCCTCAGTTGATTAGTCAGGTTGATATTAATCTGGCTCCACTAGTAGACTCAGTCTTTAATCGGGCCAAGTCAGAAATCAAGTGGATAGAAGCTGCTCTAGTCAAAGTGCCAACGATTGCCAGTCATATCGGATCCTTTGAGGACATGATGATTGACAGTCAGACGGGACTTTTGGCTAAAGATAGTGAATGGAAAGAAAAGCTGGAAAGCCTGATTCTTTCTGCGGATTTACGCAGAGAACTGGCAGAGAACGCCTACGCTTTTGTATTAGAAAATTGCAGTTTAGATAAAAAAGATGAAATGGTGACTTATTTTGAAAAGAAATAAAGAAATAAAAGTCGAGAATATTTTCTTGTTACTGGCAAGTATCTTTGTCTTGACTTTTATGATTGCACAGCCGATTAATCGGGTGCCTGATGAGACCAATCACGCTCGTATGACATGGGAAATCTTCCATAAACCGACCAACCGAACATATAAATGGATGGACAAAATCCCTTCCACTCCGAATATTTCGCTGGCAGAGTACAAGCAGCTGTTCACAGAGAAGATAGATCTGGCGCAAGAAGAGTTTACCTTTGGCTTTAATCTCAAGGCCATCTCTTTCCTGCCTCAGCTGCTAGGTATGACCTTGGGAAGCATGCTTTATCCGTCGGTAGGCTTCATCGTGATGATGGGGCGGCTCTTCAATGCCTTGGCGTATATCATAGGGGTTTATCTGCTGATTAAATACTTCAAATATGGCAAAAAAGCTCTGCTTTTCCTATCTCTTTTGCCTATTATGGTCCAGCAGGCAGCTTCTCTCTCTTACGATGTGATGAGCTATCTGGAGATTATGCTGGCGGTTGGCTTTTTGACCAATATTGCCTACCATAAGAAATTTACCAACAGAAATGTACTTGAGCTTTTGGTGATTTCTATAGGCCTCTTTGTCACCAAACCGAATAATGTCCTTTTATTAGGCTTGCTGCCTTTTGTTGATTTTGAGTTTGAAGGATTCCTGGCAGTGCTGAACAAGCCCTTTACAGCAACCAAAGCTTTTGTAGCTCGCTATCGCATTATCTTTTATGTGCTTGGCTTTGCTACTTTCTTTCTTGCCCTGCATCTAGCCTTTCGCAATCAGGGGGGGCTCTTGCACTATGGCCAAGTTTTGCTGAATACGCTCTTTAAGCAAAGTGTTAATGGCGACTTGAATACCATTTTGACAATCGGTATGTTTGGCTTTTTGGGGAATTTTACTATCCAGTTGCCGCTTTGGCTGATTTTTATCGATGTGGCAGTCTTGGCGCTTATCTTCTTGCAGTCGCAGAAAGATTTTATGACCAAGGGCTATACAGTCATGTCGCGTTATCTGTTTCTGGTTCAAGTGATTGCTGTTGTGTCGATTATGTATCTGCAGTGGACGCCCATCGTCCTAGGTAAAGGTGCCATGATATCGGTTGGTGCTCAGGGACGTTATTTTACACCTTTCTTGATCTTACTGCTACCAACTGTTGCTAATTTAGGAACCTTGGATATTAAAGACAGAGTGGTGAATCGAATGATGGTTGGGACTCTGTTAGCTAACTTCTTGGTCTCCCTTTACTTGATGGTGCCCTTTTATTGGAATGTATTAGGATAAGCTATGAAAAAAAAGATATTATTCATTTCGCCGACTGGAACGCTGGATAATGGAGCTGAAATCTCTATTGTCAATTTAATGGAATACTTGGTCCAGACGGGCCATCAGCTTATCAATGCGATTCCGGATTATCATGTAGCTGTTCAGCAGGACTATATATCCAGCTTGGCAGCCTTGGGTGTTGAGACTATAGCCTTGCCGTCAGTTAAATGGTGGTGGGAGGACGCGCCTGGTGGCCTGCCAGGTAGTCCTGAGTCTAGAGCTCGGTCTTATCAGGAAAATACCTCAGCGCTCAGAAAGATACTAACGGAGCGAAAGATTGATTTGGTTATTACCAACACGGTCAATATGTTTCAAGGTGCAGTGGCAGCGGCCTGCGAGAATGTTCCGCATTTCTGGCTGATTCATGAATTTCCAGACGGAGAGTTTGGTTACTATAAGGAAAAGTTAGATTTTATCAGTGATTACTCGCAGGAAATATTTGCAGTTAGAGGAGCCTTGCAGAGACAGTTACAGGAGCTGCTACCAAACAGAAAAGTCTTGTCTTTTGCGCCTTTTACGAAAATTCAGGCTACTGATATAGGAGAAAAGGATGGAGCCGAAAGGCGTATAGTGTCAGTTGGGCGTTTGACAGAGCGGAAAAATCAATTAGAATTAATAAAAGCCTATAACCAGCTATCTCAGCCAAAACCGGCTTTGGTATTTATCGGTGCCTGGGATGAGGAGTACAAGAAAAGATGCGAGACCTATATCTCCGAACACCAAGTCAAAAATATTAGTTTCTTGGGACACAAGGACAATCCTTGGGCAGAGGTGACAGCAGCAGATCTTGCGGTATTTCCGTCTGCGATGGAAACCTTTGGTTTAGTCTATATTGAAGCGATTATGAATGGCCTTCCGACCATTTTGTCGGACAATCCTGGTCATCTATCCGCCTATGAAATCTTTGAAGAAGGTCAGCTGTATTCATCTGGCAATATTGAGGAGTTGGCTGATAAGATAAACATTGCCTTGGCAAATTTTGAGGGATTAAAAGACCATTCGGTGGCCAATCTTGGCAAAATCCAAGAGCGCTACACAGTTCAGAGTGTTTACCAAACCTTATTGGATAAGATTGAAAATACTGAAATGTACCAGGCTAACTCCTTGCGCCATGTCAAATGCTTATTGGATACAAATTTACCTTCTCAACCAGCCAGCTCTTTCTTACGCAAAGTGAAAAATAAGCTGCTTTCTGGTAGAAAAGGTTAAAGACAGAAAAGGACAAGTGTAGCCGCGGCTCTACCTGTCCTTTTTGTATTATACAAACACACTAGAAAGTGGTATAATAGAATGGATTGTAAAATCTTGAATTGAGGGAAATCATGAAACATGTCTTCATCATTGGGAGTCGGGGACTTCCTGCCAAATATGGAGGATTTGAAACCTTTGTTGAGAAATTGACAGAGCATCAAATCTCTTCTCAAATCCAATATCATGTGGCTTGCTTATCAGATGATGAAGCTTTTCATCATTTTGACTACAAGGGGGTAGACTGTTTTACAGTCAAGCCACCCAAGCTTGGTCCGGCCCGAGTAATTGCCTATGATATGATGGCTGTCTCCTACGCCCTCAAGTTTGCTAAGAAAGAGCAGATTGAACAGCCGATTTTTTATATTCTTGGAAATACGATTGGTGCTTTTATCCTTCCCTTTGCTCGTCGTATCCATCAGGCAGGCGGTCAATTCTTTATCAATCCTGACGGGTTGGAGTGGAAGCGGGCCAAGTGGTCTAAGCCGGTTCAGTCCTATCTCAAGTATTCTGAAAAGGTCATGACCAAGCATGCGGACCTAGTTATCGCAGACAACCAAGGCATCGAAAGCTATATTCAAAAAGCTTATCCTTGGTCTAAAACAACCTGTATCGCTTATGGAACCGACCTTTATCTGTCCAATCTGACGGAAAATGAAGGCAAGGTCAGGGTCTTCTTTGAAAAGTGGGCCAGTAAGGAAAAAGACTATTACCTCATTGTCGGACGCTTCGTTCCGGAGAACAACTATGAAACCATCATTCAAGAATTCATGAAATCCAAGACCCTACGTGATTTGCTGATTATCTGCAATCATGAGGGCAATCCCTATTTTGAAGAGCTCAAGCAGAAAACAGGCTTTGACCGTGATTCTCGCATTAAGTTTGTCGGTACGGTCTACGATCAGAATCTGCTCAAATACATCCGTAATCATGCTTTCGCATACATACATGGTCATGAGGTTGGTGGGACCAATCCAGGACTGCTGGAAGCACTGGCTCAGACAGATGCCAATCTAGTGCTGGATGTGGACTTCAATCGGAAGGTAGCAAAAGAAACGGCTCTATACTGGAAAAAAGAACCTGGCCAGCTGGCCCAACTGATTGACCGAGTAGATGCTCAAACTGATTTTACGGAGCTAGGTCAAGCAGCCAAAGAAAACATGAAAGAAAACTACACCTGGGAAAAAATTGTGGGTGAATACGAGGATTTATTTTTATCATGAAAGTGACCATTCTTCTATCCACCTATAATGGGGAGCAATTTCTGGCCGAGCAGATTAAGAGTATTCAAGAGCAGACATATAGGGACTGGCAGCTGCTGATTCGTGATGATGGCTCTACAGATGGGACGCGGGCTGTCATCGAAGACTTTTGCCGCAAGGATGAGCGCATTTCCTTTATCAATCGGGAAAATCCACAAAATTTGGGTGTCATTCAGAGTTTTCATAGCCTGCTTCAATACCAAGATTCGGATTTCTATCTCTTTAGCGACCAAGATGACGTTTGGCTGCCAGACAAGATTGCCATGCAATTGGCTGAGGCAGATAAGTATGATAGCAGTCAGCCCTTGCTGGTTTATACTGACTTGAAGGTCGTAGATCAAGAGCTACAGGTTGTTCACGAAAGCATGATTCGCACTCAGTCAGATCACGCTAATACAGAACTAGTCCAAGAGTTGACAGAGAATACGGTGACGGGCGGCGTTTCTATGATAAATTGCGCCTTGGCCCAACTTTGGACTGGAAAGGAAGAGCATGAACTGCTCATGCACGATTGGTATCTGGGATTGCTGGCTGCGGCTTTTGGCAATCTAGTCTATATTGACCGGCCGGGTGAGCTCTATCGACAGCATTCAAATAATGTGCTAGGAGCTCGAACGCTCAGAAAACGCGTAAAAAACTGGGTGCGTCCCCATGTTCTTTTTGCCAAATATTGGAAATTGATAAAAGACAGTCAGACCCAGGCTAGAAATTTGCTGGTCCTGCCGCTGACTGCTGAAAATAGAGAGTTAATTGAGAACTTTGTGACCATTATGGAGGTGCCTTTTAAGGAGCGCTGGCGCAGGATTCGTCAGTATGGCTACCGTAAAAACCGCACTTTCCATACCCTTGTTTTTACAAGCCTCATTCTCACAAAGTTTGCTTATAAGGAGTAATATTCATGGATTTTTTTAGTAAAAAAAATCGAATTCTTTTGAAAGAATTAATCAAGACGGATTTTAAATTGCGTTATCAAGGGTCTTTAGTCGGCTATCTCTGGTCGATTTTGAAGCCATTGATGATGTTTACTATCATGTATCTGGTCTTTGTCCGCTTTTTGCGCTTTGATGACGGAACCCCCCACTATACAGTAGGGCTTTTGTTGGGGATGGTCTTCTGGTCTTTCTTTACCGAAGCTACTAATATGGGTATGCTTTCCATCGTTTCTCGGGGAGATTTGCTGCGTAAATTAAACTTTCCTAAACATACCATCGTCATTTCATCCGTTCTGGGAGCAGCTATTAATTTTCTCATTAATCTGGTCGTTGTTTTCCTCTTTGCTTTGATTAATCAGGTGGAATTCGGCCTGCATACGCTGGTAATTATTCCTCTTTTTCTGGAGGTATTGGTTTTGGCAATGGGCTGTGCCCTCATGCTGTCTTCCTTGTTTGTAAAGTATCGGGATATTGGACCGATTTGGGAAGTGGCTCTTCAAGCTGGAATGTATGCCAGCCCCATTATCTATTCTCTGAACTTCCTTTTGAAAGGTAAAAACATTTTTGTTGCCAAAATAATGATGCTCAATCCGATTGCCCAGATGCTGCAGGATATGCGCCATTTCATCGTTTCTCCTGTCAATGTCAGAGGCTGGGATATCGTGAACAACAAACTAATCGCCCTTATTCCTTATATGATTCCTTTTGTGATATTGGCTCTAGGTTTGTTCTTCTTTAATAAAAATGCTAAGAGATTTGCGGAGATTTTATAATGTCAAATAATATTGCAGTAAAAGTCGACCATGTAAGTAAATTCTTTCGATTGCCTACTGAGGCTACTCAGAGTTTGAGAACCAGTCTGGTTAATCGTTTTAAGGGAATCAAAGGCTACAAAGAACAGCATGTTTTGAAAGATATTTCCTTTGAGGTCGAAAA
>CAUSZI010000056.1:0-13440 GCA_963536045.1 uncultured Streptococcus sp.
TTCTCCTGTCTGTCAAGCTGGGCCAGGCGACTGATATCTAGTTCTTTTTTGGCCAGAGCAGTGCTGTGTTCAGAGAGGAAAAAGCCTGCCCATTTAGACATGCCCCGATCCTTAAAGTCACGAGCCGACTGATAGGGGAGATAAGAGCGGTCGGTCATGATAAGCCCTCCAACCCTCCAGCAGAATGGCCACCGGTTAGCTTGCTTCGAGCGATGGCACGAGAGGAGTCCAGTAAGGCCGATCCTTTAAGCAGAGAGGTAAAGCCGAAGCGGTCTCTGATGCGGTCAATGGTCAGCTGGAGCTCTTCTTCTTTTTGAACTTGCAGGGGATCGTCAAAGAGAGAAATCAGACCATAGCCTTGATCGACGAAGTCACTGTAAAAAACTCCAATCTGTCGGATAGCCCCGCCCTGATATTTAGAACGAAAAAGCTGAACCACGATTTGAGCCAGTCGCTCGCTGTTATTAGTGGGCTCAATTGTTCTCTGTGTATGAATGGAAGGAAGGCGCTCCTGCTTTGAATAGCGGGCATGGATAGAAACACGCTGGCATTTCTTGTCGGTCCGTCTGAGTCGGATGGCGACCTGCTCCGCCATTTCTCGGAAAACGAGCTCAATCTCTGCCTGCTGTCTATAATCTCGGGGGAGAATTTGCGAATTTCCCAGGCCGTGTGACTTAACCTGATAAGGCTTATGAACATTGCTTTCATCAATGCCATGAGCGTGAAACCAAAGCTGGAGACCTACGACTCCCATTTCTTTTTTGAGAATATCGGGGTTAAAGTGAGCCAAATCATGAATGGAGTGGATGCCTAGCTTCTTAAGACGGGTGGCCGTTCGGTGGCCGATGCCCCAAAAATCTGTCATTGTCGGAATAGTCCAGACCTTACTTGGAACATCCTCATAGGACCAGTTGACCCGCATCTTTTTTGTGTGTTTGGCTTCAATGTCCAAGGCTAATTTGGCGAGAAGAGGATTGGCATTGCTCAGGCCGATAGAGGCATAAATCCCAGTCTTCTTCCAGATAGCCTGTTGAATGCGGGCAGCCAGCAGGTCCAGTTTGGTCCTGCGGTCCAGCGTCTGATCGGGAATGAAGTAGTTGATAGAGCTTGTCAAATCTAGGAATCCCTCATCGATTGAGTAGGGGAAAATGTCATCGGGAGCTGCAAAATCCTGGAAAATCTTTTGGATTTCCATGTTTTTCTGGATGTAGTAGTTCATCCGAGGTGGGACCAATAAGGTCTTTTGAGCAGCATCTTCAATAAAGCGCACATAATCTGCTGTAATAGGCAGTCCCTGCTTGCGAGCAGCAGCATAGTTGAACTTACGGGTGTGGACATCAAAAGGAAGATTATAGCTTCGGCTGACATTCTGGCTGCCGAAATTCTTTTTAAAGAGAGGGGTGGCAGCTAGTATCAGTCCGGCAGAATTTTCAATTCGGCTCATGACACAGAGCGAGGTTTTTAAAGGGTCAAGGCCAAGGGCAATGCATTCGCAAGAGGCATAAAAACTTTTCATATCCACAAAAGCGATGTCTGAACGAGGCTCGCGTGAATAATCAAATAGGACCATAACTTACACCTCAATCGGCAGAAAATGTCCGACGACGATACCAACAATGCTAGGTTGGTCTTCGTAAGGAGCAAAGAGATCCTCGTAGTCAGGATTGATAGATTCTAAACGTAGACCTTCAGCTTCGCGGTAGACTTTTTTGATATAGGTCTTGCCATTCCACATGAGAGCATAGACCGCCCCATCGTAGTCGAATCCTGTCTGTTTCATAAGGGCAACAGATCCATTGGGATACTTGGGCTCCATAGAATCCCCAGAGACCCAGGATGCAAAGTCATGCTGGATATCTTGATCAAAGTAGACAGTTTCGTAGTCTGTTTCATTGTCATAATAACTGTGACCGCGACCTGCAGCCAGCTCAACAGATAGAACCTTATAGGCTGTAAGGGAGCTAACCTTGCGCTGTCTCTCTAGGAGCCGACTAGCGAGCTTGTCTACTTCTTTTTTATGTGGTGGGGTTAGTAAAGGGTAGGTGTAGAGCGCGCTGGTCTCATCCACAAAGTAGTTCTCCTGGACCTTGAGACAGGTGGCCAACCTCCTGAGATTTTTTGCGTGGGGCTCTGCTAGACCATTTTCCCAAGCAGAGTAAGTTTTTCGAGAGATGCCAAGCTCTTGGTAAATGGAAGACTGTGTCAGATTAAGCTCCAGCCGACGTTTTTTTAATTTTTCATGCGAAAACATATCATACCTCCTATGTAACGTTTTAAAGGTTACACATAGTATACCAGATGAAATCTAGAAAAGCAAGTTCTTTATTGAGCATTTTCATTCTTAGCAAGAATGTGGTAAACTGTAGGGAGGAATATAACTTGGAGGTAGAGAGATGTTTCCTATGACAGCAAAGACGATTATGACAGAAGAAGCTTATCGCCGTTTCGCTTGGACCAATTTTTGGTATAAAAAGAATGGCATCTTCTCATTGATTCTCCCTGAGATAGTGGTGCTGATATGCGGTGCAATCTGTTTTTTCATCGGGGAACCTTTGCGAGGCGTAGCTTTTCTTGTTACTGTGGTTGTCCTTCCTTTTCTTTACTATTTGTCTATGAATCGACATATTAAAAAGTTTTATAGAGGCAACCCCCTCTGGCATGATATAGAGCAGGAGTTTAGCTTCTATGAGACAGACTTTCGTGTCGTCAATCGGAATAACAATGCCAGATTTGATTACTAAGATATTATGGCGATTATAGACAAGCCGGAGAGTTTTTACATCATGGTTGGCCGGTCAATGGGGCTGATCTTGGATAAGGCAGACTGTCAACCTGAATTAATTGATTTTTTACTAAAACTAAAAGAAAACAGAAGTCTCTAATTTTTGGGGGACTTCTGTTTTTTATCTGTCAAGTTTTCAAAAAATTGGCCTCCTGTGCGATGTGTGTTATAATGTTTTTTATGAGAGTTGTTGCAGGTAAATACGGGGGCAGACCCCTCAAGACTTTGGACGGCAAAACGACTAGGCCTACGACTGATAAGGTCAAGGGGGCTATTTTTAATATGATTGGTCCCTATTTTGACGGAGGTCGGGTGCTGGATCTTTATGCTGGGAGCGGGAGTTTGGCCATTGAAGCTATTTCGCGAGGTATGGGGACAGCTGTCTTAGTCGAAAAGGATCGCAGAGTTCAGGCTATTATTTCAGAGAATATTCAGATGACCAAGGAGCCGGAACGTTTTGACTTGCTTAAGATGGAGTCTGCTCGAGCCTTAGATATCTTGACAGGTACTTTTGACTTAGTCCTTTTGGATCCGCCTTATGCCAAGGAGCAGATTGTGGCTGACCTTGAGAAGCTGGAGGAGCGCCAGCTCTTGAGTCAAGATGCCCTAGTAGTCTGTGAGACAGATAAGGATGTTGAATTGCCAGAAGAAATTGCAGGGCTGGGCATTTGGAAGCAGAAGATATATGGAATTTCAAAGGTGACGGTGTATGTCAGATAAGATTGGATTATTCACAGGGTCTTTTGACCCGATGACCAAGGGCCATGTGGACCTGATTGAGCGGGCCAGCAGGCTTTTTGACAAGCTCTATGTAGGGATTTTCTATAACCGGGAAAAGTCAGGTTTTTTTACAATTGAGGCCAGAGAGCGCATGGTCAAAGAAGCTCTGCAGCATTTGGATAATGTCAAGGTAATCACTTCTCAGAATGAGCTAGCAGTGACAGTGGCCAGAAGACTGGGAGCCCAGGCCTTTGTGCGCGGTCTCCGTAACAGTCAAGATCTAGACTATGAAGCCAATATGAACTTTTTCAATCAGGAACTAGCAGGAGAGCTGGAGACGATTTTCTTACTCAGCAAGCCAGTCTATCAGCATATCAGTTCATCACGTATTCGTGAGCTGATTGCTTTTCAGCAGGATATCGCGGCCTATGTGCCCCAAAGTGTAATCAAAGAATTAGAAAGAATCAACAATGAAAAGAATTAAGAAGTTTATATTGCCGACGGTCATTGGCGTCACTATTGCCTTTTTTATAGCAGCTCTTTACGTTCGTCTGCCTTATTACATAGAAGTTCCTGGTGGTGCCGAGGATGTTCGTCAGGTCTTGATAGTTGATAATAAGGCCGACAAGGAAGCGGGCTCCTACAATTTTGTGACGGTCGGAGTAGAGCAGGCAACTTTTGCTCATCTGGTCTATGCTTGGCTGACTCCTTTTACAGATATTTATTCCGCCAAGGATATGACGGGTGGCTCCACGGACGATGAGTTTAATCGGATCAACCAGTTTTACATGGAAACATCGCAAAATATGGCTAAATATCAAGGATTGACGACAGCTGGTAAAGAGATCAAAATGGACTATCTGGGAGTTTATGTCTTGCAGGTAGCAGATAACTCAACCTTCAAGGGAGTTCTCAATATTGCTGATACGGTAACAGGTGTCAATGACAAGACCTTTGAAAGCTCTGAGGAGCTGGTCAAGTATGTCAACTCACAGAAGCTTGGGGATAAGGTCAAGGTGACTTTCCAAGAAGATGGTCAGGAGAAATCGGCAACCGGAAAGATTATCAAGCTGGAGAACGGTAAGAACGGGATTGGCATTAGTCTGATAGACCGGACGGAAGTCAGCAGTAATATTCCGATTACATTTTCAACTGAGGGTATTGGCGGTCCTAGTGCTGGTCTCATGTTCAGCCTGGCTATTTATACCCAGTTGGCTGATCCGACCCTTCGTGATGGCCGCGATATTGCAGGGACCGGCAGCATCAGCCGTGAAGGTGAAGTTGGCGAAATCGGCGGAATCGATAAGAAAGTCGTTTCAGCAGCCCAAAGCGGAGCAGATATCTTCTTTGCGCCGAACAATGAACTTACAGAGGAAGAGAAGAAGCTTTCTCCTAATGGGAAAAACAACTACCAAACAGCTCTGGAGACAGCCAAGAAGATTAAAACGGATATGAAAATTGTTCCAGTTAAAACACTGCAGGACGCCATTGACTATCTGAAAAAGAACAAGTAAGGAGTCTGGGCAAAAAGTCCAGACTTTTGAGTCTAAATTAGAAAAAATAGATGACGCAGTGGTTGATTGGCATCTTACTTCGCTTTTTAAGCTCCAAAGATGACTTAATCAACTGTGCGGGGGTGGGAAGACGAACTTTTTAACTTGTTTGAAGTTCTTTCCCACTCCCTTTTCTTGTGAGATAGACAAAATCAGTTGGTCTTCTCTGCTTTAAATCGTCTGACTTTTTTCAGAAAGATATTTTTGATGAAAAGTCCGCGAAATACTGGCTGATTTATGATAAAATAAAGTGTTGTAGATAAACTATCCAAGATTGTTAAAGGAAGAGTATGCGTAAAGATATTTCACCTGAATTGTATAATTATAATAAATTCCCAGGACCAGAGTTTAAACAGATTGACAGCAAGATTGTTGCAGAAAAATTCGAGTTTGAATTGATTGAGAACTATAAGGAAGGCTTTGACTTGACGGCCTTTCATCAGCGCTTTTCAGAAATTCTCACCAAGTTTGACTATATTGTCGGTGACTGGGGCAATGAGCAGCTGCGCCTGCGTGGTTTTTACAAGGACGAGCGAGCTAATGAAAGTGATGAGAAGATCAGCCGCTTAGAAGACTATTTGCTGGAGTACTGCAGTTATGGCTGTGCTTATTTTGTCTTGGAAAATCCAAATCCCCAGCGCGCTTCCTTTGATAAGAAATCGCATGGCAAGAAAGAGACAGAAGGTCGGTCAAAACGTTCTCGCAACAGCCGTTCGGGGAGTAACCGTAATCGTAGAAGCGAGCGAGACCGAGACAGTCGTTCTAAAAGGGACAATAAGCGCTCTCGCAACAATTCCCAGCAAGATAGGCAGAAAAAGCAAAAAGACAGCAATCGCCATTTTGTGATTCGCCAGAATAAAGGAGAAAAATGAAACCATCTATTTATAGCTTAACGCGTCAGGAAATGATTAAATGGGCGGAAGCTCAGGGAGAAAAGAAATTCCGTGCTGCCCAGATTTGGGAGTGGCTCTACCGCAAGCGGGTCCAGTCTTTTGAGGAAATGACCAATCTATCCAAGGACTTAATTGCCAAACTAAATGATCAGTTTGTCGTCAATCCGCTTAAGCAGCGCATTGTTCAGGAGTCGGCTGATGGTACGGTCAAGTACCTCTTTGAGCTGCCGGATGGTATGCTGATTGAGACGGTACTCATGCGCCAGCACTATGGACTTTCTGTCTGTGTGACCACCCAGGTTGGCTGCAATATCGGCTGCACCTTCTGTGCCTCCGGCTTGATTAAAAAGCAACGCGACCTCAATAACGGTGAGATTGTAGCTCAGATTATGCTGGTTCAGAAGTATTTTGATGAGCGTGGTCAGGATGAGCGGGTCAGTCACATCGTAGTTATGGGAATTGGCGAGCCTTTTGACAATTATGACAATGTGCTCAAGTTTGTCCGGACGGTCAATGATGACAAAGGTTTGGCTATCGGTGCCCGCCATATCACGGTTTCAACTTCAGGGCTGGCGCATAAGATTCGTGACTTTGCCAATGAAGGTGTGCAGGTCAATCTAGCTGTATCCCTCCATGCCCCGAATAATGATCTGCGGACCAGCATTATGCGGATTAACCGATCCTTCCCTATCGAAAAACTTTTTGCAGCTATTGAATACTATATTGAGACGACCAATCGTCGAGTGACCTTTGAGTACATCATGCTCAATGAAGTCAATGACGGGGTAGAGCAGGCCAAGGAACTGGCTGAGCTGCTTAAGAACATTAAGAAGTTGTCTTATGTCAATCTCATTCCTTACAACCCCGTTAGCGAGCACGACCAATACAGCCGCAGTCCCAAAGAGCGCGTGATGGCCTTCTACGATACCCTCAAGAAAAACGGAGTCAACTGTGTGGTTCGTCAGGAACATGGTACAGATATTGATGCAGCCTGCGGCCAGCTGCGCTCTAATACTATGAAGCGTGATCGCGAGAAAGCATTGGTAGAAAATGTTCAGCCTTAAGAACTACCTGACTTCAGACGGTGAGTTGACTGCTAAGGGGCGGAAATTGCTGGTAGGGGGAAGCTGGCTCTATTTCTTGATGCTTTGCGTTCTGTGCTTTATTCCTCAGGTTCCAGAGCCAGGAATGGAAACGCCGGGAATCCAGTATTTTGGTCGAATAGTGGTTTTGTTAATCCCTTTTAATTCCTTTGTCAATATTGGAGAGATCACTTCTTGGATTCAGCTGGTCAAGGTCTTTATCCAAAATCTAGCCAATATCTTTCTGCTATCGCCCTTAATTTTTCAATTGCTTTACCTTTTTCCGAAATTGCGGAAGACAAAGAAAGTTGTATGGCTGAGCTTCGGGATGAGTCTGTCTATCGAAGTGACTCAGATTCTGCTGGACCTTCTCATCAACGCCAATCGAGTCTTTGAGATTGATGATCTCTGGACCAATACTTTGGGTGGTTATCTGGCTTGGCGGGCTTTTCAGCTTGGTCAGAAAATCTGGATAAATCGTCAAGATTACGCTTTCAAAAGAGATTAGCCAGCGAAAGGTTCGGATTTAGAAGAAAAAAATAAATTTTTTCTTGACAAGAAAAAGGGAAAGGCCTATAATAAAATAAATCATCAGAAAAGTAATAATTTTTTCTACTTTCAGGGAGCCTGTGGTTGGTGGAAACAGGTAGTGGAGGGTTATGAAGTGGGCTGATGGAAAAGATGAATTTGAAGCAATAAAAATTCGGTGAGCACACCTTACAGTGCAGCTTGTTGTTAGACAAGACAGAGATATGGAGGCGGTCTATACTTTGCTCCATAATTGAGGTGGCACCGCGATTTTACGCCCTCACACAGATTTTTTTCTGTGTGTGGGCTTTTGTTTTGTTTGAAAATAAAGAAAAGAGGCAATTAAGATGACAGAAACTAAAGGATATTTTGGACAATTCGGTGGCTCCTTTGTACCGGAGCCTATCCAGGCCTTGCTAGATGAATTGGAAGCGACTTTTGAGAAGTATAAGGATGACCCAGAATTTTTAAATGAATACCGACATTATTTGGCAGATTATTCAGGCCGGGAAACCCCGCTCTACTTTGCAGAAAGTCTGACCCAGCATCTGGGCGGAGCTAAGATTTATCTGAAGCGGGAAGATCTCAATCATCTGGGCTCTCACAAGCTCAATAATGTTTTGGGGCAGATTCTTCTAGCTAAGCGCATGGGCAAGACCCGAGTCATCGCTGAAACTGGAGCTGGTCAGCATGGTGTGGCAACTGCGGCAGCCGCAGCCAAGTTTGGTATGAAGTGCGATGTTTACATGGGTGCAGAAGATGTAGAACGCCAGCGCCTCAATGTTTTCCGCATGGAAATGATGGGAGCGACTGTTCATGCAGTGGAAACAGGAACCAAGACCCTCAAGGATGCTGTGGATGCGGCCTTTGGAGCTTGGATGAGTGATTTGGAAGCCTTCTATGTTTTGGGTTCGGCTGTCGGTCCTCACCCTTATCCGACGATTGTCCATGAGTTCCAAAAGGTGATTAGTGAAGAATCTCGCCGTCAGATTTTGGACAAGGAAGGCCGCTTGCCGGACTATATCATTGCCTGCGTAGGCGGTGGTTCCAATGCTATCGGCGCCTTCTCCCAGTATGTTGCGGATGAAGAAGTTAAGCTGGTTGGAGTTGAAGCAGCTGGGCGTGGTCTTGATACAGACCAGCATGCGGCGACCATGACCAAGGGAAGTGTCGGAGTAGTGGATGGTATGAAGACTTACGCTGTCTTTGCTGAAGATGGTCAGGTGGCGCCGGTTTACTCCATTTCAGCAGGCTTGGACTATCCTGGAGTTGGTCCTGAACATGCTTTCTTTAAAGATTCTGGTCGAGTAGAATATGTGGCAGCGACAGATGATGAAGCTGTGGATGCCTTGCTCCTCTTGACACAAAAGGAAGGGATTTTACCGGCAATCGAAAGCTCTCATGCCATTGCTGAAGCCATCAAGCGAGCTCCGAAATTGTCATCCGACCAAATCATCATTATCAATGTATCCGGTCGTGGAGACAAGGATGTGGCAGCCATTGCCGACTATTTAGAAAAACGAAAATAAAATACCCAGCAGAAGAGTAGTAACATCCCTCCTTTAAGAGAGTCTGTGGTTGCTGTAAACAGGCAGGAGAAGTTATGAATTGGGCTGTTGGAGTCAACATTTTGTCCTTTAGTTGAACTTTTATTACTTTGTTAGGTTACTTTGCTATAAACCAGTATGCTGCCTTCTACTAAAAGGGATCTAAATGACTGTAAATAAGTAAATGAGATGTGGAGCCTGAAAACTCCATAACTGAGGTGGCACCGCGATGACACGCCCTCACAGGATGAACTGTGCGGGCGTTTTTCTGTAGTTCTGGAGCAAGTTACGACAGTGGACAGGTGTTATCTGTTCTTGATAAATGCAGTCATAACTAGCAAATTGCTCCCCTTTAAACGCTTCTGATTAAATAGAAAGAAACATTATGCAAAAGATTTTACCAGCTGATATTTTATCGCCAATTCTGGCTTATATGCGGATTAAGGGCGACCACAAGGTGATTTTGGAAAGTATTCCGAGAGATAGCGAGACAGCTCGCTTTTCTATCCTAGCTTATAACCCAGTCTTTGAAGTTCGCTATGAAAATGGCCAGTTAACAAAGAACGGGCAAATAATTGAGGCAGATCCATTGGACTATCTGCATGAGTTGGCAGTAAAAAAAGATCATCATTCAGACCTGCCTTTTGGAGGCGGAGCCATCGGTTTTGTCGGTTACGATATGATTTCCCTCTATGAGGAGATTGGCCAGATTCCAGCTGATGTGATTGGAACGCCGGATATGCACTTTTTCGTTTATGAGAGTTACATGGTTTTTGACCATAAAAAAGACAAGGTCTATATCGTTGAGGAGGCGCTCTACAGTGATAGAAGCGAAGCTGATATGGCTGCTAGTCTGGAGCGTATCATGGCTGAGCTGGCGCAGCCTGCGGCAGATGAATTTTCACCACTGGAACTGTCCAGTTTGAACTTCCAGAGCCATATCGAGCAGACAGATTTTGAAAAAATGGTGGAAGAAGCGCGGAGCTTGATTCGGCAGGGCGACATGTTCCAATGTGTGCTCAGTCAGCGGTTTTCAGCAGAGTATTCTGGTAAACCACTGGATTACTATCGCAATCTGCGCGTGACCAACCCTTCCAACTATCTCTACTTTTATGACTTCGGGGATTATCAGATTATCGGAGCCAGCCCAGAAAGTCTGGTCTCTGTCAAGCAGGGTCAGGTCACAACCAATCCTATCGCTGGAACCAGACCGCGCGGGCAGGATGAAAGAGAAGATAAAGCCTTGGCGAAGGAGTTGCTGGCTGACGAGAAGGAAGTGGCTGAGCACCGCATGTTAGTTGATTTGGGGCGTAATGATATCGGTAAGATTGCCCAGAATAACAGCGTGGAAGTCAGTAAGTACATGGAGGTAGAGTATTTCCGCTATGTCATGCATCTGACCAGTGTAGTCCGTGGTCAGCTTTTGCCCCAACTGACAGCCGTGGATGCGCTCAAGTCCACCCTGCCGGCCGGCACCGTTTCGGGTGCGCCTAAGATTCGAGCTATGAAACGCATTTATGAGCTAGAGCAGGAAAAACGTGGTGTTTATGCGGGTGCTATCGGCTATCTATCTGCGACCGGAGATATGGATGTTGCCATCGCTATACGCACTATGATTTTGAAAAATGGCAGAGCTTACGTTCAAGCTGGAGCGGGTATTGTTTATGACTCGATCCCTACTAATGAATACCAAGAAACCATCAACAAGGCCAAATCAATGACCAAGATAGGAGAGATGCAATGATTTTATTGATTGATAATTATGATTCTTTTACTTACAATCTAGCCCAGTATATCGGCAATTTTGCAAAAGTTAAGGTCTTGCGAAATGATGATGCAGGCCTTTATCAAGCGGCAGAAGAAGCTGATGCCTTGGTTCTGTCTCCGGGTCCAGGCTGGCCAGCAGATGCAGGACGGATGGAAGAACTTATCCGTGATTTTGCTGGTAAGAAGCCGATTTTGGGGATTTGCTTGGGACATCAAGCCATTGCAGAAGTATTTGGCGGAAAGCTAGGTTTGGCTCCCAAAGTCATGCACGGCAAGCAAAGTGTTCTGCGCTTTGAGGGAAAATCTCCTATCTATCAAGGGATAGAGGATGGACAGCCGGTCATGCGCTATCATTCGATTTTGATTGAGGAGATGCCAGAGGACTTTGAAGTGACAGCTCGAGCGGTTGATGACAACTCAATCATGGCTATCCAGCACAAGAACCTGCCTATTTATGGTTTTCAGTATCATCCAGAAAGTATCGGAACACCTGACGGCTTGTCGTCTATCAAGAATTTCATCGACTTAGTAAAGTAAAGGAGGATGTATGAAAGAGATTATTGCAAAACTAGCTGATTTTAAGGATTTAAGCAGCGCTGAGATGACAGATGTGATTGAGCGTATTGTCACTGGACGGGTGACAGAGTCTCAAATTGTAGCCTTCTTACTGGGGCTCAAGATGAAGGGGGAGACGATTGAGGAACGAACTGCTTTGGCTCAGGTTATGCGAGGTCATGCTAAGCAGATTCCGACCACTATTCGCACTGCTATGGACAATTGCGGTACGGGCGGGGACAAGTCTTTCAGCTTCAATGTTTCGACTACAGCAGCTTTTGTACTAGCAGGTGGCGGAATTAAGATGGCTAAGCACGGCAATCGCTCCATTTCTTCTAAGTCAGGCTCAGCTGATGTGTTAGAAGCTCTGGGTATCAATCTAGACTTGGACGCTGCTAGCTTGGGCAAGGTTTTTGAGCAGACAGGTATCGTCTTTCTCTTTGCAAAGAATATGCATCCAGCCATGAAATACATCATGCCAGCCCGTCTTAGCCTAGGTATTCCCACTATCATGAACCTAACTGGTCCGCTTATCCATCCCATGAGTCTAGAAACTCAGCTTTTGGGGACCAGCCGGCCGGATATGCTAGAGAGTACGGCAGAGGTCTTGAAAAATATGGGTCGCAAACGTGCAGTAGTCGTGTCAGGTCCAGATGGTCTGGATGAGGCGGGTCTTCATGGCCGTACCCAGTATGCTCTGCTGGAAAATGGGCAAATCAGCCTGCACAGCTTTCTGCCATCAAATATTGGCATGGAAGAGATAAGTCTTGAAGCGATTCGTGGGGGCAACGCCAAGGAAAATGCAGAAATTCTGCTATCTATCCTGCAAAATCAAGCCAGTCCCTATCTAGAAACGACAGTTCTGAATGCGGGATTGGGATTTTATGCTAATGGGAAATCAGACAGCATAGAAGAAGGAATAGTTCTAGCCCGCCAAGTGATTGCTAGCGGTGCAGCCTATGAAAAACTCAAGCAACTACAGGAGTATCAAAAATGAGCAAAGAATTTCTCCCAACCATTTTAAAGCAAAAAGAGCAGGAAGTGGCGGCTATGTTTTATGAAGAGCTGCGACCTCTGCGCTCGACCTATTCCCTCTATGATTATCTTAAAAGCCATCCTCAAGAGCTGCAGTTAATTGCTGAGGTCAAAAAAGCCAGCCCAAGTCTGGGAGATATTAATCTTGCTGTAGATATTGTTGAGCAGGCTCGCACCTATGAACAATGCGGTGCAGCCATGATTTCGGTCCTGACAGATGAGATTTTCTTTAAAGGTCATCTGGATTACCTGAGAGAGATTTCCAGTCAAGTCACGATTCCGACCCTCAATAAGGACTTTATCATTGATGAAAAGCAGATTGTTCGCGCCCGCAATACCGGAGCAACGGTTATTCTTCTGATCGTGGCTGCCTTGCCTGAAAAGCGGCTGCAAGAACTTTATGATTTTGCGACGGGTTTAGGCTTGGAAGTCCTGGTCGAAACCCATAATCTGGCGGAGCTGGAAATTGCCCATAGAATAGGAGCTTGGATTATCGGTGTTAATAACCGTAATCTAGTTACTTTTGAAACAGATATCAATACAAGTCTCCAGCTGTCTGCCCATTTCAAAGATGACAAGGTTTACGTATCTGAGTCTGCTATTTTCAGCAAGGAAGATGCTGAGCTAGTAGCTCCTTATTTTCATGCGATTTTAGTCGGAACAGCCCTGATGCAGGCTGAGGATGTGGCAGAAAAAATCAAGGAGCTAAAAATTGACAAAGGTTAAGATTTGCGGCTTATCAACGGCCAGCGCTGTGGAGACGGCATGCCAGGCTGGTGCGGATTACATTGGCTTTGTCTTTGCTAAGAGCCGTCGGAGGGTCAGTTTGGAGCAAGCTCAGAAGCTAGCTGCCTTGGTGCCGCCTGCTGTCCGAAAGGTAGGAGTTTTCGTCTCTCCGAGCTTGGCAGAGCTGCAGGAAGCTATTTCAGTGGCAAATCTGGATTTGGTGCAGATTCATGGCGATTTTGATGAAGAGCT
>CAUSZI010000057.1:0-13339 GCA_963536045.1 uncultured Streptococcus sp.
CCAGTACCCACATATTGTCATACTTGAGCATAAGGAAACAAGCAAAGATACCGTCAAGTATGATATTGACAATAGAAAGAACGGTCACACCAGGGTTAAAGAGGTGCAGAGCCCCAAATAGAGCACTGGAAATCAAGATACCAATGAAGATATTTGACTTAGCGCTAACTGCTGGAAAGAGCCAACCACGCGTCACTAACTCTTCTGTCCCACCTTGGAGAATCCAGAAAGGAATGATAGCTAGGACGAAAATAAAATCTTGCAAGTTCACCTGACCTAATTTCAGACTGCCTGTCCCCGTTACCAAGAGCAAGACAACAACCAGTGAAAACTGAACCGCTCCGATAAGGAAGCCTTTGAGGAGATTTTTGAACCAGTCTTGTTTATAGAGTCCTAGACTAGAAAAAGTACGCTTCTCACGATATCGAACCCAGAGAAAGACAGTAAGAGCGATAAAAAAGAAAGTAAATAGTTCAAAAAATAGACTATAGTGACGGAGAAATTCCATAAGTGCTGCTTGGCCGCCAGTGGGATTTGTCGCACGGAACAAAATACCAATAACAAGCCCAATCGGAAACATTCCGAACATTCCAGCAAAACGACCTACATAAACAAAACCAATCGCAATCAAGATAGCCAACCAAATCGGCGGAATATAACGCGATTGCTTGATAGCATCCAATATACGAGATTTAAACATATAATTATTCCTTTCCTTGTTTGAATTTATTATAGCATATTATTTTAGGATGAGCAAAAGAGAGCCGTTCGTACTGTTTCTACTTCTTTTCCACTAACTCAATCAAACTACCGTCTTTTTTCATCTTGATAAGCAAGTAAAGCACGGCTAGCAAGAGAATGAGCGAGGTGAAAATAGAAGCTTCAGCGCCGAAAGCTCCACCATTCAGCCAACTCCATTCCGACTTTGGAATAAAGTTCAGGACTGCTGCATCAACACCCGCACCACTAACGCTGAAACCATAGATATTGCCTTGGCTAAAGTTCCAAGCAGCATGAAGTCCTATAATCCCCCAAACATTGTCCGTCCGGAGCAGATAGAGACTTGCAAAGAGGCCAAATAAAGCAATGTTAAGAATGGGAAGAATACCAATATCTGGATTGCCTAGGTGCAAGAGGGCAAAGAGCAGGCTTGAAGTCAGCAAACCGATGGGCAGGTTGGTCTTTTTGACAGCAACTGGCAGCAGCCAAGCCCGTGTCACTAGCTCTTCTGCTCCACCCTGAATCATCCAAAGCGGAAGCAAAATCAAGATATAGAGAAAAGGTTCCAGTGTCAGCTGTCCCCATTCGAAAGAGCCAGCTCCGCTCAACAGCATAAGCAGAGCGACTAAACTAAAGAGAAGAAAACCTACTGCAAATCCTTTGACTAGCTCCACCAAGCTTCCTTTTTTAACAAAGCCCAGAGTCGCAAGCGGTCGTCCTTCAGCCCAGCGTACCCAGAGAAAGAGAGCCAGTATCATAAAAACAAAGCCGAATAAGAGAAAAGGCAGGGCAAAATTGAAAAAGATTTCAAAGAATCCGCCTTGACCTAAAAAACCTAGAAAAAGACTGAGGACAGCCGAAATTGACTCCAAAGCCCAATAAGCTAACTGCTGTCCTCCTTGCACAAAAATAACAGCCAGTAAAAGAGACAAAATATAAGGAGGAACAAAGCGAGCTTGATTGACTCCGTCCAAGATACGTGATTTTTTCATAAGAACCTCATTCTATTCTTGCTTTCATTCATTTCCAGTATAGCAGACTTTACATTAAGAACAAAGAAAAGTTACGGTTCTTCTTACAAAAAACACAGAGTTCATATGTCAGAAAACCTAACATAAAAACAGGAGAAATTTGCCTAATCAGTGATTTTTTGCTATAATGCTAGAATGCTAAAAAGGAGGAAGAAAATGAAGAAAAAATTCTTAGCAGTCTTGCTAACATTATTTCCATTTTTTGCGTTAGGGGCGACAGCCCAGGCAGATACGGTCAAAATCGTATCCGATACTGCTTACGCACCATTTGAATTTAAAGATTCTGATCAGACTTACAAGGGGATTGACGTTGATATCATCAACAAGGTCGCAGAAATCAAAGGCTGGGACATTGACATGAGTTTCCCGGGCTTCGATGCAGCTGTCAATGCCGTCCAAGCTGGCCAAGCGGACGCTATCATGGCTGGTATGACCAAGACAAGCGAGCGTGAAAAAGTCTTTACCATGTCTGATACCTACTACGACACCAAGGTCGTTATCGCGACGACCAAGGCAAACACCATCAGCAAATATGAACAGCTGAAAGGGAAGAAAGTCGGTGTCAAAACCGGTACAGCTGCCCAACGCTTCCTTGATAAGAACAAGGATAAGTACGGCTTCACTCTCAAAACCTTTGACACAGGTGACTTGATGTATAATAGCCTTTCTGCTGGTGATGTCGATGCAGTGATGGACGATCAGCCTGTCATTGAGTACGCCATCAATCAAGGACAAAACCTGAAAATTTCTATGAAGGGTGAGGCTGTTGGTAGCTTTGCTTTCGGTGTCAAAAAAGGCAGCAAGCACGAGCACCTAGTTACTGAGTTTAACGAAGCTTTGGCCCAGATGAAGGAAGACGGCAGTCTGGATGAAATCATTAATAAATGGACGGCTTCTAAAGGCAGCTCTGACTCAGCTGTTCCAGAGACTTCTACTCCTGCTGGTCAAAAAGCTACCCCAACAAAAGACAAATACATCATTGCCAGCGACTCATCTTTTGCTCCTTTTGTCTTCCAAGATGACAGCAACCAATATACTGGGATTGACATGGAGCTGATTAAGGCTATTGCCAAGGACCAAGGCTTTACTGTGGAAGTAACTAACCCTGGCTTTGATGCAGCTATCAATAGCGTTCAGACCGGTCAGGCTGACGGTATTATAGCCGGCATGTCTGTCACTGATGCCCGCAAGAAAACTTTTGACTATTCTGATCCTTACTACACAGCCAACTCTATCTTGGCAGTCAAGGACAGTAGCAATATTAAGTCCTACGAAGAACTCAAGGGCAAGACCGTCGGTGTCAAAACCGGTACTGCTTCTCAGACTTTCCTTGAGGAAAACAAGAGCAAGTACGGCTACTCTATTAAAACATTCTCAGATGCAGCTTCCATGTATGACAGCCTTAATACTGGCTCTGTCGCAGCTGTGATGGATGATGAGCCCGTTGTCAAATACGCCATCAAACAAGGCAAGAAACTTAAAACACCTATTGAAGGTACACCAAGTGGCCAAGTCGCTTTCGCAGTTAAAAAAGGCAGCAATCCTGAGCTGATTGAGATGTTTAATAATGGACTGGCCAACCTCAAAGAAAGCGGCAAGTACCAAGAGATTTTAGACAAGTATCTGGCTAGCGAAGAAAAGGAATCCACTGTAGATGAGTCCACTATTTGGGGCTTGCTGCAAAATAACTACCAAGAACTGCTTAAAGGTCTGGGAGTGACGATTGCTTTGGCTCTGATTTCATTTGCGATTGCTATGGTCATCGGGATTATCTTTGGTATGTTCAGCGTCAGCCCTTATAAACCGCTGCGCTGGATTGCAGAAATCTTTGTCGATGTTATTCGTGGTATTCCACTGATGATTGTAGCAGCCTTTATCTTCTGGGGGATTCCTAACCTAATCGAATCCATGACTGGTCAACAAAGCCCAATCAATGCTTTCGTTGCAGGAACTATCGCCCTCTCTCTCAATGCCGGTGCCTATATCGCAGAAATTGTCCGTGGGGGTATTCAGGCCGTTCCTGTTGGGCAGATGGAAGCTAGCCGCAGCTTGGGGATTTCCTACTCCAAGACCATGCGCAAGATTATCCTGCCACAGGCAACTAAGATTATGCTGCCAAACTTTGTCAATCAGTTTGTCATCGCACTCAAGGATACAACGATTGTCTCAGCTATTGGACTGGCCGAGCTCTTCAAAACGGGTAAAGACATCATCGCCCGCAACTATCAAAGTTTCCGGATGTATGCTATCCTAGCCGTGCTCTATCTCATCATTATCACGCTCTTGACCCGCTTGGCAAAACGTTTAGAAAAGAGGATTAAGTAATGGCAAAATTAAAAATCGATGTGAACGATCTTCATAAATATTACGGGGAAAACGAAGTCCTAAAGGGTATTACTGCTAAATTCTACGAGGGAGATGTGGTCTGCATCATCGGTCCTTCTGGATCTGGTAAGTCAACCTTCCTGCGCAGTCTCAACCTACTTGAGGAAGTGACCAGCGGGACTATCACGGTTGATGGCTTTGATCTGACAGACAAGAAGACTGATGTGGATCTGGTCCGAGAAAATATCGGTATGGTCTTCCAGCACTTCAACCTCTTCCCCCACATGACCGTTCTGGAAAATATTACCTTTGCTCCTGTTGAGCACAAGCGCTTGACCCAAGACGAAGCAAATAAGCTGGGGATGGAGCTCTTGGAAAAGGTTGGCTTGGCTGATAAGGCTGATGCCAGCCCTGACAGCTTATCGGGCGGCCAAAAGCAGCGGGTAGCTATTGCTCGAGGTCTGGCCATGAATCCAGATATCATGCTCTTTGACGAACCTACTTCTGCCCTTGACCCTGAAATGGTCGGCGATGTTCTCAACGTTATGAAGGATTTGGCCCAGCAAGGTATGACCATGCTGATTGTGACCCATGAGATGGGCTTTGCCCGTCAGGTAGCCAACCGCGTTATCTTTACAGCTGATGGCGAATTCCTAGAAGACGGCAAGCCTGACCAAATCTTTGACAATCCACAGCATCCACGTCTCAAGGACTTCTTGGACAAGGTGCTGAATGTATAAAACCAAACGAAGAGCCAGCTTATATGCCGGCTCTTTTCTTGTTTCAAAATTTTTAAACTACATCACCCACCATTGGTAAAGCGACCAGTAAAGGATATTAGCTACTATGGCGAGGGCGGATAGACTAGTCAGAGCCGTCAGGAAGAGGCGACCTTTTCCGAGACCCTTTTTCGCCTTGCTAAAGAGCGGATAAACCGCACATCCTGCTAAGAATAGGCCCAGTCCTGCAAAGACCATATAACGCCACTGAGCGATCTCGCTAAAATCTCCTGAATCTTGTGCCACGAACATTAGAAAGAGATTAATCGGAAAAGCCAAAACCCCAACAGCTGTTAGGAGGTTCCAGACCTTCCAAGTGCGGTCTGGCTGTTCTTGTTTTTTACGGAAGATGAGTCGATAGGCTCCTAGAATCAGACTAATGAGGAGTAGACCGAGGGCGTAGATGATACCAAGTCCACCAGAGCCAAGAACGATAAAGTCTTTATAGAAATCAAACTCAGAGATTTTCTCGTAGTCTGCGACACCTAATGCGATATGGGGCTTGCCTTTGCTCTGATAAATGGTCCAGAAGTTATTTAACAATCGTTGATCTTCAGATGGTTTTTGCCAATTATTTGCAAAGCCTGAAACCATTTTAAAAATAGCCAGCGGTCCTTGATTAAAGTTGCGTAGAGTGCGGTAATAGCCTGGACTGAACTGCTCTTGGGTTTCCTTGCTGGCCGTTTTACGTGGCCCAAAGACGAGTTCTGGCATTTGGAAATTATAATTTTGCTCTGTACTCTGATTAGTCATGACGATATAGCCGATACCATGCTCCAAGTCCAATATCATCCGTGAGCTAAATCGAAGTGTATTTCCGCCGTGTCCTAGCACTGTAGTGCCATATTCGTTAGCCCAAAAGCCATGGGCGTTACGAGCAGTATCTGTTCCAGGATAGGTCAGGCTTGGGCTGTAGAGAGTACTCCAAGTCTCTGGACGCTCAAAGAGCGTCTTGCGAGCCAGCAGGGCTTGGGCGAACTTCTGTAAGTCTTTCAAGGTACCAGTAGCCGCACCGGTAGGATAGAGGCCAACAATGTAACTATCATTTCTCAGAACTTTTCCTTGGATGTCATATCCTTTGGCCTCTTGACGTTTTTTCTGGACGTAGGAATTGTCTGATAAATCTGGTAAAATAGCTGTCTTGTCCATGTCCAGCGGTTGGAAAATATGCTCATGAGCATAATCAACAAATCGCTGACCGGAGATCCGCTCGACAATCAGAGCAGCCAAGCCGGTACCGTAATTTGAATAAGCTGTGACTGTACCGGGTTCAAAGGACTGGATAGGTTGTTGTTCTTTAAGGATTTCTTCGATACTTTTATCGTCTTGTAGGTACATGGTTACCTCATCAAATCCTGCCTGATGGTCCATCAGATCCAGCATGGTGATAGGCTTATCATAGCGGAGATTTTTGAGGAAGCCCTCTGGCAGATAGGTGCGGATGTCTTCTTCTAAGTTAATCTTACCTTGCTCCCAGAGCTGCATGACAGAGATCCAGACGGTCAGCTTAGTCACGGAACCCCATTCAAAAACGCTATCATCATCAGCCTTGATGCCTTTTTCCTTATCCATGTATCCAAAGTTGCCTTGATAAATGGTACCATTCTTGTCAAAGATAGCAGTTTCCATGCCAGCTGTTGTTTTTTCATGTTCCTTGACATAGTCTTGGATTTTCTGGCTGATCTGGTCACGTTCTATACCAGATGGTAGCTTTTGAGGCTCCTCAGCCGATGCAGTAATTGGCCGGAAGAGTCCTAGAGTTATAATCGTTAGAAGCGTTAGAATAAATGTTTTTTTCATAGCATTTCCTTTCTATTCAACTCAAATATTCACATAAGCTTAGTTCAGATGATTTGTGCAGTCCCCTTTCAATTTTAGAATCAGCTTATTCTTGTTTTTTAATCATGCGTTTTTCATCTCCTTATCTGCTCAATACCAGAGATAAATACTGTAAAGGCTCACAATGCCCACCATTGGTAAAGTGACCAGTAGAGGATATTGGAAACGATGGCCAGCGCAGATAGGCTAGTCATGACCGTCAGGAAGAGGCGACCCTTTCCGAGACCCTTTCGCGCCTTGCTGAAGAGCGGAAAAACTGCACAACCTGCTAAGAATAGTCCCAGTCCTGCAAAAACCATATAACGCCAAGATTGAACAATTGAGTAGTCCTGGTTCATGGCAGCCAGTAAAAGCAGAATGAGATTTCCAGCAAACAGCAGCATCCCTAGAGAAGTCAGGCAATTCCAGACCTTCCAAGAGCGAGGAGCCGAACTTTTGGCTTTACGCAGGATGAGACGGAAACCGCCAATCAAAGCACTAATCAAGACATTTCCCAAAGCAAACACGAGCGCCAAACCTCCGAGAAATACGACTAGATAATGCCTAAAGAGAACTGAATCGGAAATCCTTTCTGCATTAAGGACACCAAATTCGAGGCGGTCAGCACCTTGGCTTCGGTCAATAGTCCAGAAAGTGCTCAGCAGATCCGGCTGATCTGAGACTTTATTTATCTTTTGGATGGCCCCGGGAATCATGAGCATGAAGGACAGCGGACCACTATTATAGCTTCTCAGATAGTGGTAAGAGCCGGGCCTGAACTGCTTTTTAGTAGCTTCACTGACAGTCTGCATCTTGCCAAATATCAGCTCCGGCATTTGAACATTGTAAACTTGTTCATACAGTTGATTTGTTAAGATGACTTGACCGATGCCATTTTTCAGATCCAAGTAAAGATAGCTAGAAAAGCCATCAGCATTACCACTGTGTCCCAGCAAGGTAACACCGTAGTGACTGGCCCAAAAGCCATGAGCATTACGAACAATATCCGTACCAGGGTGGGTAGAGGTTGTTGAGTAAAGCTCGGTCCAAGTTTCTGGACGATGAAAGAGCGTCTTACGTTCTAGCAAGGCCTGGGCGAATTTTTGCAGGTCTCCTAGAGTTCCCACAGCCCCTCCGATTGGGTACATCCAGAGCTTAAATGGTGTATCACCCAAGAGCTTACCTTGGTCATCATAGCCTTTGTCCTCCTTGCGCTTTTCCTGTACATAGGCATTGTCCGATAAGTCAGGCAAGACAGCAGTCCGATCCATGCCCAGCGGCTCAAAAACATGCTCATGGACATAGTCTGCATACTTCTGCCCAGAAATCCGCTCCACGATATAAGATGCCAAAGCCGTGCTGTAGTTAGAGTATGATGTCGTCGTACCTGGCTCAAAGGACTGAATAGGCTGGTAATCACGGAACTGCTCTTCCAAGTCGCTCTTGTCTCCCTTTTTGTAGAGTGGCATTTCATCAAAACCAGCCTGATGGTTCATCAGATCCAGCATGGTGATAGGCTTATCATAACGAAGATTGCGGAGAAAGCCTTCTGGCAGATAAGTTTTGATGTCTGCTTCCAGGTCGATTTTGCCCTCTTCCCAGAGCTGCATGACCGATACCCAGACCGTCAGTTTAGTGATTGAAGCCCATTCAAAAACACTGTCATCGTCAACTTTGACTTTGTTTTCCTTATCCACATATCCAAAGTTTCCTTTGTAGATGGTTCCGTTTTTATCAAAGACAGCTGTTGCCATACCGGCAGTTGTCTTTTCATGTTCCTTGACAAAACTTTCGATTTTTTGACCGATTTTGTCGCGGTCCGTACCAGACGGAAGCTTCTGCGAGTCAGCTAAAGCAGCTGTCGGTCGGAAGATTCCTAGCGTCAAAATGGTTAAAAGAATGATTAGAATAGATTTTTTCATGAGAGACTCCTTTGTGCAATGGAGCTGCGCTTATTACAGACCCCACCACTGATAAAGTGACCAATAGAGAATATTGACAACGATAGCTAGAGCTGACAGACTAGTCAAGACAGTCAGGTAGAGTCGGCTCTTACTCAGCCCTTTTCTTGCCTTGGTCAGAAGTGGGAAGACTGCACAGCCAGCCAGAATCAATCCCAGACTGGCAAAGACAATATAGCGCCAGCTAGCTAGAAAGCTCAGATCGTCGGTAGCAAATGTGTTGAAGAGGAGGAGGAAGTTTATAGCCACACCCACTCCAGCTAAAGAAGTTAGGTAAGTCCAGATACGAAGAAGTTTTGGTGTTTTAGATTGACCTTTTTTGAAGACCAAGCGGAAGAGATCCAGTCCGCCCCGTGCCAAAAAGAGAATGATACTGAAAACAATTCCGACTGCCGCTGAAATAAGCAAGGACCAGTCTTTCAGAATCTCGCTATCCTTGACTCTGAAGTTATCGCCATAGGAAGCTGTTACCTTAGTCTCGTCTCCACTACCGCTGACTACTGAAAAATTCTGACTCAAAAGCGGATTGTCCTTGGATTTCTCAACAAACTGAGTGTAAAGCAAGATTCTGGAGATAGACATAGGACCACTGGCAAAGTTGCGAGCAGATCGGTAATTGCCAGACTGGAATTTGTCAAAGGTGGCTGAGTCCGTCTTTTTCTTAGGTCCAAAAACCAAGGCTGGCATTTCATAGTTATAAACCAACTCATGATCTTGATTCGTCATAACGGTCATACCTATACCATTTTTCAAGTCCAGCAGAATATAAGATGAATAGCCAATCGAGTTTCCTCCATGGCCAACAAGCGTCGTACCGTACTCCCGTGTCCAAAAACCGTGCATATTGAGCGGCATGTCCGTTCCTGGATAATTCGAGGTTGCTGTGTAAAGGGTTGTCCAAGTCTCAGCATGCTTGAAAAGCTTTTCTTTCTTCAAAAGCGCTTGGGCAAACTTCTGGAAGTCAGCCAAAGTGGAGACGGCATTCCCCGCTGGGTAAAGCCCAAGATGGAAATAGCTAGTTCCCATAGATGTCTGACCGTCCGCCCGATAAGAGATTTGCTCCATCCGCTTCTGGTAAATCTTTGGATTTTCCTTAAAGTCGGCTGATAGAGCAGTGTCTTTCATCCCTAGTGGTTGAAAGATATGCTCATGGACATAGGCCGAGAAGTCCTGACCGGAGATTCTCTCAACGATATAGGCTGCCAGACTAGCTGAAAAGTTCGAGTAGGCTGTCATGGTGCCTGGTTCGTAAGACTGTTCTGGCTGATTAACTGCCAGAATCTCCTCAATAGACAAGCCCTTATCTTCCTTGTAGGCATGGGTAGACTCGCCAAAGCCGGCCTGATGGTTCATGAGATCTGTCATAGTAACGGGATTTTCGTAGCGCAAAGTCTTCATAAATCCCTCTGGCAGATAGGTGCGAATGTCTTCGTCAAGGTCAATCTTGCCCTCTTCCCAGAGCTGCATAACGGAGACCCAGATAGCTAGTTTCCCTACTGACCCCCATTCAAAGACACTACTGTCGTCGGCTTTAATGCCTTTTTCCTTGTTCATATAGCCAAAACTACCTTGGTAAATAGTCCTGTCCTTGTCAAAAACAGTTGTTGCCATACCGGCTGTTGTCTTTTCATGTTCCTTGACAAAGTCTTGGATTTTCTGACCGATTTTGTCACGGTCCGTACCAGACGGCAGCTTCTGTTCTTCAGCCAAGGCTGTAACCGGCCGGAAGAGTCCTAGAGTTATAATCGTTAGAAGCGTTAGAATAAATGATTTTTTCATGATATTTCCTTTCTGTTCAACTCAAATATTCACATAAGCTAAGTTCAGATAATTTGTGCAGTCTCCTTTCAATTTTAGAATCAGCTTATTCTTGTTTTTTAATCATATGTTTTTCACCTTCTTATCCGCCCGATACCAGAGATAAATACTGTAAAGGGTCAGAATGCCCAAGCCGCCAAGGTAAAAGAGGGAGTTGACCTGAGAGAAATCAAACTTATCAGCTAGGTTGATGCCGACAAACGTTTCTATCAGAATGTCTAGCAGGGCATGGAAAATCATACAGGCAAGGACAGATTTCGTCTTCTTATGCAGTGCAGCAAACCAGATAGACTGGACTATAGTTACAATGATAAAGACTAGAAAGGGATTCTGACTTCGATCATAAAAGCGGTCATAAAACCAGAGAGGAATATGCCAAGCAGCCCAAGCCAGTCCAGTTATCGAGGAGGCGATAAGCATAGAGAACTTCTTTTCCAAAGCCGACTGCAGAAAGCCTCGCCAGCCAGGCTCTTCCATGCCACCAGCCAAGGTCATAAGGTAGATAAAGGATCCAATAAATGAAAGCAGAGACCCGTCTACCAGCTTGCCTCCGGAAGCTAATGCAAAAGTCACAGCCAGACCTCCACTGAAGAGTAGGAGATAGAGCCAAGTTCCTTTCTTGCTTGAGAAGATAAAGGAACAGATGGCTTTGAAGCCTTTTATTTTCAGCACTATTAGGCTTGCTATCACCGGTCCGAACATACTGAGACTCGTTAGGAGGCCTTCCAGAGCCAGATAGAGTACAGGTGGATTTTCCGGCCAGAGATTTTTGAGAATGATCGCTAGCAACATAAATCCCCAAGTCCAACCGAAGTTCCAAGCTAGGAAAGGCCAGACTAGTTTTGGTTGTGGTTTGCTTCTTGTTTCATTGGTCATCTGATTTTCTCCTTTAAATGGTTTGATTTTATCTGCTTGCTTTTTGTAGTCTGATAAGATCCTTGATTTTTTGCTTCGTTTAGCCGCGCTCTGTATAAAAGACAGCTATCGTACTTCAGCTCCTGTTGAAAAATCACTAACCTTAAAATTGTAAAAAGAATTAATCAAACGGTTTCCCTCATGAGATTGTCCATTCCCCCAGAAAAAACAAGCAAATAATCACATCGCCCACCACTGGTAGAGCGACCAATAAAGAATGTTAGCTACAATAGCGAGAGCAGATAGACTCGTCATGATTGTCAATAAGAGCCGACCTTTGCCAAGTCCCTTTTTAGCCTTGCTAAAGAGCGGATAGATGGCACATCCTGCTAAGATTAAACCTAGAACTGCAAAGACTATATAAGGCCATATGCTATAGGGGTAACTACGATTACTTGCTAGAAAAGCTGCAACAAGGCCATAGAAATTTAAAGCCACTCCTACTGCCGCTAAAGAGGTCAGATAAGTCCAAATCCGAAGTTTCTTAGGTGTTTTAGGCTGGCCTTTTTTGAATACCAATCGGAAAAGATCTAAACCACCCCGTACCAAAAAGAGAATGATACCGAAAACAATTCCGACTGCCGCTGAAATAAGCATGGCCCAGTCTGCCAAAATTTCGCTATCCTTGACTCTGAAATAACTTGCATAAGGAGTTGTCACCTTGACCTTATCTCCGCTGCCACTGACTACTGAAAAATCCTGACTCAAAAGTGGATTGTCCTCGGATTTCTTGACAAAACTAGTATAGAGGAATAAGCTTCTAGAGATAGACATAGGACCACTGGCAAAGTAGCGAGTAGATCGGTAATTTCCAGACTGGAATGCATCAAAGGTTGCTTGGCTCGTTTTTTTCTTAGCTCCAAAGACCAAAGCCGGCATCTCATGGTTGTAGACGCTTTCGTGTTCTTGATTCGTCATGATAGTCATACCGATGCCATTTTTCAAGTCTAGCAGGATGAAAGAGGAATACCCCAAGGTATTACCGCTATGGCCGACAACAGTCATGCCAAACTCTGTAGCCCAGAAACCGTGCATATTGAGCGGCAGCTCTGTCCCTGGATAGGTCGAGGTCACTGTGTATAGGGTCGCCCAAGTCTCAACTCGCTGGAAGAGCTTCTCTTTCTTCAAAAGCGCTTGGGCAAACTTCTGAAAGTCAGCCATGGTAGAGGCAGCATTTCCCATTGGATAGAGCGCTGAGTATAAATAGGCAGTCCCCTTCGAAGTCTGACCATCTGCACTATAGGACAAGGCCTCCATTCGCTTCTTATAAACCTTAAGATTATCCTTCAAATCTGAAGACATAGCTGTATCATTCATCTCTAATGGCTGGAAGATATGCTCATGGACATAGGTAGAGAAGTCCTGTCCGGAGATTCGCTCGACGATATAGCCCGCCAAACCGGCAGAGAAGTTTGAGTAGCTGGTCATGGTGCCGGGTTCGTAGGACTGGGTTGGCTGATTATTGGCTAAGCTTTCCTCAATTGTCAATCCTGTCTCTTCCTTAAGGCCCTGAATTGACTCGCTAAATCCCGCCTGATGGTTCATGAGATCAATCATAGTGATCGGCTTGTCATAGCGAAGGTTTTTTAAAAATCCCTCTGGCAGATAGGTGCGGATGTCTTCCTCTAGGTCAATCTTTCCCTCTTCCCAGAGCTGCATGACGGAGACCCAAACCGTCAGCTTGGTAACCGATCCCCATTCTAAAACGCTGCTATCATCCGTTTTGATTTTCTTTTCCTTGTTCATATAGCCAAAGTTTCCTTTGTAGATGGTGCCATCCTTATCAAAGACCGTCGTCGCCAAACCAGCTGTTGTTTTTTCATGTTTCTTGACAAAGTCTTGGATTTTCTGACCGATTTGGCTGCGCTCTGTACCAGACGGCAGCTTCTGCTCCTCAGCCAAGGCTGTAACCGGCCAGAAGAGTCCTAGAGTTATAATCGTTAAAAGTGTTAGAATAAATGATTTTTTCATG
>CAUSZI010000058.1:0-13114 GCA_963536045.1 uncultured Streptococcus sp.
CGAATGACCTGAGATTGCCCCTCTGCGAGTTCATTTGAATATTGGTATTCTGTTTGATAAGGCAGGACTTGGGTTTGGCTGCTTTCTTGGCTCTTGAATTCCAGTTCTGGTACTTCATTGATAGGAGAAAGCCGAGCAAATTCGCGTTCTTTGGCAGCAATGATTTCTTTTTCTTGCTCGGTTAGTTTCTCTGTTTCAGTAGATGCTGGCTTGTTGGCAGTACTCGGATTCCCAGAAAGACTAGCAGATTTGCCCGCCTGCTGATCAACTTCAACAGCTGACAAGTCCTTTTGTGCCGTAGGAAACTGATGACTTCCTGCTGCGTTCTCCTTGCCCTGTTCACCGCTTTTCAGATAGCCGACATACTCGAAACCAGCAATCTCTAAAGGCTCAGGCAGCTTATCTCCCACCGTCAAATTTAGCCTTTGATTGTAGGCGGCTAATTCAATATTGGTCACTGCAAATACAGAAGGAGCTAGGAGAATAGAGCCTAGACCTGTCACCAGCAAAATAGAAGACAGGTACCTCTTTCCATTTCTACCTCGTGTAATTACTAAGACTGCTAAAGTCAGCCCAGCAGCTGCAAAAGTTGCTTCCCACAGACTTGAGTAGCCCGTCTCTGGCAAACTTTTTGCCGAAAGCCCCTGGGTCTTTGGACGGTAAACCAGGTAATAAGCATCTGAGTTTTCTTCCACAAACTTTGGAAGTTCCTTAACAACAGCATTCTTCTCAGCTTCAGTGAGTTCAGACTCTACTACGTAGTGATACTGAACTGGAACGGTTTTGCCTGCTGAGACTTCTGCAGCCTCAACCGTGCTTATATTTCCCCCTATTGCGGTACTCAAAAAGAAGCTTCCGATAGTGGCAGAAACCAATCCTACTGATAACTTTCTAAAAGAATAGCGCTGGAGCGTATCACCAGTGATTCTTTTTTCCATAATAATTCCCTTTTCTCCATATAATAATCTCTTAAAATTTTACAGAATTTCCTACAAAAATTCAATGCTTTTGCTTAAAAATATATCTTTGAAGGCTGAAATCATCATGTTTTTGAACAGCCTGAAAATAGTGTTCATTTTTACCTAAAAAATTAAAAACAAATCTTCGGTTAGAAAATTTGTTTTTTAAAATATGATTTATTTTGTTAGTCAGGAGTTCAAATCCAATTCAAAGAGACCATACTCATGCTTGTCTCCTTGCAGTTCTGCCGCATAGTGGCGCGTGACTGTTTTTTGATGAATCAAGGCTCCAATAGCTGAGGCTTGACGCTTCTGCGCTTCTTTAAAAATCGGGTAGGCCAAGGCAGAGCCTAATCCCAAGAATTCATCATCTACTCCCAGATACATAATCATATAGCGTTTTGGAAAACGCTTGATCCAAAAAAGTTTAGCTAGGTTGAGAGGAGTCAGTTTTTGATAAACCAGAGAACCGTAGTCCGGCATGGCAATCAGAAAACCTGCTAGCTTTCCCTCCTTATAGGCCAGCTTAACCATGGAAAAATCAAGAATATACTGGTATTTTTGAAAAATCTGACTGAACTGCTGACTGGAAATTGAGCGATAAATCGGAAAATCTTGATAGAGGCGATTGAGGAGCTCAAAAACCTGCAGCGAAGCTTTTCCCCACTCCTGCTTCTTAGGAGAGCAAATAGTGAATCCCGCTTCTTCAAAAGACTCAAAGCGATGAGCCAGCTTGTCCTGATGAATTTGATTGCTGACCTTGGGATAAAAATTAGATAGATAGCGCTCCTTGAGCTCAAAACCAGCAGCCTGCCATAACTCAGGATAATAGTCTGGATTATGAGGTTCTCCAGTAAAAGGGATCTCCTCTGTTCCAGTCAACTGCATTCGATAACCCAGCCAAAAACTTGCCTGTACGGGACCAATTGTCTTATTCGCTCCGAGACTGCGAGCAAAACCTGCTAAATGCTCGATAAAAGCAGATGCAATCTGTTGGTCATTGATCGACTCGAAAAATCCCAAGTAAGCAGCCTCATCCCCTGAATAGAAGGTCAGGATACCTCGAATACGAGGCTGACCCTCCTCATAGCCAACAAAGGCATAGGTTTCTAGGTCAGAACTCAGCGGGTGACTGCCCTCAATCAAAGCCAGTTCTTCCTCTTCAGACTGCATAAGGTGGTCTGGCTGGTAAATCCGCTTGGGCAGAGCTAGAAAATCATCCAGCTCTGTCGTATTGGGTTTGACTGGTTTAATTTCCAGCATGGTCTTCCTCCTTGATTAGTCGAATCTTGCCAGTAAGGCCATCCATCTCAATCCAGTCGCCATTTTGCAGCTGGCTGCAGGCACCTCTGACATTGACAATGGAAGGAATACCCAACTCGCGGGAAATAATAGCCGTGTGCGAGAGCAAAGACCCCTGCTCGGCAATGACACCCTTGGCTTGGGTCAGAAGATAGACCCAGCCCGGATCGGTCATCTTGGTCACGATAATCCGGTCCTGAGCAGACTCAATCTCCTGCACATCTGCCACAACCAGCACCTGAGCCTTAATGCAGCCAGGTGAGCAGCCAATCCCTTGTAAGGCTTGATTGCTCGTATTGTGACTGCTGGTGTGGTTTTGCGGTTTCATGTATTTCTCAAAGACCTGTCCTGCAAAAACATAGCGACTAAAGGTTGGTAGTTCTTTATCAGCCTCCAACTTCTCCCGACGATCGGCTATCAAGTCGCTAACATCTCTGGGCTTTCTGGTCAACTCAAATAATTCTTCCTTTGTGAGGTAAAAAACATCGTCTGCTGTAGCCAGAAGCCCTTGCTCGGCTAATTGCTGACCCAATGTTCTGAAAATCTGCCGCATCATGCCATAAATTCGTGTGCGGTTTAAACGAGAGCTTTCCCGATATTTAACACCAGTCATGGCTCGCTTGCGGAGAAAATTCGTCCACCAGCCTGATTTTTGAACATCTTCTTCAAGTTTCTGAGGTGCCAACTTCTTCTCCTCTTGCTGGCAAATTTGCAGCAGGAGCTTGAGCAGACGCTCTGGGTGCGTTCGAAAGGTGGGAGTTTCTAACTTCAACTCTTCCGGAGCCCGATCACCAAATTCATGGATAAAATGGACTATTTCTTGAACCAAAGGATGCTGATGACTTAGAAAGACTTCTGGACTTTCACTTGCCATGGCCTGTCTAATCTCTGCATTTTCTTCTGCTTTCAGCTGAGCTGTTAAAGCCTGCAGGGCCAAAGCTGGCCGCATACTTTCAATCTGCTCAATTCCTGCAATCTCAGCCTGAACAGCCCCACCGCGACGCGACTTTTTCAGGAGTCCGGTATAGACAAAAGCATAGAGGTCATTAACCAGCGTAATGTCCCAGTGAGCCAGAATATCCTCTTTCAGCTTGCTGACCAAGCCAATCAAGGTCTCCGCATCTGCGTCGGGAGAAAAGCTCGCTTCGTATTGGCGCTGAATCCGGGCAAACTGCTCTTCCAATCGTCTCATTTGCTTGGGTGCTGTCCAAAACTCTCGGATGATTCGGAGCATGATTTGCAGGCGTTTGAAAGCAGACAGGTGTACCGGCATCTGAGGCACCTCTGTCTCTCTCACTCCCAGCATATCCTGCCAGATAGGAATGATTTTCTTCGAAAAAGGTAAAAGCTTCAGCAGCTGATACCAGCTCTGAATCTGGTAATAGACTCGGCTGTTGACCGGCTGCAGCATATTTTGAAAAGTGGCTTCATAGGCAGCCAACTCTGGAGCATCCTTGCCAACCAAGCGCTGGGCCAGACTTCGAAAAATACTAGCATAAGCCTCTTGAATAAAGCTAATGGTCAGAGGACTGGAAACGCCCGGATAGCTCTCGACAATGTTGCTGTTGTCCAAAATAATCCGCTGTCCCTCTGGCAAGGTGGTAATAGGGCGTGCCTGCAAGAGATAGAGTTGTCCATTCGCGAAGGTAAACTCCATATCCATATAAGGTCCGAAAAGCTGACTCACCTGACTCGCCAAGCCTTGTAGCTCCTCGAGTTGCTCCTGTGATACGTCTGGTGAGTCCTCCGTCTGCTCTATATAAAAGAGCTGGTCCTTGGGATGAAGCGTCACCATGGTTGTAGGAATCTTATCCTCAACAACCTTATTACCCAAGCCCCGACCGATAACAATGATGTGCTCGTTCAGAATGCCCTTGGGATTAGCTGTGAAGTAAATCCCAGACAAGTCTCCCTTCTGCATAACCTGAACAAGGCAAATCATCTGCGCTTGCTTCAACGATAGTCCTTGCTCAAATAGATAACTAAGAGCTGACTCCTGATAAAGAGAGAGCAAGGTCGCTTGAATAGCTTCTTTAAGCCCCTCTGGCTTCACATTGAGCTGGCTCTGAAACTGACCAGCAAAGGATGAAGCCTTCCCATCCTCAATGGTTGCTGATGAGCGGACTGCAAAGCGACAGTCTTTCTGAGAAAATTCCTGATGAATCCAGCTTTCTGCTGCCGTCAGATCTTCTTGCGCAAACTGCTCTTTAGCCCAATCCTGCAGTTGCTGGCTTAACTGGGACAAGTCCAACTCCCCAGACCGATAGGCTGCTTCCATCTGCTCCAAGTCAGCAGAGCTAGCAGATTCTTGAAAAAAGTCAAAAGCAAACACTGCAAAGTCAGGAACCGGCAAACCAGCAGCCTGCATTTTCAGCAAATGATAGGCCTTGCCTCCGACCTGGTCAAGCCCTGTCTGCTTGATTCTTTTCATCAAAGTACCCCCATCAAGAGATAAACAGCAACGGACAGAACCATTGTTGTCTCCGTGATATAAGTATAGCGCTCCACCCGCTCCCGGATATTAAAGCGAGTCGGATCCTTGATAAACTGCTCAAACTGGACAGTCATCCAGATGACATTCAGCACCAAGACCACCACTCCGACATGGGAAATATTCCAGAGAAGAGCGAAATTGGTCAAGATATCCAGCAGAGTCACCACCTCGATAAAGCGAGTGGCTTTTTTGTAGCCAAAAAGCTTAGAATAGGTCACATACTCTGTCTCGTCTTTTGGCGCCCGAATCTTGCGGCAGACTTCCCAGATCAGACTTGGGAAATACATGGTAAAAGCCAGCAAGACGGTCGGCAGAGACAAGAGAGGCAGATTGTACTTGTAGCAGACGAAAGAAATCGTATAGAGATTCAAAATCATCATGACTGGATTATGGGTCACTAGAGCCAGTGGCAGAGAATTTTGAATCTTGTCACGCTTGAAGAACCAGAAGGACATGAGGGTTCCGTAGATATAGAGAAAGAGGAACCAGCCGATATTGTTCATAAAGAGAACATTGAGAAGCACAGATACAGCTACGATAAAGCTGAGGGCAATAGCCAGGTCCTTCTTTTTCACCCGGCCAGATGGCAGAGCCCGATGAGGAAAGAGCCGTCTGTCGGTCTCATAGTCCTTGAAATCATCCGCAATCCGCAGAATCATCAGAAAGACAAAAATCGTAAAAATTCCAATTAACTCCTGATGGTCAAAGTGAAAGGTGGTCACTCCGTCATTGAGCAAGAGGACAAAATAAATCTCAAAAAACATGATGGCAGCTACAAAAAAGCGCGGCAGCAAAGGAAACATTTCCTTATAATAAACAGCTAATCGTTTAAACATAGCTTTTCTCCAATCTTTTCACCCATTTGAATCTGGGTTTCTATTCCGAGGTCTGAGTAAGTCAGGATATCCTGATCCAAGCGAATCGTGTCTGCCGAATAGAGGACAAGAATGGTTGAGCCACCCAGACCAAAGCAGCCCTTCTCCTGTCCCCTGACCAAACTGTCATGACTGTGATTGTATATTCTTCCGACCAAGAGAGCCCCTACTTCCATCTGCAGGACAGGTCCTAGGTCGGTATCTAAAAGACAGTATTCTCTTTTATTTTCTTTGTAAATCAAGCGCCGCTTTTGGGCTACCTGCCTGACCGTATGCAAGCGGCCTTTGATTTTTCGTCTTCGGGTAATTCTGCCAGATTCAGCAGCCAGATAGCGGTGCAGGTCTTCCACTCCCAGTCGATAAATCAGCGCTGTTCCGCCACTAAACAGCTGAGCCAACTCTTCATCCAGCAGTAAGTCAGCTAGCCTGTATGTCCGCCCTTTAATTGTCAGCTGTAAGTCCTGACTGATGGTAAAAGCCTCTAGCTTGGCATCCGCCACAGCTAGTACTTGACTATCAGAACAGACTGGACGCAGACTAGGCTTGATTTTCCTCTGGAAAAAAGCCGCAAAGCTAGGATAAGGGCCATCTTCATAGTCAGCCAAATCCAGCTGATAATTTTCCACAAAAGCTGCTATTTTCTTGCGAGAAAAAGGAGTGTAGTCTTTCAAGGTCAGAAGATAAGACAGGCTAGGTCGGGTCAAGAAAGGCAACAAGATGCGACCCCAAGCAGTACCATAAAGCTTGTCTAGCAGACCCGACTTGTATTCTGTCGGTTCCACTACTTGGCCAGTCTTTCTCTGATAGACCTTAACCATGCGGGAGAACTCCCAGACCAATCAGACTTGCAACAGCTAAAATCGCAAAGACCAAATAGGCCAGCTTATTTGGCTTGGGAATACGGCAGTTGTAAACAAATAAGAAGGCCAGCAAAAGAGACAAGCCCAGCCACACCCAAGCAAAGAAGCCAGGCGCCAGCCATTGACAGACCAGATAGGTAAATGGGAAAAATAGGGCGCTGTAAGTCACAGGCAAGCCGATAAAATACGAGCCAGATCCTTCATCATGCTTGGCCAAGCGATTAAAATGCGCCAAGCGCGTGACTGCGGCCAAGACATAGAGGACAGCCAAAACGATATTGGCCGCTCCCAAGGGCAGCTGGGTCATGAGGAGCACAGCCGGGAGAGCCGCAAAGCTAATCATGTCGCAGAGCGAATCAATTTCAATGCCGAAGCGCTTCTGGCTTTCAGTCCGCTTCATCCACCGCGCCACCACACCGTCAAAGAGGTCGCAGATTCCGCTGACGATAAAGGCCATCATGGCTAACCGCAGCTGGGACTGAATGATGGCATAGACTGCCAACAGTGCAAAAGCAGCGCCCATATAAGTCAGGATAACAGATTTGTCGTATTCACCGATAAACAAAGGTTCATTCTTCTTCATGAATTCTTATTTCTCCTCTTCTTCCATCTAAAGTAACCAGCATGCCAGTTTCTAGCAGCTGAGTTGCATTCTTGGCGCAGACCAGAGCTGGAATCCCGCATTCCCGAGCGACAATGGAGGCATGGCAGAGAACCCCGCCATACTCTGTCACAAGACCTCCTAGAATACCGAAAACATAGCTCCAGCCCGTATCTGTATAGCGAGTGACAAGAATTTCTCCCGGTTCAATTGTCTCAATATCCGCCAAATCCAAGAGGACTCGAACCCGACCGGTCACCTGACCGCTGCTGGCTGGCATTCCTGTCAGCAGAGCCTGACTATCATGGGCTACATCTTCCAGGCTCATCTCCTTGTCAGTCAAATCCCCCGCTGGCTCAAAATTCCGATAGGCCTGGCAATAATGCCGATTACCAGCCGCTTCTTCTTGCAGCTGGTCAGCAGTCTTTTGCCCTTCCATAAAGGCAGTCAGACTTTCTTTCTTAATGTAAAAAACATCTTGAGAATCTTTCAGAAAGCCTCGCTTTTCATAGGATCGGCCGAGTTTGAGGCTAACCTGACGAATGAGGTGGTAATAGCGCGTGGAAATATCCTTGAACTCCTCTCGCCACCAGAGCAAGTTTCGCAGGTCTTCGCTGATTTTTTCTATCTTTTTCTGCTTGGCTCGAGATAGATGAGCCAAATCCAGCTCAGACTCTGAGACAGGACTGAGCGAACCTTTAGCTGCTTGGTAATACGCTGAATCAGCAATCAACTGCTGGACCGCTGTCATAAATTGATGAGCATCTTCTTCGTAACTAGCTACTCGCAAGTCCAGCTCCCGAGCCGAGTGATAGCCAAAATCCTTTTGGAAATCCTGAACCTTGATGAAATCTGCTCGATCAGGATATCGTGTAGCCAGTTCCTGCAACTCTTCCACCGATAGTTTCAGCCAATCATCTGTCAGTTTCTCCTCTGCCAAAACAAGATCCGCAGCTTCCAGCATTCGAGCTAAAGGCTTGGTATGCGAAACATTTCCTAACTTAGCTATTAGTTGGAAAAATTGATCAACCGTCAGCCATTTGAGTAGACTGGTCTTTTTCATAGACAGCTGGACCGTATTGATGTAGGCCTGCCAGAAATAAGTTCCCTCACTGTCTAAATAAGCCTGATTTAGCACTAACTGCCAAAGACTCTCGACCTGCTGCAGCGGGCTTTGGTCGTTCAGTTCTCGTATTTCTTGATTCAGGCGGTTAAATTGCTGACGCAGCTCTTGCAGCTTCTCTGGCGCCTGATGCAGAAAAGTCTTAGTTACTTTTTGCGTTTTCAAAGCGACCCGCAGGAAATTCAAGAGCAAGGATGGACTTAATTTACTGGTAAAACCTTGACCTTGGTAGTCTTTATTAACTCCCAGCTCATCATCAAAGTCTCGCTCAATATAGCCTGGAATCTGCTCCATACCTTGCTTGACCACTCCTAAGTTCCAGAAAGGTCGAGCATAATGGAGACGCATCAGCGGCGGCATCACACCTTCAGGCTCTAGGCCAATTGCCAGCAAAAAGCTGGAGAGTGCCTTTTGCCAAGAATGGCGGTAAAGGCTCCACATCAGGTTGGGACAGGGCTGAGCCGCCACGCCTCCATCCCGAAAATTCGCCGTCGTCCAGCGGCCACTGTCGATTTTAGTTGGTACTGTTGTGATAGGCCTAGCCTGCAGCACATAGACTTGCTCTTGGACAGCACACCACTCAATATCCATCGGTCGACCAAAATACGCCACAATCTCCAAAACCTGCGCATGCAGCTTCTGCAAGACTGCCAGAGGCATTTCAACTTTTTCAAACTGGCTCCAGTCTGGCTTGTACCAAGGAATATTCAGCTGCTCAGGATTGACTTGACCGCTAACCAAACTCTCAGCCGAGCCTTTTACATACTCCAACAGCATGGTCTGGTCCTGATTGGTCGCCACGTCTAGGGAAAAGCAGACACCGCTGAAGTCAGGCTCTATCTGCTCCTGAATCAGCACCGCCATAGCAAAATCCTGCTCGGCCAAGCCTTGTCGTTGCCAATAGACTAGCGCCTCTGGGTTGAAAAGAGAAAGCAGACAAGAACGAATGCCCTGCTCAATTTCTGACAGTGTCCGGCAGTCGCCAATCGAGTCATACTGGCCAGCAAATGACATGTTCTGTCCGTCTTCTAAAAGGGCACTACTGCGAATGATATAAGCCTGATTTTCCTGACAAAAAGCTGCTAACTCCTGTAGCCAAGTTGACTCCAAAGGATATTGCTGCAAACGCTCCGCAATTTCCTCTTTGCCCAGTTTGATTAATTCTTTAAGTCCCTGTTTTGAATATTCTGGCAGAGCCGCTCTTAGCCAAGCCATTACTTGGTCCGCAGGCAAAATCAGAGCCTTAGGAACCGGAAGCCCCAGCTGACAGAGGTTTATTAACTGATTGATTTTACCGCCATAGACGGCCGAAGGCTCTTTTTCCAGCCATAGTTCTTTCATCACAAACTCCCATTTCACATACGATTTTTTCTAAGCTTAGCCCAGTAGAGCAGACGATTGACTCCTAGATGCGTGCCCGCCCCTAGGATTAGAATGCCCAACATCTGCTGCCAAGACAGAGGGATAAAGAAAAGCAAGAAAATAATACAGCCAATCAAGGAATCAATCTGGTCTATCCAGATAAAAGTCCATTTCCAGCCATTCTCCGCCGTCTTGCCCTCTCTGATTTCCAAACGTCGCTTGATAAAGCTATTGGGTAGCTCAAACAAAACATAAGCCAGCCCCAAAAGAGCTCCAAGTACCAGATTAAACAGCACGGTATTTTCGTAGAAAGAATAAACCAAGTGCAACTTCTCTAGGCTAGGAATACTCTTCAAGAACAATCCCCAAAGGATCTGCGCCAAAGCTCCCCAGACAATCATGCCAATGAAACCTTTCCAGGTCTTGTTAGCCCCAAAAAGCCTCTTCCCATCCTTTAACATCAGCCCAGCATCCATTGGTCGATAAGCCGCCTGCAGCAGTGAAGACTTGCAAAAGATCATATTCAGAATCCCAGCCAGAATGACCGGCATCAGGGTGATATATAAGGCAAGAATCGAACGCATACTTATTTCCTATTCTCTTTATGAAAATCTGCTTGAAAAGATTAAGAGACTTCTCAAACTTTTATGACTTCATTATATCATAAGTCTTTAAAGCCCTTACACAACAAACTGTCAACATCTGTCTCATCTGATAGTGGTGCAAAAAAATCGCTATTCTACATTCTTATTTCTCCTTGCATCTGTAGCTGTCATGATTTTTCAAGATATACTAAGAATTAGTAGCAACTAAACAAGATTACAGATAATATGTCAATCAATTTTCTTTTTATTATAAAATGCTTTTAAAAATTTGTAAAGAAGGGGTTTATGATTCGAATTAAAAAACCAGCTTTTCTAGCTGGTTTGTCAGTTTATTCTCTATCATCATAGCCATTTGGATGACTTGAATGCCATTTCCAAGCGGTTTCGATAATGGTTTCGATATTGTCAAATTTCGGCTGCCAGCCCAGAACATTTCTTGCCTTCTCAGAGGAAGCAATCAGCGTATCCGGATCCCCTGGGCGCCGCTCTGCTATTTCCAAAGGAATAGGATGGCCGGTCGCCTTGCGGGCGGCTTCTACAATCTGCAGGTTAGAAAAACCAGTCGAAGAGCCAAGGTTAAAGGCATCTGAAGGATGGCCGGTACGCAGGTGCTCGACAGCCAGAATATGGGCGTCAGCCAAGTCGAAAGGATGGACATAATCTCGTACATTGGTCCCGTCCGGAGTATCGTAATCATCGCCAAAGACGGCAATCTTCTCACGTTTGCCCTGAGCCACCTGAAGCACAATGGGCAGGAGATGGGTTTCAGGCCCGTGATCCTCACCGATTGAACCGTCAGGTTTGGCACCAGCCACATTGAAATAACGCAGAGCAACAAACTTGATGCCATAAGCTTTATCTGCCCAGCGCATAATGGTCTCCATCATAAGCTTGCTCTCACCATAAGGATTGATAGGTTTTTGCGGAGTCGTTTCCAGAATCGGCACTTCCTCGGGAATGCCATAAGTCGCCGCTGTCGAAGAAAAGACAATATTTTTAACACCGCATTCCTGCATGACCTCCAAAAGAGAAACCATGCCAGCTGTGTTATTGTCAAAATACTTGAGCGGATCCACCATAGACTCTGCCACCAGTGAAAAAGCAGCAAAGTGAATGACTGCATCGATAGATGGATGTTTGGCAAAGACATCACGCATAAAGTCCTTATCCGCCAAATCCCCCTCATAAAAGACTGCTTGCGGATGGACGGCTGCCCGATGGCCAGTCACCAAATTATCAACGACGACTACCTCTTCCTTGCCTGCCGCTACCAGACGGTCTACCATGTGCGAGCCGATATAGCCAGCTCCACCTAATACTAAAATTGCCATAAAACTTCCTTTCCCTGTTACGCTAGATTCATTATAACACATTTCCTAGGGCTGGATGCCAACGGATTGGACGAAGCGCATGAAAGCCTCCTGCCCTTCCTCTGTTCGCTTGTAAACTCCCGCATCTTCCAGTACTCGGCTGAAAATCTGTCCAACCGACTCCTGAACTACTCCTTCCACTGTCTCAGCGGTAACATCTGGATTCTGGTCTTTGAGTTGATTGGCCCACTCCTGATGATAGGCAGCAACCTGACAGTCTTCTCCCAGCAAGAAAAGTTCCACCTGCTTGAGTTCTTCCTTGAGCCGAGGCGGCAGAATAGCCAGTCCCATGACCTCAATCAGACCGATATTTTCTTTCTTAATATGCTGCACATCCTTATGAGGGTGATAAATGCCGTCTGGATGTTCTGGGGAAGTTTGATTGTCCCGCAAGACCAAGTCTAGCTCAAAAGATCCATCTTTTCTGCGCGCAATCGGTGTGATAGTATGGTGAGGCTCACCCTCAGACTCTGCCAAGACATGCACACTCGGGTCAGAATAAGTCCGCCAAGCTTGCAAGATCTTGTCAGCCAACTCAATCAACTGTTCCTTCTTCTCAGACCTTAGACGAATAACGGACATAGGCCACTTGACAATGCCTGCCTCCACCTCTTCAAAGCCGCTAAAGGTAAAGCTGCAATCCAGCTCTGCTATTTCCATAGGGAAGGTGTGACGTCCGCCCTGATAGTGGTCGTGGGTCAGGATAGAGCCACCGACAATAGGCAGATCGGCGTTGGAGCCTACGAAATAACCCGGAAAGGTCTCCACGATATCCAGCAGGCGCTCAAAGGTCAGCCGACTGATAGCCATGGGAAGGTGTTGGCTGTGCAGAAAGATGCAATGCTCATTAAAGTAGGCATAGGGCGAATACTGAAAGCCCCACTCCTGTCCAGCCAAGTCAAAGCGAATAATCCGATGATTGGCGCGGGCTGGGTGGTCCAAGCGACCTTGGTAACCTTCATTTTCCATGCAAAGCTGGCAGGCCGGATAATGGCTGTTCTTGGCCTTTTTAGCTGCCGCAATTTCCTTGGGATCCTTTTCTGGCTTAGAGAGATTGATGGTGATTTCCAAATCTCCATAGGCAGTCGGTGCTTTGAAAGCAATGTTTTTAGCAATAGCCTTGACCTTGATATAGTCATTCTTTTGACTAAGCTGGTAAAAATCAGCCACAGCCTGCTCGGGATTGGAGGTATAAGTCGTCCAGAAGTCCCGATTGAACTGGCTAGGGGAAGGCGTGATTAAGTTCATGAGCTCAGCTCCCAGTATATCCTGCTCAGCCAGAGTATCACCAATCTTCCCATTCTTCATAGCTACAGCTACCAAGTCATCCTTCAGGTCAATTAGCTGCTCAGCCTCTGTCTCCTGCTCTGCCACTGTCTCTCCAACTAAAGCCATGACACGATTGCTCAGATAGATGGTGTCCATTTCCTCAAAAGTGCTATTGTCAATCACTGCTGATACAAAAGCGTTCAGTAACTTCTTGGACATAGGTCTTCCTTTCTTTTGCTAGTAAAGAGAGTGGGACAGAAATCGGTAATTCGTTAGAATTCGATTTCGTCGTCC
>CAUSZI010000059.1:0-12326 GCA_963536045.1 uncultured Streptococcus sp.
TGAAGGCGGAAACTGATAAATTGGGTATCAAGCTGGCTAAGACAGAAGGCGGTCAATACATCAAACTAACCCGTGATGGCAAAGGAGCACTTGCCTTCGTGCAGGAACAATTTAACAACTAATTTGTTAGTTCATTTGAGGTGAAGCAAGCAAAGTTCAATTCCCCTGTTAGTTACCTATTTACTTACTTGTTTCGCCTCAAAGGCTATTGAAAGGAAAATAAGATGACAAAAAGCTTACCTAAAGATTTTATTTTCGGTGGTGCAACAGCGGCCTATCAAGCTGAGGGAGCAACCCACACAGATGGAAAAGGACCTGTTGCCTGGGATAAGTACCTGGAGGATAACTACTGGTATACGGCAGAACCTGCCAGCGACTTTTACCACAAATACCCTGTGGATCTGAAATTGGCTGAAGAGTATGGCGTCAATGGTATTCGAATTTCCATTGCTTGGTCACGGATTTTCCCGACAGGCTTTGGCGAGGTCAATCCAAAAGGTGTGGAATTTTACCATAATCTTTTCGCAGAATGTCACAAGCGTCATGTAGAACCTTTTGTGACCCTTCACCACTTTGATACACCAGAGGCTCTTCATTCAAATGGCGATTTCCTCAATCGAGAAAATATTGAGCACTTTGTGGACTATGCGGCTTTCTGTTTTGAAGAATTTCCAGAAGTTCGCTATTGGACAACTTTCAATGAAATTGGTCCCATTGGCGATGGTCAGTACTTAGTAGGAAAATTCCCGCCAGGAATCCAGTATGACTTGGCCAAGGTTTTCCAATCACATCACAACATGATGGTCTCCCATGCCCGTGCTGTTAAGCTCTATAAGGACAAGGGCTATAAGGGTGAAATCGGTGTCGTTCATGCACTTCCGACAAAATATCCTTATGATCCAGAAAATCCAGCAGATGTTAGAGCGGCAGAGTTGGAAGATATTATTCATAACAAATTTATCCTAGATGCAACTTATCTGGGACACTATTCAGATGTAACTCTGGCAGGAGTGAATCACATCCTTAAGGTCAATGGTGGCCAGCTCGACTTACGTGATGAAGATTTTGCAGCTCTAGAAGCGGCTAAAGACCTCAATGACTTCCTTGGCATCAACTACTATATGAGTGATTGGATGCGCGACTTTGACGGTGAAACAGAAATTATCCATAACGGAAAAGGAGAAAAGGGAAGCTCCAAGTACCAGATTAAGGGAGTGGGGCGCAGAGAGTCTCCAACCCATATACCAAAAACTGATTGGGATTGGATTATCTATCCGCAAGGTCTCTATGACCAGATCATGCGGATTAAGAAAGATTATCCAAACTACAAGAAGATTTATATCACAGAAAATGGTCTGGGTTATAAGGATGAATTTGTGGACAATACTGTTTACGACGATGCTCGGATTGACTATATCAAGCAGCATCTGGAAGTTTTATCTGATGCGATTGCGGACGGGGCTAATGTCAAGGGCTACTTTATCTGGTCTCTGATGGACGTCTTTTCTTGGTCTAACGGTTATGAAAAACGCTACGGCTTATTCTACGTAGACTTTGAAACGCAGGAACGCTATCCGAAAAAATCCGCTCACTGGTATAAGAAACTAGCTGAAACACAAATGATTGAATAGAAAAGCAAAACTCCCATTCTTAGCTAAATAAAATCGGCTAGGACGGGAGTTTTTTTATTCTTCATCATCTGTAAATTCTAGGATGTCTCCGGGCTGGCAATCAAGGGCTTTACAGATAGCATTGAGGGTGCTAAAGCGGATAGCCTTAGCCTTGCCTGTTTTGAGGATGGAAAGGTTGGCGTTTGTGATGCCGATGATATCGGCTAGTTCTCCCAGTTTCATCTTTTTCTTGGCCAGCTGAACATCAAGATTAACGATAATCATGATAGCAGCCTCCTAGATAGTAAATTCATTTTCTTCAGCTATATCAATCCCTTTTTCCAGAATTTTCATCATCAGCCAAATAATCAGAGCGCCCAAGAGAGGTGTAAAGCTCATACTGGCGTTAAAAGAGAAGGGGAGGGCAATGGGATTGCCTGATGTAGCAACCTTAACGGAAAGAAGGGTCAGAGCTAAAAAGACTTTCCATGCCTTATCAGCTAGTTGCGTGTTTGATGAATCAAAAATCTTTCCTCCAATCAAATTTTTGATGAAATTACGAGCAAGATAGATGAGATAAATAGTCAAAGAAGCTGTGAGAAGATTTATAACAAAGGCTAGAATACTCCACAAATTTGAAAAATCAACTGAGGATAGAAATTGAACATTGAGCTTTATTCCCAACCTGTCAGAAAGGCCGGTGTAAGAAATCACACTTAGGATAGTAAGAAAGACCAGAATCGCAGCATAACCAACTATGATAAGATTCAGAAGAGTAACGATATCTTTGAGCAAAGAATTATTTTTTAATTCAATCTTTTTCATGATGCTTACCTCTATCGAAAATCAGCTGGCAGTAGATTTTCTTTTCCTTTTATTCTTATTATAATCTATTTTTTATTGTATTTCAAGAAAAATATATTGAAAAACGATAATTTTTATAAAAGTAAAAAGATATCCTATAGAGACTTTGGTATAGATGAAAATTTTGATACAATATGTATTGAATATTAAAGTAACGAAGGAGATAGTAATAAATCCTATGATTACGATTGTGGTGCTTGGGCTACTCTGGCTAGTCATTGTTTTTCCACTCTATCTTCACTACCGAAAAGAAATTTCTATTAGAAGTAAATCTACATCTTTAATATCAGGCAAAGTAGTTGGGTATAACAGTTCCATCTATAGTCGCCATGGTGAGCCATCTCAGGTAGCCTTGCCTCTTGTAGAATATACTGTCCGTGGAAAACAATATCGAAAAAGACTTGAGTATAAACAGTTTATCCCTGCCTCTTCAGGAAGAATCCCAAAAGATGTCTTTTCAAGTGACTATGTTTACGGCTCGGATAGGAGTCTAGACTTGAAAAAAATATTTCCCGTCGGCTCAGGTATGACTGTTTATTATAATCCTAAGAATCCAGAAGAGGCATATGTTGAGCGCTGCATCAGCAATGAAAAGTATTTTAAATATTTGTTTATCGGATTTTCTATTTTCTTTCTCATTCTGATTGGAATTAATCTTTTCCGTATATTTTTGTAGTTTGAAAAGTTTATTTTTGGATATTGAGTGATAGAAATTTTATCTTTTTTCAAAATCTACTGAATCAAAATAGACTAAAAAAGAGGATTGAACTCCTCTTTTTGCCTTCTTTATTTAAATTTAAAGCCTTCATAGACCAGATCTGCTTTAGGATTGGTCTTTTTAAATTCGTTGGCTAGTTTATCCATCATCTTGACAGGTCCGCACATGAAGACCGTGGTTTGGTCGTCCAAAGGATAATTCTTGAAGTCCAAATAGCCAGAGACCTTGCTATCGACCAAATGAAGGTCAAACTGCGGATTCTTGGCTGCGTAGTCTTTGAGGAGGTCTAGGTAAACAGCATTTTCTGCTCCAGTATAAGCGTAGTAGAAGCTGACTGGACGATTCAGATTAGGATTTTCACGGATATAGGAGATGAAGGGCGTAATGCCAATCCCACCAGCAATCCAGATTTGTTTTTCCTGCCCTTGGTCAAGAATCATGTGACCATAAGCTCGGTCAATGGTGACCTTGGTTCCCTCTTGGATCTTGTCATACAGTTTCTTAGTGTGGTCTCCAGAGTTCTTAATAGTAAAGTAGACGATATTGTCATGACCACCAGAGATAGAGAAGGGATGTGGCGCTTTTTCAAATCCTTCTTGGAAAATCTTGACGAAGGCAAACTGACCGTACTGGTAGTCTAGCTTTTGACTGAGCTGAATCTTCAGCTCCACGGTATCGTGGTTCAGTCGTTTGACCTGCAGGATTTTCCCCAGATGGCGAAAGGCCAAACTTTGATAGAGGAAGATGATGTAAAAGCCGGAAGCTAAACCTGTGATAGCATAGAATCCGACTACGAAACCTAATAAGGTCGGTGTTAGGAGTCGAGCCCCCATCAGCATATAGGCGTGGAAGAGACCAAAGATATAGGCCAGATAGACAAAGCGGTGAATCCAGCGCCAAGCCTCATATTTGATGTGCTTGCCGAGATAGGCCACCAGAACAATGCTGACAAAGAGATAGATGCCAACATTTCCAAGCTGGGCTGCTAAATGAGAGCCCCAGAGACTGCCACCCATGGCAACATTGTGGAGAGCAAGCAGGACGACGGAAAAGATAGCTGTAAACTTATGATAAGCATACATCTTTTCGATGCCATGGAACCATTTTTCCAATAGGGCGTTCCGGGTCGCAAGTAAAAAGGTCAGCGAAAGGGTAGTCAAGGCCAGACCAGGTACGATAAAGTTGGTCATCCCAGCTGAAGCCCAAGCAAAGATGGTCAGGATGATGCTGACGGCGATAAGGGCGATTCCTTTGATAGATTTCATGATGGTTTCCTTTCTGATTTTTATCACTACTTAGTTGTAAGTAGATTTGTTACATTCTAACAAAGAAAAAACAAGCTGTCAAGATAAGAGCTTGTTTCGTTTTTGGTATGGATAGGCCAAGTATGCCATTAGATAAGCTATAGAGGACTTTTTTGATTTTACTCTTGAACCTCTGCGGCAGTCTCTTCCTTTTTGTCAGTCTCAGACTGGCCGAAAGGCAACTGCTTGCTCCAGCGTGATAGGTTTTCTCGGATATCCTTGCCAATAGCAGAAGGCTTAGGCAAGCTAATGGAGTCTTTCCAGCTTTGGACACGCATATCCAGTAGGAGCTTGGACAAGCGCAGCAGCATGTCACGTTCTTGGTCTGTTAGAGACTTAGCATTTTTCAGGATATCGAGGACTTTGTTAAAGTTTTCAACATTGGATAGTTCGTCGACAGACTGGATACCAGCATCCAAAATCAGTCCGAAAAAGAGGTCGAAAAAGTCTTTAAGTTCTTCATCTGAAACGGTGCTCACCCAATTTTTAAACGTTTTGTCTATCTGCAGGCTCTCTGCATCTAGTGTATCCAGCAATAGGAAAGAGTCTCCCTTGGTTTTCCACGAAAAGGTATCGTGCTGGGCAAAGCCGCCGATGGCACTGCTTTTGACAATCCTTGCTTCCTTAGGTGTTTCCAGCATCATGCCGACGATGGAGTTCTGAGGCAGGTAGCGTTTCATCCTTTCAACCAAAGCCTGATAGCCATCGCTTTCGATGACAGAGTGATTGAGACCGGGGGAGTCATAGCTGTAGATGGCTTCAATGCGGTCTTGGAGCGACGCATCCATCTGACTGGCCGCATAAGATGCTAGATTTCCTCCTTTGGAATGGCCAGTTAGGATAAAGTTACCAGGCAGGTTTTCTAAAGCGTTTTGCAGATAGCGGGCGGCCATTTTCTGAGCAGGGATTTGAGCCATATAGGTCATGTGGAAGTCTTCCTTCCAGCCGACAATGGAGTCGTCCGTACCCCGAAAGACCAGGACATAGGTATCAGGCTTGATTTTGAAAATCAAGGCAGCGAATTGCTTCTGGATATCTTGGTCAACGTCATTGACATAGCCCATCAGTTTTAGATTTTTAAAGCGGGTAAAGGCTGCGGCCAAATCTAAGAGTTTTAGTCGGTTTTTGCTGACCATCATGGATAGGTCGCGCGGTACTTGATCGGCCAAATCCAGCAGCCGGCAGTCGCAGTAGGGGGACATGTCCTCGTGCACCAGCTGGTCAAAAGGCAAGTAGGTCATCTCTGTCAGAATTAGCAGATCCAGTTCATTGAAAGGTTTATCATAAATGCTGTCATGCTGGACTTCTTCAAGGTAAGTAACAATATTGCTCATGTTTCATCTCCAATTTCTACTAGTTAGTATAGCATATTTTTTTGCTAGAATTTCTCTTTTCCAGAAAAATCCTACCTTAGACTGAGGATGATAAACAAGCAATCGCATTTTTTGGTATAATGTTACTAGCAAGCAATCGGGAGGGAAAGATGCACAAGATTTTACTAGTAGAAGATGATCCGGTCATTCGTCAGATGATTAAGAAAATGCTGGAACAATGGGGCTTTCAGGTAGTGGCAGTCGAGGACTTTATGGATGTGCTGACTGTCTTTGTCCGAGAGGAGCCGCATCTGGTGCTGATGGATATCGGCCTGCCCTTGTTTAACGGCTATCATTGGTGTCAGGAAATCCGCAAGATTTCAACGGTGCCTATCATGTTTCTGTCTTCCCGCGATCAGTCCATGGACATTGTCATGGCTATCAATATGGGGGCTGATGACTATGTGACCAAGCCTTTTGACAATAATGTCTTTCTGGCTAAAGTTCAGGGCTTGCTGCGCCGTTCCTATGAGTTCGGAAACGATCAGAGTCTCTTGGAGCACCAAGGTGTCATTCTCAATCTCAAGTCGACAGATCTGGTCTTTGATGGGCAAGTTGTGACCTTGACTAAGAATGAATTTCAGATTTTACGGGTTCTCTTCGAGCACGCTGATGGTATCGTGGCGCGTGATGATCTGATGAAGGAACTCTGGAACAGTGACTTTTTCATCGACGATAATACCCTATCGGTCAATGTTGCTCGCCTGCGTAAAAAGCTTGAAGAGCACGGACTGAAGAATTTCATCGAAACCAAAAAAGGAATAGGATACGGTCTCATCAATGGACACACAGGATAAATTTTTCTTTCTTAGATTTTACCTTTATTCACGGCGATTTTTTCTAGCTCTGCTGATTTTGCTGCTAGGCTTTATTCTGCTCTTTGCCTTTGTCTTTGATGCTTACCGCAGTCTGCTGGAATACGTTGCGCTCTTGCTGGCTTTTCTGTCTTTCTTGTTTATCGGAGCAGATGCTTGGACGGCCTATAAGGGTTATCGCAGCCAGAAGCTGCAAGCCTCTGCTCAGGCGCAGACTCCTCTAGAAAAGCTTTTGCAGGAAAGAGTGGAAGAGTTGGAGTATGAACAGAAGAATCAGCTCTTGGTTGAGCAGGAAAAATACAATGATTTGCTGGACTACTATACTCTTTGGGTTCATCAAGTCAAGACACCCATTGCAGCCAGTTCACTCTTGATTGGAGACTTGAAAGATAAGGAAGCCAAGTCTCAGCTGGAGCAGGAGCTCTTCAAGATCGAATCCTACGTTCATCTGGTGCTCCAGTACCTCCGTCTGGAAAGCTTCCATGACGATCTAGTTCTGAAGCAGGAAAATCTTGCTGATTTGGTCAGAGAAGTTGTCAAGAAATACGCTCTTTTCTTTATTCAGCAAGGACTCAGTCTTAATCTTCATGATCTAGACTACACGGTTGTCACTGATAAAAAGTGGTTTCTAGTGATTTTGGAGCAGGTCCTGTCCAATAGTCTTAAATACACCAAAGAAGGCAGTATAGAGATTTATTTTCACGAGGGCAGCCTCTACATTAAGGACACGGGTCTGGGGATTCAAAATGCTGATTTGCTGCGGGTTTTTGAGCGTGGTTTCTCAGGCTACAACGGTCGTCTGACCCAGCAATCGTCAGGCTTAGGTCTTTATCTGTCCAAGAAAATTGCTGACCAGCTGGGACACAAGATTGCTATAGACTCTCAAGTGGGTCAGGGAACGACGGTTTCCATCGCCTTTCCTGAGAAGAAATTGATTTTTGAATAGGAGGAAGAAAGTTGCTAGTAGTGGTTTATGATAGCCTGACTGGTTTGGGCAAGAAGTTTGCTAATAGTCTGGAACTGCCTAGCCAGTCAGTCTGGAAAAAGCTGGAGGAACCCTGTATTTTAGTCAGCAGAAATAGCGGAGCAGGGCAGATTCCGTGGACGACCAAGCGCTTCATCAGAAAGTACAGACATCTAATCAAAGGCTTTGTCATCAATGGCAATCAGAAGCGTTATCCGCGGACCTTTTGCGGGGCAACGGATAAGATAGTGGAGCAGTATGGTCTCCGCCATATTCGTAACATAGAGGGCTCTGGAACGGAAGCAGATCGACAAGCTGTCAAAGCCTTTCTAGAACAGTTGCAGACGGAAGAAAGTTTTCATAAAAGCCACTAGGTTTTGTGCTATTTTAGGTAGATGCTTTGCATGATTTTTAAAAGTGACAAAATTGTAAGAATAAAACTAGCAAATGAAAGGTTAGGTTATGGTACCGACCTTTCTTTTTTATTATCATAGAGGCAAGAAATAAGAAGGAGACAGAAAAATGAAATCAAAAGGTATAAATGCTTTTCAGTTGAAGCTCTTCATGGCCTTTCTTATGGTTTTTGACCATATCAGCCAGATACCAGGGCTAGTGCCGGACGGCTGGGATGGCGTCTTGCATGCCCTAACCCGCTGTGTCGGAGCAGCATTTGCCTTCATGGCAGTGGAAGGTTTTATCCACACTCGCAACCGCCTAGCTTACAATATGAGGCTCTTCTTTTGGGCAGCCCTGATGCAGACAGGAAACTGTATCCTGACGCTTCTCTTTCAAGAGAAGGGCATCTACCTCACTCACAATATCTTCCTGACCTTGGCCTGCGGTGTCCTCATGCTGAGTCTTTTCTTTGGCTTTTCTGACAATGGCGGAGCTACTAAGAATGGGAAGCGTGGTTTGCGGATAGCGGCAGGAGTAGTAGTCTTGCTGGCTGGGCTTCTCTTTAGCGAAGGCGGCATGGCTCTGCTTCCTTTCATGCTCTTGACCTACCTTTTTAGAAATCAAGTCTTTTTCAGAAACTTGTCCTATGTAGTTTGGGCGGGAATTCTCTTTGCCATGAGTATTCAAATTTATCCAACCTTGCAGGACACGCTAACAATGCTGCTCTATAATTCAGACTGGCTCTTTATCAGTGTTCTTCCTCTCTTGCACTTCTACAATGGTGAGCGAGGATCCAGCAGCAAGTGGAGCAAATATTTCTTCTATATATTCTATCCAGCCCACCTTTGGCTAATTGCCTTGATTTCCTTTTGGGTAAAATAAAGCCCATCTCATCTTACAAAAGTGTAAGATTGCACTTTAAAATGTAAGCTTAGGTTATGGCTGGGCGGTTGGTATTGAGATAAAATAGACTTATCAATTAGGAGGCAGTTTATAAATGCTGCTAAAAGCAGGGCTTTGATAGGTGCCTGCTAAACAGAAAGGAAGCAAGATGACATTATTAGACGTACAGCACGTGAAAAAGATTTATAAAACCCGCTTTCAAGGAAACCAAGTAGAGGCCTTGAAAGACATTCACTTTACGGTAGAAAAAGGTGAATATGTCGCCATCATGGGGGAGTCGGGCTCTGGGAAATCCACCCTGCTCAACATCCTAGCCATGCTGGACAAGCCGACTGAGGGCCGCGTCTTTCTCAACGGAACTGACACAGCAACCATCAAAAACAGCCAGGCTTCCAGCTTCCGCCGGGAGAAATTAGGCTTTGTCTTTCAGGATTTCAATCTGCTGGATACCCTGTCGGTCAAGGATAATATTCTCCTGCCGATGGTCCTCTCTCGCCGTCCCATTACCGAGATGATGCAAAAGCTGGTTACAACCTGCAACGAGCTGGGGATTAACAAGCTGCAAGAGAAGTTTCCTTATGAGATTTCTGGTGGGCAGAAGCAGAGGGTAGCAGTGGCTCGAGCCATCATCACAGACCCTGAGATTCTGCTGGCGGATGAGCCGACGGGAGCCTTGGATTCCAAGTCTTCAGCAGCGTTGTTGGATGTTTTTGATGACATCAATGCACGCGGTCAAACCATTCTCATGGTAACCCACTCGACAGCAGCGGCTAGCCGCGCCAATCGGGTGCTCTTTATCAAGGATGGGATTCTCTACAACCAAATCTTCCGTGGTGACAAGACCGAGCGGCAGATGTTCCAAGAGATTTCTGATACTCTGACAGTTATGGCAAGTGAGGTGGGCAATTATGTTCAAACTAACGAGTAAACTGGCTTTGTCCAATCTGGTTAAAAATCGCAGCTTGTATTATCCATTTGCTTTGGCGACGGTACTTGCAACAGCAATTTTGTATAGTTTTGTCTCACTAGCTCATAGCCCCAATATGGAGGCCTCTTATGGCGGTGCAGCTGCTCGCATGACCTTGCAGTTTGGTATCCATGTCATTCAGATTGCCGTCCTTATCCTCATTACCTATGCTAATAGCTTCGTCATGAAAAACCGATCCCGAGAGTTGGGAGTCTATAGTCTGCTAGGCATGGAGAAAAAGCATCTGTTAGTCATGACCTTCTTTGAACTCTGTGTCTTTTATCTGGCTACAGTTGGTCTGGGTATCTTGTCTGGCCTAGCTTTAGATAAGATGCTCTACGCAGTCCTTTTGAAATTGATGGGAATGCCGGCAGTTCTTGACTCGACCTTCCAATGGCAGAACGTCGGGATGACTCTAATCAGTCTAGGTGTCGCTTTTGCGGTGATTTTGTTGCTCAACTCTACGCGCCTTCTACGCTATAGCTCTCTTAATCTAATGAAAGAAAAGAAAGCAGGCGAGAAGAAAGGACGCTTCCTTTTTCTGCAAACCTTGCTGGGGCTCCTGCTCATGGGTGTGGCTTATTATATGGCTTTGACCGTTACCAAGCCTGTCGCTGCTATCGGCAATTTCTTTATAGCTGTGATCATGGTTATCCTAGCAACTTATCTGCTTTTTAATGCAGGTTCAATTACACTATTGCAATTTCTCAAAAAGCGCAAAGGCTACTACTACAAAACGCAGAATTTCATTTCTGTTTCCAATCTCATCTCGCGGATGCGTAAAAATGCAGCAGGATTGGCAACTATCTCCATTCTATCTACCATGCTTTTAGTGACTCTGGTTGGTACAATCAATATCTATGTTGGAGGTCAGGATTATATTACTACCTTGCATCCGAAGGATTATAATGTCAGTATCGTCTTGCCGAAATCGACCAATCAGAAGGAGGCTCTGTTGGAAAAGGTTCAGCAAGTCGCTCAGGACACAGGTCTGAAGAAGCCAAGCTATATTACCTATCTCTACCAATCAGCCTTCATCATGAAATTAGCTGGTAATGATGTGACAGTTCCAATGCAAAGAGAGCTGGAGTCGGATACAAGTATCTTGACCAAGTCTGTAGGCACGATTATGGTCATCAATCGCCAGGATTATGAAAAAATGACAGGGGAAAAGATAGACATGGCAGACGATGAAACTCTTGTCTATGGAAAAAATATTTCCTTAAATAAGGACAAGCCACTCCGAGTGAATGGCAAGGACTGGAAGATTAAGCAGCTTTTATCGTCGAATTTCACGCATGGGGAAATTCCTAATCCAAACGATGTGACCATGGAGCAGGGGCTCTATATGGTGGTCAATGATAGCAAAGAGGTTAATCTCGATGTGGATCATTACTACTACATTGGAGTTGCTTCAGAGACTAAGGGCAGTAAAAAGTTTGTCGAGCAAGTCCAACTGGGGTTGAGGGACACTTTGGATCAGGAACAAGCTCAAGATGGTAGCTTCGCAATGGCTAGTGACCGTTACAGCGCAGAAAAGAGCTATCAAGAACTTACTGGAACCTTGCTCTTCATAGGTGTCTTCCTATCGGTTATCTTCCTCCTAGGAGCTGTTCTCGTGATTTACTATAAGCAAATCTCTGAAGGCTATGAAGACCGAGATGGCTTTATCATCTTGCAAAAAGTTGGTTTAGATGAAAAGCAGACTAGAAGTACCATTCGCAAGCAGATTTTGACTGTTTTCTTCCTGCCTCTCATCTTTGCTTTTCTACATGTAGCAGCGGTCTTTCACATGTTGCGCTTGATAGTTGCCCTACTAGGTGTGACCAATCTTCCTCTGTTGATTCAGACGACACTTGCAACTTGCGGAGTCTTCCTCTTGACCTATATTCTGGTCTTTCTTCTGACTTCACGTAGCTACCGCAAGATTGTCGCACGATGAGAAATTTCCCTGACCTCTGGTCGGGGATTTTTGATGTCTGGATTTTTACCTCTCATCTTCCTCATTTTACCGCTTGTCCAAAAAGCTGAGATTTTTCAAAAAAGACTTGCTATCATAGTCTCAGAAGTTAAGGACAGGAGAAAAGATCATGTTAGTAGAAACGAAAAATCTAAGCAAGGTTTATGGCGATAAGGTGGCAGTCAATGGTCTCGATGTTCAGATTGAGAGAGGCAGTTTTACAGCTATTCTAGGCCCTAATGGAGCAGGCAAGTCTACGACCATTCAGATGCTGATAGGGCTCTTGCAGCCGACATCCGGGCAGATTTGCTATGCTGAAAAGCCTAGGCTGGGTGTGGTGTTCCAAAACAGTGTGTTGGACGCCCGGCTGACGGTTTTGGAAAATCTGACCATTAGAGCCAAGCAGTACAAGGAGATGCCGGCAGGTAGAATCGAGCGCTTGGTCTCTCAGC
>CAUSZI010000060.1:0-11942 GCA_963536045.1 uncultured Streptococcus sp.
TCATGGATTTCTACTGGTGGTGGTGCATCAATGGAACTCCTTGAAGGTAAAGTATTGCCAGGACTTGCTGCATTAACAGAGAAATAAGCAGTAAACCTAGAATATTTAATATTCTATAAAACTATAATAAGAGAAGGATTAGTAAAGACTGGTCCTTTCTTTTTTACGTAAAATCTATGGAACAGAGAGGAAAGAGAAAAACAAAAATAGACATTATACAATTAATGTCTAAAAATCAATAAAGGTAAATAAACTGAGGAAAAAATGCTTGCAAAACGAGGGAAAACTTGATAGGATAAAGGTATGTATTCTGATGCTTACAGAGAGTCAAAATGAGAATGGAGCTTCCAGTAGGAAGTTTCAATTATTTTTTGATTTTCGGAGGGCTTGGGAAAACTGCTGACTGTAAAAGTTAGCAGAGGGAGGAGAAAAATGAAGAAAAAAGAAGTTTTTGGTTTTCGGAAAAATAAGGCTGTTAAAACTTTATGCGGTGCTGTTCTAGGTGCGGCTTTTTTAACGTCAACGATGCAAGTAAGAGCAGATGAAGTGGTATCTGATACCAATAGTCCTGTCAATACTGAAATGGTAGGTGCTGGAAATGCAGCGACCAATCTGCCTCAAGCTCAAGGGGCAGCCAGTCAGGCATCTCAAGAGAGTCAGGCGCGAGCAGGTCAGGCAGATGGCGGTGTGACAGTGACTGTTCCAACAGCTGGTTTAGATGAAAGCGTCAAAAAGGCTCAAGAAGCTGGGCTGACAGTGGTCAAAGACCCAGCTGTTGACAAAGGAGTAGCCCAGACTGCTCAAGAAACAGCAGACAAAAAATCGGAGATTGCAGCAGATTATCAAGAGCAAGTAACCGAGATTGATGCCAAGGTCAAGGAGTATAAAGAAAAAGTATCAGCCTACGAGGCGGAAGTAGCTCGGATTACAGCAGAAAACAAAGCGACAGCGGAACAATACGCTAAAGATTTGGCTGCTCATCAAGCAGAAGTAGCTCGGATCACAGCAGAAAATGCTCAGCTGAAAGCAGATTATGAAGCAGCACTGAGCAAGTACAAAACAGATTTAGCAGCGGTTCAAAAGACGAATGCGGATAATGCGGCAGCCTATCAAGCAGCTAAAGCTGCCTATGATGCAGAATTAGCTCGTGTTCAAAAACTGAATGCGGAAACAAAGGCTAATTATGATACGGCTCTGGCGGCTTATGCTAGTGAGCTGGACCGTGTTCAAAAAGCGAATGCGGAAGCTAAGGCTCGGTATGAAAAAGCTTTGGCTGACAATGAAGCTGCCAATGCTAAGATTGCTGCTGATAATGAAGCTATTAAACAGAGGAATGCGGCTGCAAAAGCGGCCTACGAGGCAGCACTTGCCCAATATCAAACAGATTTAGCAACTGTCCGAAAGACTAATGCTGATAATGAAGCGGCATATCAAGCTGCTCAGGCGAATTATCAGGCAGAATTGGCCCGTATCCAAAAGGAAAATCAAGATAAAAAAGCTCAATATGAAGCAGATTTAGCAGCTTATGAAGCTAAAAAGACTCAAATTGAAGCTGAAAATGCAGCAGCTCAAAAAGAATATGAGCAAAAGCTGGCAGAGAACCAAGCTAAGAATGCCACTATAGCAGCTGAAAATGAAGAAATCAAGAAGCGTAATGCTCAAGCCCAAGCAAATTATCAAGCTCAGTTGGCCCAGTATAATGCTGATTTGGCTGTCTATAATACAAAATTAGCCAAGTATCAGCAAGATAAGGCTAAGTATGATGCTGAACAGGCCAAGATTAAGGCTGGACTGGCTATCGCAGAAGCAAAGAAGACTGAAGACGGGCATCTGAGCCGTCCAATTGCGCAAAGTCTGGTCTTTAAATCAGAGCCTAATGCCGACCTGGCACTGACTACAAATGGTGAGTTCGTCAGCTATGCTGGCATGGAAGCCGCTGTGAAGAATACTGCAGAATTTTCTAAGAAGCTCTTCCAATTGGATAACTTTAAAGTAACAGATATTCAAAATGCCAACTATCAGACCAACCAGCAGGAAAGCTTTGGTACGGTTGGCAAGTATGCAGACTATAGTTCTAACGTAACAAGTGGTAAAGGTCCGACTGAATGGTCTTCTGTTTTGCTGAGCCGCGGTCAGTCTGCAACAGCAACCTATACAAATCTTCAGGGAACTTATTATCGAGGGAAAAAAGTTTCTAAAATCGTCTACACTTATACTCTTGATCCAAGCTCCCGATTCCGCAATGATAAGGCTTGGTTAGGTATTTTTAAAGATCCAACCATGGGAGTTTTTGCTTCCGCTTATACAGGTAATACTGAAGATGCAACCTCTCTCTTTGTGAAGACGGAATTTGTCTTTTATGATGATAAAGGCCAACCTATTAATTTTGACCAGGCCTTGATGTCCGTGGCTTCCCTCAACCGTGAAGCTAATTCTATCGAAATGGCCAAAGATTATACAGGAACTTTCAACAAGATTTCGGGTTCCTCTATTGGTGAAAAGAACGGTCAAATCTATGCGACTGAGTCTGAAAACTTCAAAAAAGGAGTTGGCGGATCTCGCTTTACCATGTATAAGAATGCTCAGCCGGACTCAGGCTGGGACACTACAGATGCTCCTAACTCATGGTATGGGGCAGGAGCGGTAGAAATTTCTGGCACGACCAACAGTATGACGATTGGAACGATTTCCTCTTCTGAAGTGTTAGGCCAGCCAGAGGCTACTGATCCACGTAGGGCTGACAAACTAGCTCCTAAGAAACCAAATATTTGGTTTGCGATTAATGGTGATGTTCGAGCGAATGATCTGCCAATCATCACAGTAGAAGAACCGGAAGCGCCAGTAGCTCCTACAGCTCCTGCAGTGCCAACTGAAGAAGCGCTTAAGCCTTTGGATCCAGCTCCAACTGCACCAACACCGAAGGCTCTTCCAACACCTCCGGCGACACCGGCTTATGAAAAAGAGCCAACCCCACCAACGCGTACACCGGAAACACCAGAGCCTAGTAAGCCATCTGAGCCAAGCTATGAAGTAGAAAAAGCTGTCCGGCCAGCAGTGGTAGAACCGATCTATGAAAAGGAGCCAACACCTCCGGCAGCACCGACTTATGAGAAGGAGCCGGAAGCGCCAACTCGTACACCAGAAACACCGGAGCCTAATAAGCCGGTAGAACCAACTTATAGCCCGCTGCCAACCTTACCAGCAGAGCCTGTTTATCAAAAAGAGCCAGCAGCGCCCGTAGCTCCGACTGTGCATTATCATTATCATCTCTTGCAATCTCAACCGCAGATTAATAAAGAAATTCAAAATGACCAAGGCACCAATATTGATAAGACTCTTGTAGCTAAGCAGTCTGTCGTTCAGTTTGCTCTAAAGACAGAAGCTCTTCCAGCTGGACGCAGCGAGACGACTTCTTTTGTCATTGTTGATCCATTACCAAGTGGCTACGAATTTGACTTAGAAGCAACAAAAGCTGCTAGTGCAGGTTTTGACGTCAGCTATGATAAGGCTAGTCACACAGTAACATTCAAGGCAACTGCAGCAACGCTAGCTACTTATAACGCTGATACGACCAAAGAAGTTGCTACGCTCTTTCCAACAGTAGTCGGCCAAGTACTCAATGATGGCGCAACCTATACTAATAATTTCACGCTGACAGTCAATGATGCCTATGGTGTCCGTTCAAATGTTGTACGCGTCACCACGCCAGGCAAACCAGATGATTCAGATAATCCTAGCAATAATTACATCAAGCCAACCAAGGTCAATAAAAATAAGGCAGGATTGGTGATTGATGGTAAAGAAGTCTTGGCTGGTTCGACCAATTACTACGAGCTGACCTGGGATTTGGACCAGTATAAGGGAGATAAGTCATCTAAGAGCACGATTAAAAAAGGTTTCTACTATGTAGATGACTATCCGGAAGAAGCACTCGAACTTCGTCCGGAATTAGTCAAGCTAGTAGATGCGGATGGCAAAGCTGTGGCAGGTGTGACAGTGACCCACTACGAGAGCCTTGAAACAGCCCCTGCAGCAGTTCGAGAGCTCCTTCAAAAGGCCAATATCACTGTTAAAGGTTCTTTCCAACTCTTTGCAGCAGACGATGCCCAAGCATTTTATGACCAATATGTCGTAACAGGTAAGTCTTTGACGATAACAAGCCCTATGGCTGTCAAAGAAGGAATGGGCCGCACAGGTGGTAAATTCGAGAACCGGGCTTATCAAATTGACTTTGGAAATGGTTATGCGACAGACGTAGTCGTGAACAATGTTCCTAAAATCAGTCCTGAAAAAGATATTACCCTGAGTTTGGATCCGACAAGTGCAGAGAACTTGGATGGCAAGGAACTGACTTTGGGACGGTACTTTAACTACCGTCTCATCGGCGGCTTGATTCCTGCTAACCACTCTGAAGATTTGACAGACTATAGCTTTGTGGATGATTATGATCAACGAGGCGATGAGTACACGGGTGCTTACAAAACCTTTGCCAAAGTAGACATCACGCTCAAAGATGGTAAGGTGATAAAGGCTGGTACAGATTTGACTGAGTATACAGCTGCGAATATTGATCTTGAGAAAGGGTTGATTTCTATTCGTTTCAAGGAAGAATTCTTAGAGACTATTTCTCTGGATTCAGCTTTTCAGGCTGAAACCTATCTACAGATGAAGCGGATTGCTGCGGGTACTTTTGAAAATACCTACATCAATACCGTCAATCGTGTGGTCTATGCTTCAAATACAGTTACAACAGTCACTCCTAAGTCACAGCATCTGCTTGTTTCGGATGTAAACGATCCAAGAAGAGCCGATCCAACTCCAATGGCTAAAAAGATTCCTGTTTCTCTTCTGCCAGAAACGGGAGCCAAAGATGCAGTCTATCTGCCATATCTAGGTTTAGCAGCCATTGTTGCTGCTTTAGGTCTAGGAAAATTAAAATGTAAAGAAGACTGATAATAGATGAGGCTAGGAAATCCCTAGCCTTTTTATCTTTAAAAATACTGCTAAATCTCATGTAGCAAAAGTCTAAATCATTTGTAACATGACAAAAACATAACTCTAAAAAAACTGACATGTAAATGAGGTATGATTTTTTTATCAACAAATTATACGGAGAAAAACAGTTATGAAAAAAGCATTTGCTAAAGCAACTCTTGGTTTAACTTCTACAGCTTTTTTGGCGACAATCGGCGCTCAAGCTGTCAATGCAGATTCTTATGTTGTCCAGCAAGGGGACTCTTTTTTTGCCATTGCTAGCGCCAATGGGATGAATCCTTACGAACTTGCTGCCAATAATGGAAAATCAATTTTTGATACGATTAACCCAGGAGATGTGCTGCAAGTAAATGGTACAGCTTTGGCACAGACTTACAATCCATATAGTGCTCCAGCTTATGAAGCGACAAGCGATGCTGCTTTGGTATCTGATACTGAAGATGTTGTCTTAAATACACCAACTGACTATGGCAATTCTTACCCAATCGGTCAATGTACTTGGGGTGTGAAAGAAATGGCTCCTTGGGCAAGCAACTGGTGGGGCAATGCTAATACTTGGGCGATCAATGCTGGTGCTCAGGGTTATGCAACAGGAAATGTCCCAGTAGCAGGGGCTATTGCAGTTTGGGATGGCGGTGAATATGGACATGTTGCTTATGTGACAGATGTGCAAAGCGACAGCTCTATCCAAGTCTTGGAAGCAAACTACAATCGTCAAAAGCAGATTAATAACTATCGAGGCTACTTTAACCCGAATGAATTTATGGGTGGCGTTACCTATATCTATCCAAACTAAAGATAATAACAACGAGGCTGGGACAGATAATGTCTCAGCTTTTAAATGGTCAATAGCTCTTGATGTGGTAACTGATAGGGCTTTTTCTCTGTGCGGGAAAAGTCCTGAGCAGAAAGAGTTTTTTTGAGGTGAAATATGTTAAAATGAAGAGAGGGAGGATTTCCTGGAAGGAGACCAATGAGTTATTTCAATAAGTACAAGTTTGATAAATCGAAATTTCGTCTGGGCATGCGTACCTTTAAGACCGGTCTGGCTGTCTTCATCATTCTACTGCTCTTTGGGCTTTTTGGTTGGAAAGGCCTGCAAATCGGTGCTTTGACGGCAGTCTTTAGTCTTCGTGAGGATTTTGATCAGAGTGTCCACTTCGGGACATCACGAATCTTGGGAAACAGCATCGGTGGTTTTTACGCTCTGCTCTTTTTCATTGTCAATAGTGTTTTTAAGGAGCAGTATTGGGTCACCCTCCTTTTGGTACCGGTCTGTACCATGCTGACAATCATGACCAATGTTGCCATGAACAACAAGGCGGGGGTCATTGGCGGAGTATCTGCTATGCTGATTATTACCCTGTCCATTCGGCCGGAAGATACCATCTTGTATGTCTTTGCCAGAATCTTTGAAACCTTCATGGGAGTCTTTGTTGCGATTCTGGTAAACTCTGATATAGATCGGCTGCGAGCCATCTTTGAAAAGAAAAAATAAAATCCGTGTAAGAAAATCTGACATTATTTCTTGACATAAGATTTATTTCGTCCTATAATAGTGCGTAGAGAGGAATTTGAATGAAGGAAAAAGAGTTTCGCCGAAACATGGCAGTTTTTCCCATCGGCAGTGTTATGAAACTGACGGACCTATCTGCCCGTCAGATCCGTTATTATGAAGACCAGAATCTGATTACCCCTGCTCGGAATGAGGGCAATCGTCGGATGTATTCTCTGAATGACATGGACCGCCTTTTAGAAATTAAGGATTATATTTCAGAAGGTTATAATATCGCTGCGATTAAGAGGAAATATGCCGAGCGTGAAGCCAAGTCCCGCAAGACTATTAGTGACAAAGATGTCCGCCGTGCCCTGCATCATGACATCTTGCAGCAAGGCCGTTTTGCTTCTTCTCTGCCAACCTTTGGTCAGATGCGTCGACCATAGCTATTTTGTTTGAATTACAAGGAGAAATTTAATGTCTATTACAGCAGCTGATATCCGTCGCGAAGTAAAGGAGAAAAATGTTACCTTTATTCGTCTTATGTTCTCTGATATTTTAGGGACTATGAAGAATGTGGAAATTCCTGCCACGGATGAACAGCTTGACAAGGTCTTATCCAATAAAGCCATGTTTGATGGTTCTTCCATCGAAGGTTTTGTTCGTATCAATGAATCAGATATGTATCTTTATCCTGATCTAGATACTTGGACAGTCTTTCCCTGGGGAGATGAAAACGGTAGTGTAGCGGGTCTGATTTGTGATGTTTATACGACAGATCATGTACCGTTTCTAGGGGATCCACGGAGCAACCTCAAGCGTGCCCTCAAGCATATGGAAGAGCTGGGATTTAAGTCCTTTAACCTCGGACCAGAGCCAGAATTTTTCCTCTTTAAGCTGGATGAAAATGGTGATCCGACGCTGGAAGTAAATGACAAGGGCGGTTATTTTGACTTGGCGCCGACAGATTTGGCAGACAATACTCGTCGGGAAATCGTCAATGTCCTGACCAAGATGGGCTTTGAAGTAGAAGCTAGTCACCATGAGGTAGCAGTCGGCCAGCACGAGATTGACTTTAAGTATGACGAAGTGCTTCGGGCTTGTGACAAGATTCAGATTTTCAAGCTGGTTGTGAAAACTATTGCTCGTAAGCACGGTTTGTATGCAACCTTTATGGCCAAGCCTAAGTTTGGCATTGCAGGATCTGGTATGCACTGTAATATGTCTCTCTTTGATCAAGACGGAAATAATGCCTTCTTCGATCCAGAAGATCCAAAGGGTATGCAGCTGTCAGAAACAGCCTACCATTTCTTGGGTGGTTTGATTAACCATGCCTATAACTACACAGCTATCATGAATCCAACGGTTAACTCATACAAACGTCTGGTTCCTGGCTATGAGGCACCGGTTTATATCGCTTGGGCGGGACGCAATCGTTCACCGTTGGTGCGCGTGCCAGCCTCTCGTGGTATGGGTACTCGCTTGGAGCTGCGTTCAGTTGATCCGATGGCCAATCCATATATTGCTATGGCTGTTCTCTTGGAAGTTGGCCTGCACGGTGTCGAAAATAAAATCGAAGCTCCAGCCCCAATCGAAGAGAATATATACATCATGACTCCAGAGGAGCGGAAAGAAGCAGGAATTACAGACCTGCCATCAACTCTTCACAATGCCTTGAAGGCCTTGACAGAAGACGAAGTTGTGAAAGCAGCACTTGGTGAGCATATCTATACAAGCTTCTTAGAAGCTAAGCGTATCGAGTGGGCTAGCTATGCAACATTTGTCTCTCAATGGGAAGTGGATAATTATCTGGATTTATACTAAACTTAGAGCAGGAGGATTGGCATATCCCCTGCTTTTTCTTGGAGGAGGAGAAAGATGGAAAAATTTCATGATTTTATTAAGCGTGTTTTTGATGAGCAATATGAAGCCTATTTTGGTCCAGATATGCTTGAAAAACTTGAACCTCAAGATTATTATTTAAGGCGGGAGGAAGATGGCCAGTTAATTGCCTTGCTCCATGCCCAACAGGTGTTGGAAAATATTCATATCAAGGCTTTGGTGGTGGATAAAGAACATCAGAAAAAAGGTTTGGGAGCCAGTCTGCTGGCAGAATTAGAAGAAAAGGCTGCAGAAGCTGGAGCAACTAGCATTACCTTGTCCACTAAATCTTATCAGGCCAGGGATTTTTACATCAAGCAAGGCTATGAAATCTACGCCAGTCTAACAGATGTCCCGCAAAAGGGCATTACAAAATATCATTTTATCAAGCGATTAAACGAAGCCATTCTTAAATAGACGGAAGCCAATTTGGCTTCTGTTTTTTTGTGCTATAATATTGGTAATGACTGTCAAAAGGAATAGGAAATGAAAAAGCAGAAAAGAATAGCCCTAGCTTTAGTAACTATAGGAATCATCGGTGGGGCTTTTTTCCTTGGAAATCAGGAGAGCTTAAATAAAATTATAACCAAAAAGCCAGATTTGCAAAAGATAAAGGAAAAGCAGTTGGATGAATTGAAAAAGCATGAGGAAGAAATCAAAGATTTTGTCAAGTCACAAAATCCTAAGATCGAATCTGTTCAGGTGGATTGGAACCAGACAAACTGGGAAGAAGTAGGCAACGGAACACCGTGGGGAGGAGGAGAAGTGATAAGAATTTTTGGAGGATTTAACCATATCGAAGACTCGAGTTGGAGTGTTTTAGTTGATGTAAAAGATGGGAAAGTAGATATTGATTCTATCATGCAAGGTAGTCCGCTACGAGCAGGAGGAGACATTTTTGAGTGATAGCAGTTCAAATCCTTTGATAATTTCTATACAGATTTAACGCGCCTTTTCATGTAATTCTGTGTTATAAATATATGTAACTTCTACTGTCTAGGAGGAATAAAATGAAGAAGCATAAAATGATTTGGTTGGTATTAATCGCTCTTGTTATTGGAGGAGGCAGTCTATATATGTTAGATAAGGGTAATTTGTTTTCAGATGGCAAAGCTAATTTGCGAACTTCAAAAGATAAACAGCTAGATTATTTGAAGAAGCACCAAGATGAAATAAAAAATTTTGTGAAGTCGCAAAATCCGAAAGTTGAGTCAGTGGAGATTAATTGGGAGGAAACAAACTGGGAAGAAGTAGGCAACGGAACACCGTGGGGCGCTGGAGAAATTGTTAATGTATACGGGAGATTCAATCATATTGAAAATTCTTCTTGGAATGTCACCTTTTTAGTAAAAGATAATGAGGTAGTTCCAAATTCAATGTCTTTAGCAAATGATTTATATGTAGGAGGTAGGATTTTTGAGTAATGGTAATTTAAAAACCTTTGATAATTTTTATGCAGATTTAACGCGTCTTTTCATGTAACTCTGTATTATAATATATGTAACTTCTACTGTCTAGGAGGAAGAAATTGAGGAAACATAAAATCATTTGGTTGGTATTAATTGCTCTTGTTATTGGAGTAGGAAGTCTATATATGTTAAGTCAGAGTAATTTGTTTTCAGATGGCAAAGCTAATTTGCAATCCATAAAAGAGAAACAGCTAGATTTTTTGAAGAAGCATCAAGATGAAATAAAGAATTTTATCAAGTCACAAAATTCGAAAATTGAATCAGTGCAAATTGATTGGGAAGAAACACAATGGAATCAAGTCGGAAATGGCACTCCCCAAGGCGCGGGAGATATTATTGATGTTTATGGAACGTTTAATAATATTGAAAACTCTGGTTGGCATGTCATGATAGATGTACCTGAGGGAGAATTCAATATAGGTGCCATGACATTGGTAAATTATTTAAGTGTTAATGGCGATGAATTTGAGTGATTCTTTCATTCGAATGAGCAATTAGATATTTTATTTAAAGAAGGAAGAATTATCTCTATTAATTTGGAAATGGCAATTCATATGATTTCAAGTGCCTTGAATGAATCGTCTCTGTTTCTGGATGAGAAAGAGGAAGAACTGAGTTCGAGTTGCGCTTGGATTATCAAGCATGCTTCGCGAACAAAAAATAAAGCAGAAAAATAAGCCTTGCTAAATCTAGCAAAGCTTATTTTTTAGTTGTCTTCGTCTGGTGTAAGAACCATCGGAATAATAATAGGTTCGCGCTCGGTGCTTTCGTAGAGGAAAGGACGCAAGGCGTTGACGATAGCGCCGCTGACAGATTGGACGCTGGCGTCTTTATTCTTGAGTGCAATGCGAATGGCATTGAAGAGGATACGCTGGCTTTGGCGAATGAGATCTCCTGATTCGCGCATGTAGATAAAGCCACGGCTGAGAATATCTGGACCTGCTAAAATCATCTTGGACTCAAAATCAACCGTTGCGACAGCCAGAACAACACCGTCCTCTGACAAGTCTTTACGGTCGCGCAGGACTGCAGCTCCGATTTCACCAATGCGGTTTCCATCAACATAAATATCTTGAGCGTTGAAGCTGCCGGCAATACGAGCTGAGTCAGCTGTCAGAGCCAGCACATCACCATTGCTCATGATGAAGATATTGTCTTTTGGTACTCCAGTATCAACGGCTAGACCTGCATGGACTTTTTGCATACGGTATTCACCATGGACTGGCATGAAATATTTAGGCTTGATCAAGCGAAGCATGAGTTTCTGCTCTTGCTGGCCACCGTGGCCAGAGGTGTGGATGTTGTTAATCTTACCGTGAATCACTTCTACACCGGCTTCGGAAATAATGTTAATCAGCTTGTTAACGCTGGTCGTATTACCAGGTATAGGGCTGGATGAGAAGATGACTGTATCTCCTGGTTGCAGTTGAACCTGACGGTGGGTACCATTGGCAATCCGAGACAGGGCTGCCATCGGCTCACCCTGACTTCCGGTACACATAATCAGCACTTCGCCAGCTGGATAGTCCTTGAGTTCATTTGGCTCGATGAAGGTATCTTTAGGAACCTTGATATAGCCCAACTCAATCCCGTTGACAATAGCCTTTTCCATGGAGCGGCCAAAGACCGCAATCTTACGACCGGTCTTGACAGCAGCATCTGCTGCCTGCTGGAGCCGGAAGATGTTTGAGGCAAAGGAGGCGAAAATAATCCGTCCGTGGATACCTTCGATAATCTTCATAATAGACTGTCCGACCACTTTTTCGGAATTGGTAAAGGTCGGAACTTCAGCATTGGTCGAGTCAGATAGGAGACAGAGAACGCCTTCCTCACCCAGAGCAGCCATACGGTGCAAGTCTGCCGGCTCACCGACTGGTGTAAAGTCAAACTTGAAGTCACCGGTACAGACAATCTTACCCTGCGGCGTATGGATGACAATTCCCAAAGGCTCTGGAATAGAGTGGGTTGTCCGGAAGAAAGTAGCTTTCAGATGCTTGAACTGCAGTTCTGTGTTTTGATTGATTTCATAGAGCTTGGCATCGCGCAAAAGTCCATGCTCTTCTAGCTTGCCGCGAATGAGGGCCAGAGCCAGAGGACCA